>NZ_JBFOHM010000005.1:0-411820 GCF_040812005.1 Arthrobacter sp. HS15c
GAAAACGACTCGCCAACACCTTCACCACCGACCGGCCGGCCACCTGAGTGAGGCGGCCCCTGGACCAAAAGCCAGGAGCCGCTCACCACTGCCTCTTGACAGCCGGACCTACATATCAGCGTTGCCTGTGACCCAAACGGCCTCCCGCCGTTTCCTTCGTTGATAGGCAACGCCATGATCCTCCCCTCCGCCCCTGCGGACGCCGCTTCCGGCGCCCCGGCGCCCGCAGCCCCGGCCCGGACGAAGAAGCCGCTCTACACGTCCCTGTTCTTCCAGATCCTCATCGCCGTGTGTTTGGGAATCGGGATAGGACACTTCTGGCCGGATATCGGTTCCGGCCTGCGGCCGCTGGGCGACGGTTTCATCCAGCTCATCAAGATGATCATCGCGCCGCTGATTTTCCTGGTCATCGTCACAGGCATCTCGGCGGTGGGCGACGTCAAGGCGGTCGGCAGGGTCGGGGTCAAGGCACTCGTCTACTTCACGGCAGCAACACTGTTCGCCCTGGTGTTCGGCCTGATCGTCGGCAACATCGTCCAGCCGGGCGCCGGGCTCAACATCGACCCGGGCACGCTGTCCCAGGATGCGGTCAACGCCAAGACAGGAACTGCGCCGCCCAAAGACGCCGGCCAGTTCCTGCTGGGCGTCATCCCGACCAGTGTCGTGGGAGCCTTCGCCAGCAACAGCCTGCTGCAGGTGCTCTGCTTCTCGGTGTTCTTCGGAGCCGCGATCGTGGTGGTGGGCCGTGAACGGTGCATGCCCGTGATCAGCCTGCTGGAGACGGTCCTTGAGCTCTTCTTCAAGATCATGGCCTGGGTCATGCGGGTTGCTCCCATCGGCGCCTTTGGCGCCATGGCGTTCATCATCGGCCAGTACGGCCTGGGGTCGCTGAGCACCTACGCACTCCTGATCGCCGCCTGCTACGGCGCCGCCATCGTCTTCATCGGACTGCTGTTCGTGGTGGCCTGGGTCTATCCGCGCGTTCCCCTCTGGCAGTTCATCAAGTACTCCCGGGAGGAATTCCTCCTGGCCCTGGGCACGGCCTCCACCGAATCGGTCCTGCCCCGTATCATGACCAAGCTGACCAACGCCGGCTGCTCCCGCGCCACCACCGGACTGGTGGTTCCCACCGGCTACTCGTTCAACCTCGACGGCGCCGCGCTCTACCTTTCCATCTCCCTGCTCTTCCTGGCGCAGGCGTTCGGGCACCACCTGGACCTCGGCCAGCAGCTCGCCGCCCTGGGCATCCTGATGCTCACCTCCAAAGGCATGGCCGGTGTCCCCGGCTCCGCCTTCCTTGCGCTCTCCGCCACCGCCGGTGCCCTGGGGATCTTCCCGGTGGCCGGCGTTGCGCTGCTGCTCGGCGCGGACCGGCTCATGGATTCCATGCGTGTTTCCGTCAACCTCCTGGGCAACTGTGTGGCCACATTCGTGGTGGCCAAATGGGAAGGCCAGTTCGACCGCGAAGCCATGCTCCGCGCCTTCCGTGGCGAGCTGCCCGAGGGGGAACCTGCCGGAGGTGCAGCACCTGAAAGCACGACGGCGGCCATTCCGGCGGCGGGCATGGAACCAGGCAGCGGAGCACCTTCCCTTCCCGCCACTGCCGGGGTCCGCTAGGAGCCGGTGTTCAACCGGCGGCGAAGGAAGACCAAGACGGTTGCTGCTGTTGCGAGGCAGAGGGCGGCGTTGATTCCGATTGCAGGCAGCACTGCACCCAGTACCTGCTCCGGTCCGGCGTCACCGGACTGGAGCAGGGATGCGGCGATGATGGTGCTCATCACCGGAATTCCCATGGTGATTCCGATCTGCTGGCTCATGGTGGTCAGCCCGGTGGCGAGGCCCTGTTCGGTGTCGTGGAGCCCCGTGGTGGCAGTGACCATGAACCCGACGATGGCTGCGAGGTTCGCGACGCCACCGATGAACGTGGCGATCAGCACGATGCTCAGTGAGGCCTGGTCTGTGTTGATAAAGAGCAGGGACCCAGTGGCGGCGGCCTGGACTGTGAGGCCGGTGATGATGGTGTTCTTGGTGCCGATTCTGCCGATCAGTTTCGGAGCGACGATCCCGCCGGCGACGGTGCCGGCGCCGAGAACCGCGAAGGCAAGTCCGGCCTCGAGCGGTGTGTAGCCGAGGACCTGCTGGAGGTAGAGGGTCAGCACGAACACGAGGGACGTTTCGGTGGCGAACGCCAGGATCCCGGCGATGTTGCCCCAGGCGATGTTGTTCCGCCGAAGGATGGTCACAGGCACGAGCGCGTGTACGGTGTTTTTCTCGATAAAGAAGAACACAACGAAAAGGAGCAAGCCCGCTGCCAGCGGTGCCCAGGCGAGCGGCTCGGCCCAGCCCTTTTCACCGGCGGTGGTGAGGCCAAAGACCAGCAAAAGCAGGGCGAGAGTGACGGTGAAGGCGCCCGGGAGATCGAGCTTGGTTTTGTTTCCACGGGCGGATTCGGTGAGGAGCTTCGGAGCGAGGAGCAGGACGAAGACGGCGATGGGAATGTTGATGAAGAACGCCCACCGCCAGGACAGCAGATCGGTCAGGAGCCCGCCCAGGACCGCGCCGGCTGTGAACCCTGCGGCCATCAGCGACCCGTTCAGGCCCAGTGCTTTGTCCCGCAGCGGCCCCTCCGGGAAGGACGTGGTGAGCAGCGACAGCGCAGCCGGGGTGACGGCCGCGGTGGCGAGGCCCTGGGCGGCGCGGGCGGCGAGCAGCAGCCCTGGGTCGGTGGCGAGCCCGCCTGCCAGTGAGCCGATCCCGAGCAGTGCCATGCCGGCGATGAAGAGCCGCTTGCGGCCGAACAGGTCAGCGACCCGGCCGAAGAACAAGGTAAACCCTGCCGCGCACAGCGCGAAGGACGTCGCGATCCACTGCAGGTGCTCCAGGGAGAACCCCACGTCGGCGCCGATCCGCGGCAGCGCGACGTTCAGGATGGAGAAGTCCACCGCGAGGGTGAAGCTGGCCGTCAACAGCAGCACCATGGTCAGCCGCTGCCGTCCGGTCATCCGGAGGGAACCGTGCTGAACTGCCGGTGTGGCCGGTTCTGGTGGTGCGGGTTGCGGGAGGGGCGTGGTGTGCTGTGTTGTCATCGCGGAAGGATCCAATCACTGAACTGCATGGGAAGGTTTTCCACTCCACCCTGCCGACGCCGGACAGGAACAGCCACGCCGTGTTGGGGGTAGCACTGGCAGTGCTACCCACCTTCGGGAATGTTCGTGAATACTCACAGGTATGAATCAACCAGGAGCCATGGGCGACTTCCTCCGCAAACGACGGAACGCGCTGACCCCGGCCGACGTCGGGCTGATGGACTACGGGACCCGCCGCGTGCCCGGGCTGCGGCGGGAAGAGGTTGCCATGCTGGCCGGTATGAGCGTGACCTACTACGCCAGGCTCGAACAGGGCCAGCACATCAACGCCTCAGACTCCGTCATTGACTCCCTCGCCCGGGCGCTGGCCCTGACCGAGGTCGAAAGAAAACACCTCGCCGACCTCTCCGGAAACAAACCCCGTAACCCCAAAGCCTCCCGGAACCGGCCCGACCATGCGCGGCCAGGAACGAAGCGCCTGGTCGAGTCCATGCGGGTTCCGTCTGTTGTGTTGGGCAAACGCACCGAAGTCCTCGCCTGGAACCAGGCCGGCCACCGGCTGGTTGCCTCCCACCTGGCCTTTGACGCCCCCGACACACCGGCCGAACGGCCGAACCTGACCCGGATGCTCTTCCTGGATGATGCAACCCGCAGCCTCTATCCGCAGTGGCGGGCAGAGGCCGGCCGCGCCGTCGCCTCCCTGCGGCTGCTCTCCGGACGGTTCGCTGACGACACCGGGCTCGCCGCACTCGTTGGCGAACTGACCCTCAAAAGTCCGGATTTCGCGACAATGTGGGCCGAACACCCCGTGGAGAACTGCATGTCAGGGAACAAGACATTGAACCACCCGCAGCTCGGCGCCCTGGAGCTGGGGTTCGAGGTCCTGACAATGCCGGACGATTCCGGCCACCGCATCCTCACATACACCGCAGACCCAGGCTCGGGCGCTGCGGCAGCACTCGGCCGGCTGCAGCGCCCCTCCCTGTCCCTTGCCCGGGAAGGAGACGAACTTGGCCAGGCAGTCTGAGCCTGCGCAGATCAGTCACTACTTCAGTCCCGTACTCCACCAATCCACGGCCCCGTTCGCGCACTTCGTGCAGCACGGAGACACCCGGTACTGACGACGAGGTCTAACGACTGCTCCGGTAACGCCCTTTTGAGGGCTGAAAACGGCGTTAGTGGAGCAATCGATGGTTTCGCTAGGCTGGAGTGCCCCAACAGCCACACTCAGGAGCCCTTTCATGATTACCCGCGCCGACGTCGACCAGGCCGCTGCCCGGATCAAAGGCCTCACCCGGCTGACGCCGGTCCTCGAAGCGGACCCGGGAACTTTCGCAGGGCCGGTCTGGTTCAAATGCGAGTTCATGCAGCACACCGGAACCTTCAAGGCCCGCGGCGCCCTCAACCGGATCCTCGCCAGCAAGGAACGCGGCGAGCTGCGTCCCGAGGTGGGCGTGGTGGTGGCTTCCGGTGGAAACGCCGGGCTGGCCAACGCCTATGCCGCCGCCCAGCTGGGTGTTCCGGCAACTGTGTTTGTGCCGGAGTCTGCGCCCGCCTTCAAGGTCCGGAAGCTCGAAGCCATCGGTGCCACGGTTGTCCAGGGCGGTGCCGAATACGCCGTGGCCTACGAGGCCGCCATTGCCCATGCCGAGCAAACCGGCGCCGTGTACTGCCACGCCTACGACCAGCCCGAGATCGCGGCAGGCGCCGGCACCGTGGGATCCGAACTGCTGGACCAGCTGGGCGGCGTGGACACCGTGCTGGTGGCGGTGGGCGGCGGCGGGCTGATGGCCGGAATCGCCGCGGCCGTGGAAGGCCGCGCCAAGGTGCTGGCCGTCGAACCGGAAACCGCACCCACGCTGCACGCCGCGCTCGCGGCGGGGCATCCCGTTGATGTGGCGGTGTCCGGCGTCGCCGCCGATTCCCTCGGAGCCCGCAGCATCGGCGGGATCGGCTTCGCGGTGGCGGTCAGGACCGGCGTCGAAAGTGTCCTGGTGTCCGACGCCGACATCGTCGCCGCGCGCCGCCGGCTCTGGGATGAGTACCGCCTGGTGGTGGAACACGGTGCCGCCGCGGCATTTGCCGCCCTGCACGCCGGCGCCTACGTGCCGGCGGCAGGGGAGCGCGTCGCGGTCATCCTCTGCGGCGCCAACACCGATCCGGCCACGCTCTAGGCGGCCCTCATAAAGTGGCCTGGCGGCGGGCCTAGTGGCTTGGCTCGAGCGCGAGCCTGAGACCGAAGCCCACCAGGACCGTGCCCGTGATGCGGTCGATGATCTTCACGCTGCCGGCCCCCTTGAGCCATCTGGAGGCCAGTCCCACACCGTAGATCAGGAACGTTGACCAGGCCAGGCCGAGCACGCAGTGGACTCCGGCCAGCAAAACTCCCATGAGCAGCGGTGGGGTACCGGCCGGGATGAATTGCGGGATCGTGGCAATGTAGAAGACCCCCACTTTGGGGTTGAGCAGGTTGCTCCCGGTTCCCGTGAGCCAGCCCCGGAACAGCTGGCGGCCCGGGAGCGCCGGTCCGGGTACGTCGGCCAAGCCCGCCGCAGGAGCCGTGGCGCGGCTCTTCCACAACAGGGACGCGCCGAGCCAGATCATGTACCCAGCGCCCGCAAGGGTGAGCGCGCGGTAGGCGAGTTCCGACGCCGCCAGGAGCGCCGAGACGCCCACGGCTGCGGCGATTCCCCACACCATGGTGCCCGTGTTGATCCCCAGCGCGGTGGCAAACGCGAAACTCCGCGACCTGGAGATGGAGGACCGGAGCACCAGCGCGGTGTCGATGCCCGGGACCAGGGTCAGCAGACCGGCGACGACGGCGAACGAGAGGAGAGCCTGAAGGAGATCCACCGTGCAAGGATAAGCCGCGGCCCGCCGGTTTGGTCAGTCCACCCGCAGCCCGCTCACCGTCAGCGGACCGGCCAGGACGATCCGCACGGCCTCCAGGCCGCTGCCGCCAGCCATGCCACTGCCGGCCAGCTCGAGCAGCAGTTCGCCGTCGAACCGGGGGTCAACGGCAGCCTCTGCGGCATCAGTCCACGTGCCGCCGCGTCCCGGCAACTGGACTGCCACCCTGCCGGCGCCGGCGCCTGCCGTGAGCCGGAGCGCCACGCGCCCAGGCCTGCCGCCCTCCCAGCCGCGGTAGACCGCCGTCGCGCTTTCCTGCGCTGAAAAGGGCGCGACGGCGGTACCCGCCAACGGCGTTTCCGGCACCAGCGCGAGGTTAGTGCATTCGTCGAACAGCTCGGCGCGGATCCAGGCGCCGCGGGGGTGCGGGCCGCTGCCCCCGCCGGCCACCTCCAAATCGACGCCCAACGGCAGGCTGTTGGCCGAGGGACCCGCCATCAGCTCGTACGTTCCCGGCTCCACCAGCATCCGTCCGGCCGTGACACTGAACGTGGCCAGCCGGTCCAGCGGCACCGGAATGCGTACGGTCCTGCGCTCGCCGGGTTCCAGCTCCACCCGGCGGTGCGCCACCAGGAGCCGCCGCGGGAACTCGAAACGGTGGCCGGGGGATGCCGCGTAGACCTGGACGAGTTCGTACGCGGTCCTGGTGCCGGTGTTGCGCACCACCACCTCGATCCCGATCTCCGCTGTCCCTTCACCCGCCAGCGTCACGGATTCGTAGCCGACCGTGCTGTACCCGAGGCCGTGCCCGAGTGCGTACAGCGGCTCCGCCTGGCTGTACAGGTACGTGCCCTGCGAGGAGATGAGGTCGTAGTCCAGGATGTCGGGAAGGTCGGCGTCCCGCTGCCACCAGGTCTGGGCCAGCCGTCCGGTGGGTTCGAAATCGCCGCTGAGGATGTCCGCCAGGCCGCTCCCCAGCTCCTGGCCGGCGTGAGAAGTCCACACAATGGCGGGAGTGTCCGCCAGCGGTCCCAGGGCGTAAGGGTAGGAGGAAGCGATCACCAGGACGGTCCGCGGGTTCGCTTCCCGGACCAGGCGGATGAGTTCCTGCTCGGGCTCGGGGAGGGCCAGGGTGGAACGGTCGATGGTTTCCCTGCCGCCCAGGTGCGGATCATTGCCCACCACCACGACGGCGACATCGGCCGCGGCGGCAGCGTCCCGGGCGGCCTGCTGGCCGGACCGGACGGTCCGCAGCGCGAAGCGGTCAGCCGTTTCTTCGGTTGCCGCGGACAGCGCGGCGCTTCCGGTGTGCGCCTCAATCCGGACCCACTTCCCGGTACCGATGTGCTGGAGGGACACGGTCCCGTCCACTGCGGGGTGCAGGCGGAATGTTTCCTGCACCACCCAGCCGCCCACCCTGTCCGCCGATGCGGCCAGGTAGTAGCCATCGGCGGCCACAAACCTGCCAGTGCGGGGGGACTGCAGGGTGCATTCGCCGCCGCCCCAGTCCTTGAGGAGGAACGTCTCTGCCGGCCCGGGCACGGCAGCGCCGGCGGTGAGGGCCGTTCCAGGGTCCCCGGCGCCGAGGTACGTGCCGGTCCGGACGCACCGGAGTGAGACCACGTCCACGCCGGCTTCCGCCACTACGTCGCCGTACCGCGCCGAAAGGCCTTCGAAAATGCTGACCTCGTCCTGCAGGGTGCCGCTGTACCAGTCGCTCAGGACCGTGGAGCCGAGGGCGCCGATCACCGCCACCTTTCCGGGCGCCGAACCCAGCGGAAGCAGCGGACTGTCTGTGCCGGCCGCCGGTCCGTTCCGAAGCAGCACCACCGACTTCCGGGCCGCTTCCCGGGCCAGCGCCACATGGGCCGGATCGCCCACGAGTCCAGGCCCGAGCGAGCCGTACGGGCCGCCGTCGGGCTCGAATTCGCCGGTCCGCTCCCGCAGCGTGAGCAGCCGGAGCACGGCGCGGTCGATGCCCGCGTCGGTGATCAGCCCGCGGTCCAGGGCCTCGTGCAGGTGCCTGAGCGACGGCTCGGGGTTGTCGCTGTCCTCGGTGAAACTGTCCACGCCGGCGCGGAGGGCAGCCGCATAGGCGGACGCGCCGTCGTCGAAATACTTCTCCGCGGTGTACAGCGAGGACGGCGCGCCGGCATCGGTGACGATGGCGATGTCCTCCCCGTTCCGCCACTGCCGCAGCTCGCGGGCTACGAGGTCCGAGACGTGGGCCGGCCGGCCGTTGACCAGGTTGTAGGAAAGCATCACAGCGCCGGCAACGCCGTCCTCGATGGGTCCGCGGTAGGCCGGAAGCTCGTATTCGTGGAGCACGCGGGCCCGCAGCTGGCTGTTGGAAACGTTCCGGTCAGCCTCGTTGTTGTAGGCCAGGAAGTGCTTCAGCGTGGGCACCGTCAGCCAGAACCGTTCATCCTCGCCCTTCAGCCCCGCACAGTAGGCCCCGGCCAGGGCAGCTGTGAGGTGCGGATCCTCCGAGAATCCCTCCTCGTTGCGCCCCCACAGCGGGTGCCGCAGCGGGTTCACCACAGGAGCCCAGACATTGGTGCTCACGCTGGCGTCATCCGCCTTCTTGCCCCGGACTTCACGCCCGACGGCGGTCCCCACCCGGCGGATCAGGTCCGCATCCCAGCTGGCGGCCAGGCCCACGGGCTGCGGAAATACTGTGGCCGGCCCCAGCCACGCCACACCGTGGGCCGCCTCCGCTCCGGTGTGGAACCGGGCGAGGCCCAGGGATTCGACGGCGGGCGCGTGCTGGTGGAGCATGGCGATCTTCTGGTCGCGGGAGAGGCAGTCCAGGAGGCCTTGCGCCTTTGACGTGGTGGCGGTGGCTGGGGAGGTAGGGGGCACGGCGGGTCCAATCGGCTGTGATGGTACGGCGGGATTGTTTAAGCGCTTCTACAAATGCATCGAAGTCCAGTGTGGCACCGCTCTTTGTGACACGCAACACGTTTGAGTCTTGCGGGTCAAATGGCGATGCTCTACCCTGATCTTAATCGAAGCGGTTCGACAAACCTTCGAAACCACTGATGCAAGATCCACCACAAAGGAGTGCTGATTATGCTTGGTCACCATGCGGACCCGTCACGCGGCCGCCGTCCCCACAAAACAGGTTCCACCCTGCTCGCCGAGGCCGGGTCCACCGGTGTCAACCGACGTTCGTTCCTGGGAATCCTCAGCGGCGCCGTGTTCCTTGCTGCTGCGCCCGCCGCGCTGACGGCTTGCGGAACCGGAGCGTCTGCGCCGCAGGCCACCACCTCCGGGGGTCTTGCCGAAACCGTGGCCAAACTGGTCCCGTCCTACATCCCGGTGGACCTGGTCAAGCCGGACATCCCCTCGGTCAACGGTTCGACGCCAGGCTTCACTTCCATCCCGAAGTCCCTGGTCAAATCAGTGGCCAGCACGCCCGGCTCAGGCGGGACCTACACCGCCATGACCCCGGCGTGGTGGGCGGTCCCGCCCGCCTTGCCGGATAACAGCTACTACAAGGCCGTCAATGAAAAGCTGGGCGCCACCATCAATTTCCAGGTCAACGACGGCAACGCCTACGCGGACAAGGTCCAGACGGTCCTTGCTTCGCCGAAGGACGTACCGGACTGGACGGTGATCCCCGCCTGGAACATGCCGCCACGCTTCGGCCAGGCCGCCACCAGCATCTTCACCGACCTCTCACCGTTCCTGGCCGGCGACAAGGTCAAGAAGTACCCCAACCTGGCCAACATCCCCACGGCGGCCTGGAAGATGGGCTGTTTCGAGGGCGGACTGTATGGACTGCCCTACCCGGGAGCCCTGATCTCCGACGCCATCTTCTATCGTGCGGACCTCTTCGAGGAACTCGGCGTCGAACCGCCCACGTCCGCTGACGAATACCGGAGCGTGGCGAAGGAACTCACGGACGCTTCCAAGAACCGCTGGGGTTCCGAGGACGTCTGGACGGGTGCGCAGCTCATGCACGGGGTGGTCCCCAAGTGGAAGAAGGTGGACGGCAAGCTCCAGAACAAGTTCGAAACCGACGAGTACCGCGCCGCCCTGGAATGGACCGCCAAGCTGTTCGCCGACGGCTCCGTCCACCCGGACGCAGTTGCGGGAAACTCGCAGCAGGCCAAGCAGCGCTTCGAATCCGGCGCCACGCTGATGACCTCGGACGGCATGGGCGGCTGGCACGAGGCACTGGCACGCGTCCTGCCGTCCAACCCCAAGTTCAACATGCAGCCCATGGACTACTTCGCCCCGGACGGCGGCAAACCCACCCTGTTCCGGGCCCAGCCTGCGGCGATCTTCAGCTTCATCAAGAAGACGGACCCGGCCAAGGTGGAGGAGATGCTCGCTTTGGCGAACTTCATGGCCGCCCCCTTCGGCACCGAGGAGAACGTCCTGGTCAACAGCGGCGTTGAAGGCGTGCACTACACCCGCGACTCGCAAGGTATCCCGCAGGCCACAGCCAAGGGGACCCAGGAAGTCACCAGCACCTACGCGTTCCTCGTCAATGCGCCGATCGTGAACTCCATGGTCCAGTACCCCGGCCTGGTCCAGTCCCAGTCCGAATGGGAAGCCCGCCAGGCACCGAATGTCCAGGAGGACATCTTCTTCGGCATGCAGATCCAGGAGCCTGCCAAGTTCGGCTCCCTCGGCAAGCCGTTCGAGGACCTGGCCAAGGACATCATCCGCGGACGCAAGGGCATGTCCGACCTGGACAGCGCCATCGCCACCTGGAAGACCAAGGGCGGCGACGAACTCCGCGAGTTCTACGCCGGATTCCTGGCCTAGGGACGGCGGGGAACATGACCACCGGAACCGAGCGCAGGGCCTCCGCCCCGGCGGCCTCGAATCCCGACGCCGGGACCTCATCCCGGAGCGCGACGCCGGCAACGCGTCCGGCGTCGAAAAATCACCAGGCGTCCGGCAGCGTCCGCCCGCGGGCCAGCCTGAAGGTACGGTTCAACCGCGACCGTTCGCTGGTGTTCATGGCCCTGCCGGCCGTGATCCTGCTGGGCATTTTCGCCTACCTGCCCATGCTGGGCAACGTGGTGGCCTTCCAGGATTACTCGCCGTACGTGGGCATCCCGGACAGCCCCTGGGTGGGCATGGAGAACTTCAGCAGGGTGATCGCCGATCCGGAGTTCTGGCTCGCGGTCAAGAACACGCTGGTGATCACCGCGTTCCAGCTGGTGTTCTTCTTCCCCATTCCCATCGCCCTGGCCATGCTGCTGAACTCGCTGGTCAACCCCCGGCTGCGGGCGGGAATCCAGGCCGTGGTGTACCTGCCGCACTTCTTTTCCTGGGTGCTGGTGGTCTCCGTCTTCCAACAGATCTTCGGCGGCGCCGGCCTGCTCAACCAGTCGCTGCGCGCCAACGGCTGGCAGGCGGTGGACGTGATGACCAATCCGGACACGTTCCTGTTACTCATCACGTCCCAGGCCATCTGGAAGGACGCCGGCTGGGGCATCATCGTTTTCCTCGCGGCCCTCAGTGCGATCGACCCCGCCCAGTATGAGGCGGCGGCGGTGGACGGCGCCGGCCGCTGGAAGCGGATGTGGCATGTGACCCTCCCCGGGCTGCGCAGCGTCATTGTGCTGCTGCTGATCCTGCGGCTTGGCGACTCGCTGACCGTGGGTTTCGAGCAGATGATCCTGCAGCGTGACGCCGTGGGTGCGGACGCCTCCGAGGTCCTGGACACGTTTGTCTACTACACGGGCGTGCAGAACGGCGACTGGAGCTACGCGGCTGCGGCCGGACTGATCAAGGGCCTGGTCAGCCTGGCGCTGATCCTGGCCGCGAACAAGGTGGCCCACATATTCGGCGAAAGCGGAGTGTATTCCAAATGAGCGCAACAACAACCAATCCGCGGCTCCGGCCGGAACGGCCGGCCTGGGACGAAGAACCCGGGCGCATGGCGAAGACGGTCAAGGCAGTGGTGCTCGCCGCCGTCGTCCTTGCCGTCCTGGGGCCGCTCTACACAATCGTGCTCACCAGCATCTCCTCGCAGGCCACCATCACCCGCGCCGGCGGCCTGGTGCTGGTTCCCGGGGAGATCACGCTGGCCGCGTACCAGCAGATCCTCAGCGGCGGGGTGGTCACCCGGGCCGTCCTGGTATCCGTGGGTGTGACCGCCACCGGCACCCTGCTGAGCATGGTGGTGTCCGTGCTCTGCGCGTACGGGCTGTCCCGGCCGGGCTCATTCGCCCACACCCCCATCCTCTTCACCCTGCTGATCACCATGTTCTTCAGCGCCGGCATCATCCCGGCCTACCTGCTGGTGTCCAGCCTGGGCCTGATCAACACCTACTGGGCGCTGATTTTGCCCAGCTGTATCTCGGTGTTCAACATCATCATCCTGCGCGGATTCTTTATGGGCATTGACCGGGGCATCCTGGACAGTGCCCGGATCGACGGGGCCAGCGAATGGCGCACGCTGACCCAGATCGTGCTGCCCATGTCCAAGGCCGTGACAGCCGTGATCGCCCTGTTCTACGGCGTGGGCTACTGGAACGCGTTCTTCAACGCCGTCCTCTACATCAACGACAGCGCCATGAACCCGCTTCAGGTGGTGCTGCGGTCCTACGTGCTGCAGGGCGTGACGGTGCCCGGCCAGATCAACGTCGGCGACGGCGCCGCGGCGTCTCCCGCACTGCAGATGGCCGTGATCGTCCTGGCCATGGTGCCCATCCTGCTGGTGTATCCGTTTGTGCAGAAGCACTTCACCAAGGGCGTGATGATCGGCGCGGTGAAGGGATGATCGGCGTGCCGGTACCGCTTGGCGTGCCGTCAGCCCTTGGCGGCGGGAGGTCCGACGGCGGCCCGGGCAGGGGCGGTGGTCTCGCCGTCCGTCAGGGTGGGCGCAATGAGCCGCAGCTCGGCCGGCTTGTCCAGACTGAGCCGGTCCATCACCATCTCCACGGCCGCCCGGCCGATGTCCATGGCGGGAATGGAGACGGCGGTCCACGGGTGGGCGGCGGCCATGGCAACGTCCGCCGGCGCAATCACGGCCACCGAGATGTCCTCCGGGATGGCCAGGCCGCGGACGGCCAGGTTCTCCCGCAGCATCGGCAGCAGGCCCTCGTTGTGGACCAGCAGCGCCGTGATGGGTTCCGGCCCGTCGAAGACCCTGGCCAGGGCCTTCGCCAGGTCAGGGGAGTTCGCCTCACAGGACACGGACACCTGGGCGATGTCGTCCGCGGCGCAGGCATCCTGGAATCCTTTCAGGGCCCTGTCCGCGTAGGTGGCGTGCCGGCGCAGCGACGCGGGCGGGGAGCCGATGAACGCGATGCCGCGATGGCCCAGTCCGGCCAGGTGCCGGACGGCGGTCCGGGATGCGGCGGCGAAGTCGAAGTCCACGCAGCTCAGGCCGCGCGGATCATCCGGCATGCCGATCAGCACCGCCGGTTTCTGCAGCTTGGCCAGCACGGGGATACGGGGATCTCGGGCCTCGATGTCCATCATGAGGAGCCCGTCCACCATGGACTGGGACGTCACACGTTCGATGCTTCCGGAATCGTCCTGGGTCAGCAGCAGGACATCCTGGTTGAACGTCCGGGCAGTGGTGACCACGGCCGTGACGAACTGCATCACGACGCCGACGTTCACGTCCGCGCGCAGGGGCACCACCAGCCCCAGCACGTTGGACCGGCTCGAGGCCAGCGCTCGGGCGCTGGAACGCGGGCTGTAGTTCAGCCGCCGCATGGCCGCTTCGACAATTTCGCGGGTTTCCTTCGATATGGTCCGCTTCCCGCTCATCACGTAGGACACGGTGCTGGTGGAAACTCCGGCCTCGCGGGCCACGTCATTGATGGTCGCCGATGTTGAAGGCCTTCGATTGTCCATACCTTCCATTTAACCAAGGATTTCCATGTATCCCAGCAGCCACAGCCTGACCAGCCTGACGGATGGTTCCGGACTGCTTTTCGGCGCCGACTACAACCCCGAGCAGTGGCCTGCCGAAAGCTGGCCGGAGGACATCCGGCTTATGCAGGAAGCCGGCATCAACCTGGTCACCGTGGGCGTCTTCAGCTGGGCCCTGCTGGAGCCCCGGGAAGGTGCCCGGAACTTCGGCTGGCTGGACCAGGTCCTGGACCTCCTGCACCACGGCGGGATCCGGGTCTGCCTGGCCACGCCCACCGCGTCGCCGCCGGCCTGGCTGGGGCACGAATACCCCGAAACGCTGCCCGTGGACGCGGACGGCCGCACGCTCTGGTACGGCTCCCGCAACCAGTTCAACCCGTCGTCGGCGAAGTACCGGCAGGCCGCCGCAGCCATCACGGAGTCGCTGGCCAGGCGGTACGCGGGCCACCCCGCCGTGGCGATGTGGCACGTGGGCAACGAGCTGGGACAGGTCAGCTACGACGACGAAACAGCGCTCGCCTTCCGCGGCTGGCTCACCCGCCGCTACACCACGCTGGACGGACTCAACCGCGCGTGGGGTACGTCTTTCTGGAGCCAGGGCTACGGCAGCTGGGCGGAGATCCTGCCGCCGCGGAAGGCGCCGTACCTGATCAACCCGAGCCAGACCCTGGACTTCCAGCGCTTCACCTCCGACCAGCTGCTCTCCCTGTACCGTGCGGAACGGGACATCATCCGCCGCCACGACACCACCAACCCGGTCACCACCAACCTGATGGGCTTCTTCCGCGGGGCCGACTACTTCGCCTTCGCCCGGGAAACGGACCTGGTGGCGAACGACTGGTACACCGACCCGGCGGACCCGGACTCGCACCGCTTCGGCTCGCTGACCCACGACCTCTGCCGCGGGCTCTCCGGCGGCACCCCGTGGCTACTCATCGAGTCCGCCACCTCGGGGGTGAACTGGCGGGAGCACAACGTGCCCAAGCAGCCCGGCGAACTCCGGATTGACGCCTTCTCCGCGATCGCCCGCGGCGCGGACGGAGTCTGCTTCTTCCAGTTCCGCCAGTCCCGTTTCGGCGCCGAACGCTTCCATTCCGCCGTGGTGCCGCTCGCCGGTGAAAACACCCGCGTGTTCCGCGAGGTGGCGGACCTGGGCAAAGACCTGCAGACGCTCCGGGAACTGGCCGGCACGCCGTGCGCAGCCACCATCGCCGTCCTCTTCGACTGGGACAGCTGGTGGGCCGCCGAATCAGCGGACACCCCCACCAACCGGCTGGCGGTCCTGGACCAGCTCCAGGCCTACTACGGGCCGCTGCGCCGAAGAGGCCTGGCCGTTGAAGTGGTCCACCCCTCCGCGGACCTGGGCAGGTTTGACCTCGTCCTGGCACCGAGCCTGTTCCTGCTGTCCAGGGAGAACGCGGACGGGCTGGGCGCGTACGTCCGCCGCGGCGGTCACCTGGTGGTGGGACCGTTCAGTGCAGTGGCGGACAGCAACGGCCACCTCGCACCCGGCCGCTTCCCCGGGGTGCTCGCGGACCTGCTGGGGGTCGACGGCGAAGAGTGGGTTCCACTCGCCTCCTCGGTGGGCGTCGTTTTCGGCGAAGCCCCGACCGGGCAGGCGCGGATCTGGGCGGAGGACCTGGCACTCAACTCCGGCACGGCGGAGGTGATGGCGCACTTCGGCGGGGGCCGGCTGGAAGGCCGTCCCGCCGTCGTACGCAACCGCACCGGTGCCGGGCACTCCTGGTATGTGGGCGCCGACCTGCCCGCGGAGGCACTGGAGCTGGTCCTGGCGGATGCGCTGGAGCGGGCGGGGATCACGTATGCCCTGGCAGCGCTGCTGCCGGACCAGGTCGAGGCGGCCAGCCGCGGCGGACACATGTTCCTGCTCAACCACTCCAGCGAACCGCAGGAGGTCCGGCCGGGCTGGGCCTCGGTGGACCTGCTCACTGGTGAAGCGCACGGTGAACGGCTGACCCTGCCACCCTTCGGGGCGCTGGTGCTCAAGGAACCGGTGCCCACAGAACTTTCCAACTTGAAGAACGACCGAAACAGAGGAACGGCATGAAATTCACGGACGGCTACTGGCTCCACAAAAAGGGCCTCTCCGCCCTTCACCCGCGGGACGTGTCCGATGTGGAATCTAACGGGGACAGGCTCACGGTCTACGCGCCCACGCAGAGGATCCGGTCCCGCGGCGACGCGCTGAACTGTCCGCAGCTGACCATCAGTTTCGAGTCGCCGCTGCCGGATGTCATCGGCGTGACCATCGAACATTTCCAGGGCGGCGTGAACAAGGGCCCGCGCTTCGGGCTGAAGGAGGGCAGCGCGGTCGTCAGCATCACGGACGACGGCGGCACGGCCTCGTTCACGTCCGGCGGTCTCACCGCGCGCATCAGCACAACGGGCGACTGGAACGTGGACTTTCTGGGGGACGGCAAGCTGTTGACCAGCTCGGTGCCGCGGAGCATCGGCGTCATCACCGACGAGGACGGCCGGCACTTTGTCCATGAACAGCTGACGCTCGGCGTGGGGACCAACGTGTACGGCTTGGGGGAGCGGTTCGGCCCGCTGGTGAAAAACGGGCAGTCCATCGACATCTGGAACGAGGACGGCGGCACCTCCAGCGACCTCGCGTACAAGAACGTGCCGTTCTTCATCACCAACGCGGGCTACGGCGTGTTCGTGAACCATCCGGAGCGGGTGTCGTATGAGATCGGCTCCGAGGCAGTGTCCCGCACGCAGTTCAGCGTGGAGGGCCAGCGGCTCCAGTACTTCGTGATCCATGGACCCACCCCCAAGGACATCCTGCGCCGCTACACCGAACTGACGGGCCGGCCGGCCCGGGTTCCGGCGTGGTCCTACGGGCTGTGGCTGTCCACGTCCTTCACCACGGACTACGACGAGAAGACCGTGATGTCCTTCATCGACGGCATGGCTGAACGGAAGCTGCCGCTGTCCGTGTTCCACTTCGACTGCCACTGGATGCGCGCCTTCCACTGGAGCGACTTCGTCTGGGATCCGGCCACGTTCCCGGACCCCGGGGGCATGCTGCGGCGCCTGCACGACCGCGGCCTGAAGGTGTGCGTCTGGATCAACCCCTACATTGCCCAGCGCTCGCACCTGTTCCGCGAAGGCGAAGAGCTGGGGTACCTGGTCAAGCGGGCGGACGGTTCGGTGTGGCAGTGGGACATGTGGCAGGCCGGGATGGGGCTGGTGGACTTCACCAACCCGGACGCCGTGACCTGGTACCAGGACAAGCTGCGCACGTTGCTGAACCAGGGCGTGGATTCCTTCAAGACAGACTTCGGCGAGCGGATCCCCACGGACGTGGCCTGGCATGACGGGTCTGATCCGCAGAAGATGCACAACTACTATTCGCAGCTCTACAACCGGACCGTGTTCGACCTGCTCACCAAGGAGCTCGGCGAGGGCCAGGCCGTGCTCTTCGCCCGCTCCGCCACCGCCGGCGGGCAGCAGCTCCCCGTACACTGGGGCGGCGACTGTGAGTCCACGTTCTCCGCGATGTCTGAGTCCCTCCGCGGCGGCCTGTCACTTGCATCCTCAGGCTTCGCCTTCTGGAGCCACGACATCGGCGGGTTCGAGGGGACGCCGGATCCGGAGCTGTTCAAGCGGTGGATCGCGTTCGGGCTGCTGTCCTCCCATTCCCGGCTGCACGGCTCCAACTCCTACCGTGTGCCGTGGCTGGTGGACGACGAATCCACCGATGTGCTCCGGCACTTCACCGGGCTGAAGATGCGGCTCATGCCGTACCTGCTGGCCTCGGCCGAGGAAGCGCACCAGACCGGTTCACCCCTGATGCGGCCCATGTTCCTTGAGTTCCCGGAGGACCCCGCCTGCGCGTATCTGGACCGGCAGTACATGCTCGGATCCGAGCTGCTGGTGGCGCCGGTGATGGGCGCGGGCGGGTCGGTGGACTTCTACCTTCCGGCCGGAACCTGGACCCATCTGGAAAGCGGCGAGCAGCTGGCCGGACCGCAGTGGCACCGCAAGGAATTTTCGGTGCTCGAAGCTGCCGTGTACGTCCGGCAGGGGGCCGTCCTGCCGATGGGAACCGTGACGGACCGGCCCGAGTACGACTGGGCCACGGACGTGGAGTTCCATGCCTACGCCGCCGGGGAAGGGCAGCGGAAGACCGTTGCAGTTCCCACGCCCGACGGCGGTTTTGCCCGGTTTGAGGTGACGGTGGCAGGCGGGCAGACGGTCGCCGTCGCGCTCTGAAACGCAGGTGCCCGGGCCGCCCATTGAGACGCGGCCCGGGCGTCTTCCTGATGGTTTCCGGTGCCTCTGTTCAGCGCACCGGGCGGTGCTTAAACTGGCAGGACCATCGTGCGGAGCCTCCCGCCAGAAGCTGCCGCCTGTTGCCCCGCGCGGACCAGTCCAACTGAGGAAGCATCATGCGCCGAACCGTACAACGCCGTACCTCCATCGCGTTTTTCGCTCTCATGGCACTGCTCGTCCCGGCCCTGCCTGCCGCCGCTGCGCCGCCGTCGGGCTTTATTGTCCTCGACGGTGCCAACTCCGCCGAGGGGATCGCCGCCGGCAGGGGCACCACTTTCTACGCCGGTGAGCTGGCCACCGGCGACATCTTCCAGGGCGACATCCGCACGGGAACCGCGGCGCGGATTATTGAGGCTCCTGCTGGCAGGATGGCCGTGGGCATGAAGTTCGATCCCGGGACCAACCTGCTGTTCGTAGCGGGCGGCGGCACCGGAAAGGCCTATGTCTACAACACCGTGACGCGCCAGCCCGTGGCCGAACGGGCGCTGGCTCCCGGCTTCATCAACGACGTCGCGCTCACCCCGGACGGGGCATGGTTCACGAACTCTGCAGCCGCGGAGCTGTACTTCGTTCCGGTGACCCAGGGTGGCGAGGTGGGGGCTGCCGTGAAGAAACCGTTGAGCGGTCCTGCGGCCGATACGGGCAGCCAATTCAACCTTAACGGCATTGCCTCCGCCAAGGGCGGCAGGGTGCTCTTTGTCGCCCACTCGGGTAATGGCGAGATCTACACGGTCAGCTCCGACACCGGCGAAAGTGCCCTGGTTGAAGGGGTGAGCGTTCCAAACGTTGACGGAATCCTGGTCCAGGGCCAGCGTCTCTGGGCAGTCCAAAACTTCTCCAACCAGATCAGCCGGATAGACCTCGCCAACAACCTCTCGTCGGGTGTCGTAGAGGATGTCATCACGAGTCCACTGTTCAACATCCCGGCCACTGCCGCCCTTTTCGGCAACACCCTCGCGGCCGTGAACGCGCAGTTCATGCAGCCGCCGACCCCATTCGAGGTGGTCCTGGTCCCCGCACGCCTGTAGGTCACCAACCCAACTGACTGGCAGCAGACGTCGTCAAAAACCGATTTCGCGACGCCTCCTGCCAGTCAGGTTCGGGTCAGATGGTGCGGGAAGCCCTGGAAAGGTTTTCCTTCAGCTCGGCTTCGTTCTGCCGGATCACGTAGGCCGGGCGGTCCCGTTCCACGCGCCAGCTCTCGTCCAGCAGCCCGATGTTGACGGTGTCGAAGCCGAACTCGTCGTACAGCCGGGCCACCAGCTCCGCGGCTTCGGGGTAGTCACTGGCCGTGGCGAGGGCACGCCGGTTTTCCGTTCCGGTCGGGGTGCCGTCGGTGGTGATTTCCCTGGCCATGATGTGGTTGAAGCCCTTGGCCACCTTGGACTCCGGCAGGTGTTCCTGCAGCAGGCCGCTGGTGGTGGTGTCGCCGTTGTCCAGGGCTGGGATGCGCCCGTCCCGTTCCCAGTAGTAGTTGTTGGTGTCGATGACGATCTTGCCGGCCAAGGGCCCCACGGGAATGTCCCGGTAGTTTTTGAGCGGCACGGTGACGACGGCGAAATCGCCTGCCGCCGCGGCCTCGGCCGGGGTGGCGGCCCGGGCTCTCGGGCCCAGTTCCGTTACCAGCTCCGTGAGGGTCTCCGGTCCGCGTGAGTTGCTGATGACCACGTCATAGCCGAGCTCCACCGCTTTCCTGGCAACCTGGCTTCCAATGTGTCCTGCACCGATGATTCCGATTGTTGTCATGTCCGGGCCAACAGCGGTGCCACCGGGGATATTTCAGGCCTTCGGCGGGAATAATCCGGCGATGTCCTGAAACGTCAGACGAGGTCCGGGGCGCTGGAAATGATGTAATCCGCAGCCGCGGGCCCGGTCATGTTCAGGTTGTTGTGTTCGGCAGCAATCCCATGGTCTTTGAGCGCCTTCCACAGGAACGCCGGTTCCTCAGGTTCAACGTGGTTGATCAGGCACCAGCTTGTGTAGAGGCCGTAGAGCTCATCGCGCCCCAGTCCCGTTCCAGAGTCCCGCTGCGGCGTCACGGATTCAGCCAGGAAACGGTCAAAATGGGTGGCAGGCACGGTTGCTCACTTTCAGCGTTTGCGCGGGCGCCGGACTGCATCAGCGCTGGAGCCCGCCGGCGGGACGGGCCGTCCTTTGACGCTAGGACAGTCCGGCCCACCCTGTCCAGTCATGGCAGCCAGAACTGTGGAATGTATGTGGACCGCAGTCAGCAGGGCACGGGCTGGAGCACGCCGGCGGCGGCCAGCCGTGCGGCGAAACCCGGCGCGGCGCCGTCGAGCTCTGACACAGCCAGCAGGCGCGCCTGTTCCGGCTCCGCGCCCATTACGGTGGGCGCGAAGCGGACATGCGTGGCAGCCTCGATGCCCACGAACTCCAGCCAGTCAGCGAAGAAGGTGCTGCTGAAGTCCCGGCCGAAGGCCGCGGTAACGCCCGGCGCGTAGACGCCGCTGGTGTGGATAGCCACGGCTTGTTTGCCGGTCATGAGTCCGCTGTAGCCGGTCTCGGGATCGAAGCCGAAGCTCCAGCCGGGCTGGGTGACGACGTCGATCCACTGCTTGAGCACGTAAGGGATGCCGGAGTTCCACATCGGGATGTTGAAGACGTACGCGTCCGCGGCTGCGAACTGGTCGAAGACCGCCCGGGCGGCCTCCCATGCCTGGATCTGCTCCGGGCTCTGGCCCTGTCCCGTGAAGATCGCCATCTTGGCGGCGGCCGCCGTGGTGCCGAACTGGGGGAGGACACCTGCCTCGAACAGATTCACGGTCTGCACGTCAACGTCGCCGCCGGGGGCGTTCCGGACTGACTCGATGAAGGTGCGGGCAAGCTCCAGGGAGCTGCTGTGGTCGCCGCGGGGGGAAGCATTGACGTGGAGGATGGAGGGCATGGGGGTCCTTTCGAAAAGTGCCGGGATGGCTTAGTCGATCCTCGCCGTAGCACAGCATTGGCGTAAGAAGGCACTTTGAAGTGCCTACGGCACCTGAATGTGCCACGCCGGAGCTGCGGCGCTAATCTGGGTGCTGCATGCCGAAAACACGACGGGGGACGTGGACATGAACCTTACGGCCGAACAAAAACACCAGCGAAGGCAGGCCGCCTACAATGCTGCGCTGGAGCATTGCCCAGCCCGCCAGCTCCTGGAAACCATCAGCAGCAAGTGGGTCACCCTGGTTCTGCTCGAACTCGCCGAAGGGCCGCGCCGGCACAGCGAATTGCGTCGCCGGATCCCGGGAGCCAGCCAGAAAATGCTGACCTCCACACTTCGTTCGCTGGAGCGGGACGGGTTGGTGGTGCGCCACCTGACAGCCAGCGTTCCGGTCCGCACCGATTACGAACTGACCCCGCTGGGCCGCGCGCTCCTTGGCGTAGTTTATGGGCTCAAGGAATGGGCGGAAGCCTCCATGCCGGCAGTGGAACTCGCTCGCCTTGAGCACGACCAACTTGCGGCGGACGTCTCCGGCACGTCTGCAACCGTCGCCACCATCCCCGCCACTAAATGGAACAATTTCTCCCACATTGAACCGTAGAGGCCTTGACTGATCTTGTCACGCCCTGATAGACCTGAGGGCGGAAAGCGCTTTCTAACCCCATGCCGGACGTCCGGAAATCCCGGAGGGCCCGGCCGGCACCTAAATGAAACGTTACAAAAACGCATCGTGCGGCAAGCTCAGCTGCCGCCAGCATCAAAGGAGATGTTCTTTTGGCATACCCCGTGAAATGTTCCCCTCACACCAAACCCCGGAAGGCCGCGCCTCTGGCAGCCGCGGCAACCCTGGCGGCAGCGGCCCTGGCCTTCACCGGCCTCCCGCTGGCCCAGGCAGACCCCAGCCAGAATGCGGCAACCCAGGCCGGCACCAGTGAACTCAAGCGCCAGGTCGAAAACCTGGACCGCGCCCCCGTGGCCGTGCTCACCGACCAGGGCGTCACGCTCAGTTGGCGGATGCTGGGCCTGGACCAGGACAGTATCGGCTTCCATGTAATCCGCGACGGCGTCCAGCTCACCGTGGATCCCATCCGGAACAGCACCATGTACGTGGACCCGGCAGGAACGGCCGCCTCCAAATACGTGATCCAGACCGTTGGCAACGGCAACGGGCAGGACCGGCTGACCGAGGAGTTCACGCCGCTGTCCCAGAACTACCTCGCCATCAAACTGGACAAGCCCGCGGACGGGGTTACCCCCGCCGGACAGGCCTACACCTACACCGCGAACGACGCCAGCGTGGCTGACCTGGACGGTGACGGCACATACGAGATCATCCAGCTGTGGAACCCGTCCAACGCCAAGGACAACTCGCAGTCCGGCTACACCGGCAACGTGTACGTGGACGCCTACCGGATGGACGGCACCAAGCTGTGGCGGATCGACCTCGGCCGCAACATCCGCGCCGGCGCGCATTACACCCAGGTGCTGGCCTATGACTTCGACGGGGACGGCAAGGCTGAAGTGTCGTTGAAGACAGCCGACGGCACGACGGATGCCGCCGGAACGGTCATCGGTGACCCGGCCGCGGATTACCGCAACAGCGCGGGCTACGTGCTCTCAGGCCCCGAGTTCCTCACCGTCTTCAAGGGCGAGACCGGCACCATCATGGACACCGTCGCGTACGACCCGCCGCGCGGCTCGGTGGCCGCCTGGGGCGACGGCTACGGCAATCGCGTGGACCGTTTCCTTGCCGGCGTGGCCTACCTTGATGGCGAACACCCCTCCATGATGTTCAGCCGCGGCTACTACACCCGCACCGTCCTGGTCACCTACGACCTCGTGGACGGCAAGCTGGTGCAGCGCTGGAAGTTCGACTCCGACGTCGCGGGCGCCGAATACAAGGGCCAGGGCAACCACAACCTGTCTGTGGCCGACGTTGACCAGGACGGCAAGGACGAGTTCGTCTTCGGCTCCATGACCATCGACGACAACGGCACGCCCCTCTACAACACCAAGCTCGGCCACGGCGATGCGATCCACACAAGCGACCTGGATCCGTCCCGGCCTGGGCTGGAAACCTTCGCCGTGCACGAAAGCATGAGCCAGAGCGGCAACCGCGGAGCCACCTTCCGCGACGCCGCCACCGGCGAAGTTCTCTGGAGCATCCCGGCCATCAAGGACACCGGCCGCGGCGCCGCCGGCGACATCGATCCCCGGTACGCCGGGGCTGAAGGCTGGGCTGTGGGCGGCGACGCCTCCTGGAACTCCCCGCGCGGGCAGCTGATGTCCGCCAAGGGCGAGCTGATCGCCGAGAAGATCCCGGCGGCCAACTTCCTGGCCTGGTGGGACGGTGACCTGCTGCGCGAGATCGTGGACCACGACTTCGACGCGACGGCCGGCGTGGGCGTTCCCACCATCTCCAAGTGGAACTGGGAGACGGAAACCAGCGACCGGCTGCTGACCGCTACCGGTGCCCGGAGCAACAACCACACGAAGGGCAATCCGTCGCTGCAGGCGGACCTGCTGGGTGACTGGCGTGAGGAACTGGCCTTCCCGTCGTCGGACAGCAGTGAACTGCGGATCTACACCACCACGGCTCCCACCGAGGTCCGGCTCCGCACGCTGATGCACGACCCGGTGTACCGCACGGCAGTGGCACGTGAGAACGTCGCCTACAACCAGCCGCCGCACCCGAGCTTCTTTATCGGCGAAGGCATGGAAACCCCGGCGATGCCCGCCGTCACGTACGTCGGCGCCGGCAAGTAACAGCAGCCGTCAACGCAAAAGCACCGCCCGCCTCCATCAGGAAGTGGGCGGTGCTTTCGCATCGGAAACGTCCGACGGCGGGGAAACCTTTCGCGGCCAGGGCCGGTTCAGTGCTGGCCCAGTCCTCCACCCATCGGCGGGAGGTAGCCCTTGTTGCGGTCTTCCTCATGCTTGCGCTCCGCGGCGCTGTAGTTCTCACCCTCGGCCGTTTCGTCAGATTCACCCTCAAAATCCACCAGGCCGTTGGTCTGGTCAAACGGGTGCGCGAACCTGTTCGACTCGGGTTCCGCCGCGGCGGCCCCGCCGGGCGTCGCGTTGGCAGCAGAGGGTTCGCCGTCAGTTGCTGCAGTTCCGGGGACCGGATTCCGCCAGGCGCCGGTGGCGTGGCCCTCGTGCTCGATGAACTCCTTGAACTTCTTCAGGTCATGCTCCGCCTGCCGGGCCACGACGTGCAGCAGGTCGCCCACCTTTTCCACCATGCCCTCCGGCTGGTATTCAAGGGTGAGGGCCAGCTCGGTCTTGTTCCCGCCGGCGTCGAAGAATTCCACGGTGCCGGAGTTGGTGGCGCCCTCGGTGGAAGCCCACGCCACCCTTTGGTCCGGGACCTGCTCGACGATCGTGGCTTCCCACTGCCGGTGGACTCCGGCGATGCGTGCCACCCATTTCAGCCGGTCATCGCTGAGTTGGGTCACACTTTCGACGCCGCCCATAAAATGCGGGAAGTCCTCGAACTGGGTCCACTGGTTGTACGCGGTACTCACCGGTACGTCGACAACAATCCGTTTCTCCACTTTCGTGCTCACAACGTCTCCTTCGACTGGAACCGAATCTGATGAAGTGCCGTCCTATCCATCAGTAGGCTTAACATATCGCCGTTGCGGGCCCTGAGCCAGAGCCGCGAATTGTCCCGCGAAGGCACCGTCAGTGCTGGCCGAGGCCTCCGCCGACCGGTGGAAGCCCGCCCGGGCGGTTATCCTCTTCACGGCGTTCGCCGGCGCTGTATTGCTCGCCTTCGGCGGTTTCGTCGGACTCGCCCTCGGTGTCCACCAGGCCGTTGGTCTGGTCGAAGGCGTGCCCGATCCGATCGTCACCGAGGTCGGCGAGCGAGCCCCCTGACGCATCCGCCGCCATGCCTGTTGAAACCGGTTCTGCCGGTATGGGTGTCACGGTGACGGGCTGGGCCGGGACAGCGTCCGGTGCGGTGACGTCGCGAGCCTCATCTTTGTTCGGTCCCGCGCTCATGGCCGCAGCTGCCCCGGCGGCCGCGGCCACTCCTGCCGCTGCTGCCATCTTGCCGGAGAAGCCTGCCTTGCCCGAGTCGCCTCGGGATGCTGCCGCGTCCTCCACGCCCGGGTTGCCCACAGCAGCGCCGTCGCTGACAGAACCGCGCCAGGCGCCGCTGGCGTAGCCCTCGGCCTCAATGAATTCCTTGAACTTCTTCAGGTCGGCCTCTGCCTGGCGGTCCACGACGTGGAGCTGGTCGCCCACCTTCTCAACAAAACCTTCGGGTTCGTATTCAAGGGTCAGCTGCAGCGAAGTCTGGCCACCCCCCACGTCTTCGAATTCCACGGCGCCGGCGTTGGTGGCTCCCTCCGTGGCAGCCCACGCAACCCGGCGGTCCGGGACCTGTTCCAGGATTGTGGCAGTCCACTGCCGGCGGACACCCGCGATCTCGGCCACCCATTCCAGACGGTCATCGCTGAGCTGCTTGACGCTCTTGACGCCGCCCATGAAGTGGGGGAACTCTTCGAATTGGGTCCACTGGTTGTAGGCCGTGCTCACCGGTACGTTCACCAGAATGCGTTTTTCCACCTTCGTGCTCACAACGTCTCCTTCGATTGGAACCGATGCTGACGAAGATCCAAAATTCATCAGCATGCTTACCATACCTTTCGAAGCAGCTCACGGCCAGAGCCCATCCAGGTAGCACTAAGTGTCGTTAGGAGGCCCATAACGACACTTAGTGCGGCTCAGTGGGGTGAACGGACGACGGCGGCGGGCTGGCCGGGGTGCGCCGGTCAGCGGGGGAGGTGGTCGCCGATCAGCGCCAGGTTCTGGATCACCGCCAGGCCGAACTGGGAGGCGTCGTTGGTGGAAACGGTCGGGGCCTCGTCCACCGGGAGCAGCACGTGCGGCGGCTCGATGGTCCGTAGCGTGAACGCAGACTCGTGGTTGAGGTGCTCGCCGCCCTCGGCGAAGCTCTCCCAGGCGCGGGCCGCCAGGTCAGCGTCACCGAGCCGGGCCGCCGCGTACGCGCTGAGTCTGCTGTGGGCCTGCGTGAGGTAGATTCCGGGCAGCGGCTGGCCCACGGCATCGGTCTGCTCTTCCTCGGTGGCCAGGAACAGCCGGCAGTACTGCAGCCATGCGGCCTCGAAGCCCGTGTCCGGGACGAGGTCCACCAGTTCGCTGCAGATCTCCACCAGCCCGAACACCGCCGAAAGGTGGGAGACCTGGATCCGTTCCCGCCCGGCGTCGAACCTTCCCTTGTCCAGGTCGTAGAGCGCCTCGCCCGTGAGGAAGCCATACTTCAGGGCGCCGATGTCCGCCATGGTGCCCAGCAGCCGGTCGCGGGAGCGCGGGTTGCCGGTGCGTTCCCAGTCGGTCAGCCAGGTGGCGGCCAGTGAACCCCAGTCCGTGCCCAGCCCCACGCCCAGGGCGTTCCGGTCCGGCCGGTAGGTGTCGGAGTCGGGCCTGACTTTACGGACCGGGTCCAGGCCCAGGAAGTTCTGGTCGCTGTCCACCAGTTCGGCCAGCAGGTCCCCGGTCCGTTCGTCCGCCGTCAGGTAGTAGTAGAACCGGCGGTAGGCGGGGGTGCTGATGCGCAGCTGCTTGGCGCTGCAGCCCCAGTGCTGGACGTTGTGGCGGGAGCCGAGGCCCTTCCATGGACCCAGGTGGTAGACGTCCACTTCGCCGGTGTGCCGCGTCATGGCCTCGGCGAAGCGGAACACATCGGCCCGCCCGGAGCGCAGGTAGGAATACCAGAGCCACAGGTCGGGGGAGAGCTCGGAGTTGTCCCAGGCGTAGCCGCCCACGTCGTACCGCCAGACGTGCCGGTCGAAGTCGTAGGTGTGCATCACGTCGCCGTAGTTCCAGAAGCCGTACCAGCGGCGCTGCTCCACCTGGCCGGCGTAGAAGTCGAAGAGGAAGTCCAGCCGGTCCTCGAGCTCGGCCCGCGCCGGGGCGCTGCGGTCCACCGGCGCCCAGTCGCCAAACACGCGCGCTGAGTGGAGGTATTCCGGGGAAGCCTGCAGCAGGGCGGGCGTGGACGCCGCACGCGCATCGGCGGCGAGGCTTTCCGTTGCCGGCGTGGAACCGTAGGCAAACAGAGTTAACTCATGTGTGCGGGCAATGCCCGTGGGGTTGCCGAACCCGGGCTCGTAGTCCTCGTACGTGATCTCCAGGCCTTCGAGCTGCTCCTCGAACGTGTCCTGGCCCAGGCCGTCGTGGTAGAACCGCAGGTCCATGGGCTGGGCTTCCGGCGAGTAGAGCCAAGCCGTCAGTGAGGCCTCATCCGTGGCGGCGTTCCGGATGTCCAGCTGCCCCGGATGCGACTGCCAGAAGTTGCGGATGCCCACGCCCAGCCCGCCGCGGGTATCGCTCAGGGAGCAGAATCCGGCAGCCCGGGTCCCGCCCGAAATGCCCACCCAGGCGTGGCCCGCCGCGGTGCGTTTGCGGAGCTCAAAACCGTCGGCGCTCAGCTGGCTGAGCGTGTAGTCGTTCCATGCGGGAATGAGGTGCAGACGGCGGGAAACCTCCTCATTCCAGGTCTCCAGCGGCGGCGTGGGTGCGCCGGCCAGCTGCGCGCGGCGGACCTCCTCGCCGGGGTCGCGGCGGAGCCCGGTCAGCCCGCGCACCGCTTCGGCCAGGAAGCCGCCGTCCGCACCCGCGATCCTGATGTGCCGGTCGTGCAGCCCGCTTTCAAGGGGCACGCTGAAGCGCACGCCCAGCCCGGCCAGGAAATCCTGCTCGGCATCGCCGTCCCAGATGAAGGAATGGACGATCCGCACGCTGCGCGCGCCCGCGTAGAAGTAAAAGCGGACCACAAAGGGCAGCCAGTTCCGCTTACCGCACGTCGGTGAGTCCGGCCGATGGGTGCCTTCCAGCCGCACCACGGCGCGGACGGGACCGCTTTGTTCAAGCACGACGGCGGCCACCTCGCCGGTGAAGGCCTCCCGGCTGACGGTGCCGGCGCCGTCAGCCATGCCGTTCTGGAGCAGGCTGACCAGGCGGCCTTCGCGGGCCACAGTGGTGCCTCCCCGGGAGAGGGTGCTGAACAGTGTGGAACCGCCGCGGCGGATGACCATCTCCAGCGCGCCCGTGGACACCGTGACGCTGTCGGCGTCCTCCGTGACCGTCACCCCGGGCGGGAAGTCCGCCGCAGGTGCCGCGCCGCCGTCGGACGTCACCTGGTACTCCGTGGAGGGGGAATCCGTGGCCGGCAGGGCGATGCCTGCCCACTTCAGTGAGCCGTCAGGCCAGGTGGCCAGCGGCCAGGCCTGGCTGGCCACCCGGTGCCCGGCGGAGTCGCGGACGGCCAGGGTATCCGTGCCGGCCACCGTTCCGCGGGCGAACGGCATGCCCCAGGTGGTTCCGCCGCTGAGTTCCGAAGGAGGGTCGCCGTCGATCCACCTGACAGTGGTGTTTACAGTCATCGTGTCCAATTCCGCTGTGAACCGCTGCCGGGCACGCGCGTGGGTGCGGCGCGGGAAAGCGGTTTCTTGTATCGATTCAACCTAGCCGGGTTGAACACGGTACCGCAAGACCCGCCCCGGAAATTTAAGGGGTGGGCGGAGTTGGCCGGGTGGCTAATGCTGCGCCCCTACGCGCCGGCCTCAGGCTCGGTGTCCGCGCCCTCGGCGGGTTCCTGGGAATGCATCCGGATGTCCGTGGGGTCCGCCAATTCGTCCCCTTCGGCCGGTGCTTCACTGTGGATGCGCTGCGCCGCTACCAATTTGTCGTTCATGACTGCTGCTCCTGTGCTGCCCTGTTCCTGCTGTGGATCCGCCCTTATCCATCATTCAGCGCCTGCCCGGACGGGCTGTCAAGAACCTTCCGGAGGCTCTGGCCGCGGTGGTTGTTCTGTGCTGGACTGGGGGACGCACTGTGCTTACAGAACGTGATTGACCAACCGCAGCACCGTCGGCCAGCCGGTTCCCGCCGGCTGTTAGGAAGGATGTTTGTTATGGCAACCCACAAGATCGGCTATTTCGTTGGCAGCCTGGCCCGCGGCTCCATCAACCGCACGCTCGCCAAGGCCCTGATCAGCCTGGCGCCGGCGGACCTGGAGTTCACGGAGATCCCCATCAAGGACCTGCCGCTTTACAGCTACGATTACGACGCCGATTTCCCGCCGGCCGGGCGGGCGCTGAAGGAAGCGGTGGAAGCCTCGGACGGCATCCTCTTTGTGTCCCCCGAATACAACCGTTCCATCCCCGGTGCCCTGAAGAACGCCATCGACTGGGGGTCGCGGCCATGGGGGACAAACTCGTTCGCGCGCAAGCCCACCGGCATCATCGGCGCCTCGCCCGGCAGCATCGGGACGGCGGTGATGCAGTCCTCCATGCGCAGTGTGCTGAGCTTCCTTGATGCTCCCCAGCTCAACGCGCCGGAGGCCTACGTAAAGTTCAACCCGGCCGCGTTCGGGGAGGGCGGCGAGGTTAGGGACGAAGCCACGGCCAAGTTCCTGCGCCACTACATGGAGGAGTACTGCGCGTTCGTCCAACGGGTCACGGCGGCCAATGCGCCCGGCCACATCGGCGATCTCGAACCGGACGCCGAGAAGCTGTCGCGGTAGGCCGCGGTTTCGCCGGTGCCCCGGCCGGGGCGCTGAGCCTGCGCCAGGCGGCACACCAGCCGGGAGCCGGTACGACGCCGGGCCGGTACGGAGGTCCGCCGCCCCCCAAAGCGCGGCGGACCTCCGTCCTAGTCCAGTGGCAGGGTGACCGTCACGCAGGTGCCGCGGCCCGGGCTTGAGCAGATGTCCACGGAGCCTCCGGCCTCGTGGACGGCCACCGACATCAGCCGCAGGCCGTAGCCGTGGTGCCGGCCGCTGATGGCGAGGTTGCTGTCAAAGCCCGCGCCGTCGTCGGACACCACCAGGCGGATGCCGTGGTCCACTGCGGCGAGCTGGACAGTGAGCTCGGACGCGTCGGAGTACTTGAGGGCGTTGCTCAGCGCTTCGCGGGCCGACTGGTACAGCAGGGACGCGCAGTCCGCCGGGATCTCGATGCCCCAGTGCGGAGTATCCCAGCGGACTGCTGTCCCTTGCTGCCGGAGGGGCGCGGTGAGCCGGTCGATGCAGCCGGCAAGCCCCAGGGTGTGGAAGTCGAGCGGATGCTGGTCCGTGATCACCCCTCCCACGGCGGTGACCTCATCCAGAGCTGATTCGTTCCCCATGACTCTTCCTGCTTCCCCACAGATGGTGGTCTGATGCTTCTAGCGTGGACCGCCAACTGCAGGGGAACCGAAGGGATACCTCAAGATCGGCTCAAATTTCACGGAAGATTCGGGGCAGTTCCGCCGGCGTCAGAGGCCCTGCCGGGCCAGATCTTCTGCAACCAGCCGGGCCAGTTCGGCCGCGCCGGCACGGTTGGGGTGCAGCGTATCGCCCGTCATAAAGAGCGCCAGGGTGGCTTCCGGGCCGATTTCGGTGAAATAGGCGGATGCCAGGACGTTCAGATCCACCAGCGGCACGTTCTCCTCGCCGGCAAGGGCCACGGTGGAGTTCCTGTACCAGCGGTTCACGGAGGAGTGCTCGCCCTCCACGAAGTCTGTGGCGCGGCCCTGCGGCGTGACCAGCACCGGTGTGGCACCGGTGGCCGCGACCTGCCGGACCATGTCCCGCATGATCTCCTTGAACTCGGCCTCCGTGGTGGCGTTCTTTGCGGCGGTGTCGTTGATGCCCATTTCCAGCAGGAAGAGATCCCCGGGCTTGATGTACTGCAGGATGGCTTCGAGTTGTCCGTCGTTGCGGAAGCCGCGCGCGATTTGCCCGCCGGTGGCGATGTTGCGGACGTCGAAGGCTTCCGGATCCACGTACTGCGGCAGCATCTGGCCCCAGCCGCCCTGGACGCTGGACTCGAGCGGGTAGTAGCTGGCAACGGTGGAGTCCCCGCCCACCCAGATGGTGGGGTCCATCTCCGGATCGCGGTCCACCTTCTCGATCTCCAGCGCGCTGAGGGTGAAGGCGGTTCCAACCTTCCCCTCGGTCACCAGCAGGTTCAGCTGCCCGTCGGTCACGGGGATCTCGAAGGAGTCCCTGGCGCCGTTGCCGGTGAGGTTCATCGCCTGGAAGACGCCTTCGGCGGCGATGCTCGCCCGCGCGGTGTCGCCCAGGGTGACAGACACCTTGTACAGGCCTTCCTTCAGGTCCACGTTGAAGGTGTTGGAGCTCTTGGTGCCAAACTGCAGGAAGCGCACGGCATCGCTGGAAACGCCGGTGCCGGAGGCGCCCACGTTGACCATGTTTTCGGGAGTGTTGAAGCCGTACCGGGTTTCCGGGCTGTAGGCGTCGGCCGCGTTCACTCCGATGTAGCCGTCCTCCACCGGCCCGTTGCCGAAGTCGAAGCGGTAGTTGCCGGGTTCTGCATTGGCCGCGGGTGCAGCCAGGCTCACCCCCGCGCAGCTCACCAGCACGGCGGCTGCCAGGCCGGCGGCCAGGGTCTTGGGGTGTTTGCGGGACGTGCTGGGTGACATGGGACTGCCGATCACGTTCATCTCCTTTGATGACGCGTGGAACTGGGGCCACGGCGTCGTGGTTTGTATCGTTTCAAAAGCGCTGCGCAGGGCGGGTCCTGTCATTTGAAAGGGTGCGCGGCCATTGGAATCGGCCCTGCTGCGTTACAACATTTGTAACAGCGTGCAACATGCATGGTCAAGCACTTTTGGTAGTTTTCTGTGCGGTTTTGATGCGAGATGTTGCGGTTTGGAGTGGAGTGCGACGGCGGCGCGGCACCTCAATGCGCGCTGCGGCCTCTCAGCAGCCCGCTGATTGAGGCCCGGCTGAGTTGAGTTCATCTTTACGAAAGCTTGTGCCTTCGCTGCCCGTTCTCTGCCGATGGATTGAGTTGCCGCTGGAAGGCTCAAGGGAAATAAGAATTCGATGACTATTCCTGTAGGGATCATTTAGTTAATGCGCGCTGCGTCACAATTCCATGTAATTTTTCATGCATCGGGCCGGAATCTTCCGGCATCCGCTGCGGCTGCCTCCGCACCTGCGTTCCGATGATCACTGTCCTTATTCCCGCGCATAATGAGGCCGCGGGCATTGGCGAAACCCTGAGGTCCCTGAAATCGCAGAGCCGCCGTCCGGACCGGGTGATTGTGGTGGCCGACAATTGCACCGACTCCACCGAAGAAATCGCCCATTCGGAGGGCGCAGAAGTCCTTCGAACAGAGGGCAATTCGGACAAGAAGGCCGGCGCACTGAACTTCGCCCTCAGCGGTCTCCTGCCTGACGCCGAGCCCGAGGATATGATCCTCATCCAGGACGCTGACTCCCAGCTGTCCTGCGACTTCATCGAGCGGGCCGTGGGCCACCTGCAGCGCGATACCAGGCTCGGCGCCGTCGGCGGTGTATTCCGCGGCGGGCACGGCGGCGGGTTCGTGGGGCACCTGCAGCGCAACGAGTACGCGCGGTATGCCCGCGACGTGAGGCGGCTCAAGGGCAAGTGCCTGGTGGTTACGGGCACCGCGGCGCTGTTCCGGACCCGGACGCTGCGCGACGTCATCGAGGCCCGGCTGGACGGGTCGCTTCCGCCGGGGAATGGCCGCGGCGGGGTCTATGACACCTCCGTCCTGACCGAGGACAACGAGCTGTCGTTTGCCCTGCTGACCCTGCGGTACCGGATCAAATCGCCGGCGGACTGCACGCTGGTGACCGAGGTGATGCCCACCTGGCGTGAACTGTGGGCGCAGCGGCTCCGGTGGAAGCGCGGGGCGGTGGAGAACTGCGTCCAGTACGGCTGGACCCGGGTCACGCGCCCGTACTGGGGCCGGCAGGTCATGGCCATGGTGGGTGTCCTGGTGACGCTGGCTTACTTCGGAACGGTGGCGTTTGCACTGGGCACGGGGGCCGGGCTGAGCATTCAGCCGTTTTGGCTGGCCGTGACCGGTGTCTTCGTGATCGAACGTGTGGTCACGGTGCGGCTGCGGGGATGGAAATACATGCTCGCTGCCGCCACCATGTACGAGCTCGTGATCGACCTGTTTTTGCAGGTGGTCCACGCGAAGGCGTACCTGGATGCAGCCCTCAACAAGAAGAAAGCCTGGTAACAACTATGTATGACAACCCAGCAGCCCCGGCCGCGGCCGGAATTGGTTCCGGAACCCTCGCCATGACCGGCGCGGGAGACCTGTTCTGGCTGGCCCTGGCCGCCTTCGCGCTCCTCGCGCTGGGCCTTGCCGTCAAGCGGATCGTTCCGGTCCGGGGTGCCAAGGCCTAAGCGGTTCCGCCGCCAGAGCTGATCAGAGTACTGAAGTGCAGGGCACCCGGGGATCCGGACGCCCTGCACTTGTGTTTGGGCCCGCAGGCGTCAGGTGACCACGCTGAGGACGCTGGAGCATCCGGCGGTGTCGCACACCTTGTAGGTGGTGGTGGCGCCGCCCTTGAACTTGTTCACGTAGGAGCCCGTGTTGGGCACGGTCTTCTGGACCCCGTTGATCCACAGCGTCACGCTGGTGCCCGTGGCGCCGATCCATTTCAGCGTGGTGGTGTTCACGCCGGAGGTTTTGGTGGTGGCGGACAGTTTGATGGCCGAAACTGGCGCGGGCGGCGGTGTGGTGGCCGTGGGGACGAAGGAGAAGTCCCGGACCACCACGGACTCAGGCTTCACGTGGGCAGGATCCCCGCCCCCGCCGCCAGTGACCCACAGGTTGAAGTGGACCTGCTCCTTCGCGGGTACAGGAACGGTGGTTCCCTGCAGGACGGTGCGCTTCAGGAGCGCGCCCGTGAAGCCCTCACCGGCGAAGGTTTCGAAGGTCAACTTGCCCGGTTCCCACACCATCCGGTGGGTGGTGATGGGGCTGGCGGTGACATCGAAATTCACGGTGTTGTTTCCCTGGCCGGGAGGTTTCGTGGCGTCGAACCAGTACCCGTGGCCCTGGCTGACGGGCCACGATTCGCCGTACGCCGCGCCGCCGCCCCAGGCCGAAGCCTCGCAAAGGTCGATCTCGTTGTAGCCGGGCTCGGCGAGGGGGTCGTAGGTGAACAGGCAGCCCCACACCACTTCCTTCTGCAGGATGCTGAGGTTCTTCGCCACAGTGGTGCTGTAGGTTCCATAGCCGAATCCCTGGCGGGTGGACTGGAATTCCGCGGCCACCGGGGCCTCGCCCGTGGGATTGGTCAGCTTCAGAATGACGTAGCCGTTCGCATCGGGGTTGCTGACGTTGGCTGCGTCAAAAAGCCTGTTGTACTGCGGGGCCCCGCCCCAGAAGCGCTTTTCCCAGTTGAAGCCCTTCCAAGCGAAGCTCCCGGCCGGGCCTGGGTCCGGCGGTGCGGTTTCGGCGGCATGTGCGGAGGGCATGCTGGCCAGCATAGCCAGGCCCGCCGCCACCAGCATGGCCAAAGGTTTCAGTTGGCGGGTGGAATATGAGACAGGTAACCGAAAAGAAGCCATGCAACGCCCCTTACGTCATGCTCCCCAGTGAGCATCTTTGCGCCCCCATTGAGCACACGTTGATCATCAGCCACTTCAGTCACAGAACGCAATAGCCCAAACGCGGTTAATTTGAGCGGAGCAAAACCTCAAGAAATACGCAATATTGGTTGGACCTCAAGAATTACTCAACTTACTGCCAATTTGGAATCGAAGACAATATGGGTGTGTAGGCTCAATAATTAGAACTTTTGCCTCTGAGCCCTTGAAAAACCCCATCCGCGTGGTTTATGCCACCGAATAGAGCATGAAATAGCTTGGATGGCGGGCTGGCGGTAGCAGGCACATGAGACATATTGGGGGCAGACATGGTGGAGCGGGGCGTTGCTGTTGTTGTTGAAGACGACGACGACATCAGGACATCTCTGAGAGAGGTGCTCCAGCAGTCCGGTTTTGCTGTGTTCGAGACGACCTCGGGGTTGGAGGGCGTGGAGGCCGTGCGGGAACACAACCCTGTCATAGTCACCATGGACGTGGGCCTGCCGGACTTTGACGGCATCGAGGCCTCGCGCCGGATCCGCACGTTCAGCGACGCCTACCTGATCATCGTCACGGGCCGGGTGGAAGAGGCCGATGCGCTGATGGGCTTCGAAGCCGGCGCTGACGACTACATGACCAAGCCGTTCCGGCCCCGGGAACTGCGGGCCCGGATCGCTGCCATGCTGAGGCGTCCGCGGTCGCTGAATTCCGGTTCCGGGGAAAGAACACAGTCGCCGCCGCGGCCCCGGGCCGGGCAGCATCCTGTACTTGCGCCTGCCCTGGCCTCCGCCAGCGACGCTCCGCCCAGGAACTCCGGGACCGCTGTGCTGTGCGACTTTGAGCACAAAGGCCTGACGCTGCACGAAGGATCCCGCTCGGCCGCCATCCAAAGCGTCCCGCTGGACCTGACCCGCACCCAGTTTGACCTCCTCCTGGTGCTGATGGAGAACGGCCGGGTAGTGCAGACAAAAGCCGACCTGGTCCGCCGGCTGCGGAACGAGCCGTACAGCACCGGCTCGTTCGTCACCGCGGGCGAGGAGCGCGCCGTCGAGGTCCACCTGGGCAACCTGCGCAAGCGCCTGGGTGACAGTTCCCGGGCACCGCACTGGATTGAAACCGTGCGTGGCGTGGGCTACCGGCTGGCACCCTAGCAAGCCGCGGCCGGCAGCCTTGAAGAACTTTTCCTGACCGGGGCCCCTTTAGCTGTTCTTCATGGCCTCTTCGAATGCGGGCATACTGCGTTCGATCATGTCCTCGTTGGCCGTCAGAGAGATCCGGAAGAAGCCCGGCGTCTCGAACAGTACGCCCGGCAGAACGAAGACATCCCGGCGGGCGAGTGTGTTCGTGAACGCCTCGTCGTCCGGAATCGGAGTCGGGATGTAGAGGTAGAACGTTCCCTCCGGCCGCCGGACCCGGTAGCCCATACTGCCGAGCGCGTCGGCCAGGCGGTCACGGCGGCGCTGTAATTGGCCGATGTCGATGGAGAACCTCTCCAGCTCTGGAAGTGCATGCTGCAGCAGGCCGTTCGGGTACACCCAGCCCATGGCCACCTGCAGGCTGGTGATCGCGTGGTGCATCCCCTCCGCGCGGGGCATGCTGGGTGGCAGTGCCAGATAACCAACCCGTTCGCCAGGAGAGAGATGGGTCTTGCCGTACGAGTAGGCCAGCAGCGTGTAAGGGTAGAACTCCGCCGGACTGTGGAAGCGTAGGCCGTCGAACACGATCCGGTTATAGGGTTCATCCGAGACGACGTAGATTCGCCGCCCGATCCTGTCCGAGGCCGCGTCCAGCAAATCCGCCAACCGGCGCAGCAGTTCGGGCGGGTAGATCCGTCCGGTGGGATTGTTGGGCGAATTAACGATGACCACGCGGGTGCGCTCCGTGATGGCAGCCTCGATGGCGTCGAGGTCCAGGTCAAACGTGGTGGTGTTAATTTTCACCTTCACTGGGACCAGTCCGGCTTCAAGGACCAGCGGCTCGTACAGGAACCACGGCGGCAGGCTGTAGATGACCTCATCGCCCGGATCGGCCACGGTCTTCAGTGCCAGGGCGATGGCGGCGAAGCCACCGGTGGTGAGGTAGATATCCGCCGGCCGGAACGGTACCTCCAGCAGCCGCTGAAGCGATTCCGCGGCGGCCTCCCGGGCGGCCTCACCGTTGGACTGGTAGGCGAACCACTGATCATTCTGCGGCGTCAGGGCGTCCCGCAGCGCAGTGACGTAGCGGTCCGCCGGCATCTGGTGCGGGTTGCCGAGCGTGAAATCACAGGCGCCCGGCATGAGGTGGCGGCGGGCGTAGTCGGATTCGTTGAGGAAGGCGTCAATCCGCTGGAAGGACGGGATCGATGCCAGCCGTGCTGCACGGGCAGATACCGCTGAGCTGGCTGTCGGATGGTCCATGTCACCACTCCTGAATAGGGCGGCCGTGGGACGGCAGCCGGACGGGCAGCGCGCTGCTGAGCCAGTGGAGGCTGTGGTGGGACCCATTGTGGACCGCCCCGCCGGTTCCAGTAAAGGCCGTCTGACGTCAGGGGCTGGACCGCCAAGTGGCGGTTTGAGCACCGCCCTTTGGGTGCTGATGGCGGTTAGAATCGCGGGAGGGAAAACCTAGGCTGAATTCAGGTCACAACGCGGTGACCAGCCACCAGGAGACACCATGAAACCGATCCACAAAGCCCCACCCTTCGATGTTGAGTTGGGCTCAACCCTTGCTGCGCTGGGGGATCTGCTCAACCCCACCCTGACCCCGGACATGATTTCCGGAATGCGGGGCGCGCCGCTCACATCGCCCATCGAAGAGCAGCTTGCAGGTCACGCCGTGAGGCACGTCGAGCGGACCATCCCCGGCCCCGACGGCGCCCCCGACCTGGTTGTCTCGATCTTCACCAGGATCGATCACGTTCCCGGCGGCCCGGGGATCTATCACACCCATGGCGGCGGCATGGTCATCGGGGACCGCTTCCTGGGGGCGGACATGCTCATCGAATGGGTGGAACTCATGGACGCCGTCGCGGTGTCCGTCGAGTACCGTCTCGCCCCGGAGAACCCGGACCCGGCGCCCGTGGAGGACTGCTATGCAGGCCTCGTCTGGACAGCCGCGCATGCCGGGGAGCTCGGCTTCGACCCGGAGCGCCTCATGATTGCCGGCGCCAGTGCGGGCGGTGGGCTCGCCGCGGGTGTTTCCCTGATGGCAAGGGACAGGGGTGGCCCGGCCCTGGCCGCGCAGGTGCTGATCTGCCCCATGCTGGACGACCGCAACGAAACAGTTTCCAGCCACCAGATCGACGGCTTCGGGCTGTGGGACCGCACCAGCAACGACACCGGCTGGGATGCGTTGCTCGGTGACCGGCGCAAGACGGCGGAGGTGTCCATCTACGCAGCCCCGGCCCGGGCATCTGACCTGTCCAACCTGCCGCCCGCCTTCATCGACGTAGCCACGGCCGAGGTATTCCGGGACGAGGTTGTAGCCTACGCCTCGGCAATCTGGGCCGCAGGAGGCGTCGCGGACCTCCATGTCTGGGCAGGAGGATTCCACGGCTTCGACATGATTGTGCCCCAGGCCGCCATGTCCATCCAGGCCCGGGATGTACGGACGAAATGGGTTCGCCGGATCCTGGGCGCCTGACACTCCCGGCACGCTCCCGGCCCCCGCCGGGCGGAGTAGTATTTCGGATCAGAAGCTAACTCAACGAGCGGCAAATATGCAGGGACTGGTGTGGCGCCTCAAAGCGCTCGACCCCGAGGCCTCCGAGGGCCTTAAAGTGATCGCGTACTTTGATGCGCTCGTTGACGGTCACGCCAGCGCCCACGTCCTGTTGATGGGCGCTGCAGTGCTGAGCGGCTGCCCGGCAGGATACGTGACGGACGGGAACACCCTCCGCGTCGACGCCACCGGTACGAAAACTGCGCCGGGCGCGCCGGATGCATGGCCCGGGCACGGTTTCGGTGACGGCGGGCGTGTATGGATTGAGCGCTCCGGCCCGGCCTTCGCCAACGATGAAATGATCCTTGAGCGGGTGGCCATCGCGCTGGGGATCTCGTTCGACCGAACCAGCCCGGTGGCCGCCACCCGCCGGGCTGTCGCGACGGTCATAGACAGTGCCGCGCCGCTGGACCGGCGGATGGATGCGGCCGCCATGCTCCATCTTGATCGTGACACGGCCTACCGCGTGGTGGCCGTCCCCGCGGCAACGGTGCTGCCGGGACCAAGTGCTGTCATCTACACAGGGGTGGGGCCGGTACGGGCAGCTGTGCTCCGGGCCGCCGATGCCCAGCCCGAGTCCCGCTCGGGGGTGGGCCTGGCCATGGTGCCAGGCGCGCTCGACAGGTCCTGGGACTCGGCGCTCCTCGCACTGCGGCTGACCGGTCCCCGGAATCCGCGGCAGCTCGCCGACGACCTGGGCGGCCTCCTCGTCTTTGCGGAGCAGGCCGATTCCTCCAAGCTTGAAACCCCCGACCTCACGGCGCTGAAACGGCTGCTCCTCGCCCAGCCCAAGGCGCTGGTGCTCCTTGAGGCCATTGCGGCGACCAACAGCCTGCGGGCGGCCGCCGACGAGGTCGGCCTGCACCACTCCAGCGTGCAGAGCCGCACGGCCGACTACTCGCAGGCACTCGGATTCGACATCCTCACTGCGGCCGGGCGCGTGCGCCTGTCGCTTGTCCTGACGCTGTTCAGGCTCTCCACCACGACGTTCGGCCAGTAGCCGGCTACACCCCGCTTAGCCCAGCTCGCCGGTCCCGGCCGCGGCGAGCGGCAGGATCCGGGTCCAGAAGTCCTCCGGGATGTCCCACTCAGCGAGCCGGACGGTTTCCTCAACCCGGCCGGGTTCGGACATACCCACGATGGTGGAGCTGACCCGCGGATCCCTGGTGGAGAACTGCAGCGCGGCGGCCGCCAGCGGCACGCCGTACTCCTTGCAGATCGCCTCCATCTGCTTGACCCGCGCAATGATGGCCTCGCTGGCCGGACGGTAGCAGTAGTTGGGGGCGGCGTCCGGGCCCTTCACCAGCATGCCGCCGCCGAACGGCGCCGCATTGACGTACGCCACCCCGCGCTCCATCGCGTCCTGGATGAGCGGCTCGGCGGTCTGGTCCACGAGCGTGTAGCGGTTGTGGCTGATGACGACGTCGAACACGTCCGTGGCCAGATACTTCAGTTCCAGGTCGATCGGTCCGCCTGCCACGCCCAGGTGCCCGATGACGCCCTGGTCGCGCAGCTCGATCAGGGCTTCCAGCGGGCCGCCCGCCGCGGTGCCCTCCTCAAAGGTGATCTTCTCGGGGTCGTGGAGGTACACCAGCTGCAGCCGGTCCAGGCCGAGCCGCTCGAGAGATTCCTCCACGGACCGGCGGACGCGGTCACCGGAGAAGTCGCTGACGCCGCGGATGGGGTCCACCTTGGTGGCCACCACTACGCCCTCGGGCAGGCCGCCGCCCTCCGCCAATGCCTGGCCGATCCGGCGCTCACTGTTCGTCTGCCCGTACTCGTTGGACGTGTCGATGAAGTTGAACGGGCCCTCAAGGACCCGGCGGATGGTGGCGACTGCGGTGTCGGTACCCTGGGGTGCCGGGTGGCTGCCCAGGGAGCTGGTGCCGACGCAGACGGCGGAGACGGACAGGCCGGTGCGACCGAGAGTGCGGTATTCCATGGTGGTTCCTTCGGGTACGAGGTCCAGAAAAGGCTTTCTCACCATGTATTCTGCCTGCTTCGCGGCGGTGATGGTGTGACTGCCCACACATCGAGACGTCCGCCATCCGGGGCTCGTTCGCAGCTCAGCCCGTTGGAGGTTCTGTTGTGCGAACAAGCCCCGGATTCGCCGGCTCAGCGGCTGCGGCGCCGCAGCAGCGGATCCAAGAGCGACGGCGGCTGGTAGCCGCTGTCCGCTGCGTTCAGCGTGGTGCCGGGCGGGACGATTTCGTCGATCCGGTCCAGCACATCGGCGGACAGGCTCACCTTGTCCGCGCCCAGTGCCCCTTCCAGCTGCTCCAGCGTCCGTGGGCCGATAATCGCCGAGCTGATGGCCGGGTGTTCCAGGACGAACCCCAGAGCCAGATGGATCAGCGACAGGCCGGCCTGGTCCGCGAGCTCGGTCAGCTCCAGCACCGCCTGGGTCTTGCGGGCGTTCTCCGCCGTCGACGGGTCATGCCGCGCGGGCTGGCGGGCAGCCCGGCTGGACGGAACGTGGCCGCCGTCGGGCCTGATCCGCCCGGACAGCCAGCCTCCCGCCAGCGGGCTCCACGGCAGCACACCCAGCCGGTGGCGCTGGGCCAGCGGCAGGACTTCCCGCTCCACGCCGCGCGCCAGGATGGAGTACGGCGGCTGCTCCGCCACCGGCCGTTCCCGGTGGCGCTCGCGGGCCACATACTGGGCCTCCACGATCTGCCCGGGCTCGAAGGTGGACGTGCCGATGTAGCGGATCTTGCCCTCCCGGACGAGGTCGGACAACGCCCCCAGCGTCTCGTCGATGTCCGTGTCCGGCTCCGGCCGGTGCACCTGGTAGAGGTCGATCCAGTCGGTCTGCAGCCTACGCAGGCTGTCCTCCACGGCACGGATGATCCAGCGGCGCGAATTGCCGGCCTGGTTCACGTCCTCGCCGAGGCGCCCGTGGACCTTGGTGGCCAGGACTACCTCGTCGCGTCGGCCCTTCAGGGCCTTGCCCACGATGGTTTCGGACTCGCCCTGGGAGTAGACATCCGCCGTATCCACCACGTTGATGCCGGAATCGAGCGCCCGGTGGATCACCCGGATGGAGTCGTCGTGGTCCGGGTTGCCGATGGCCCCGAACATCATGGTGCCCAGGGTGAGCGGGCTGACCTTGAGGCCGGTGGCGCCGAGGCTGCGGTAGTCGGTCATGCGTGTGCTCCTTGAAGTTGCTGGCTGTGTTGATGAGGCTGGGCGTACTGGCTCTCGGGACGGTCCAGGCCGAAGTGTTCGCGGAGGGTCCGGCCCGTGTATTCGGTGCGGAACAGGCCGCGGGACTGCAGGATGGGGACCACCTCGTCGGCGAAGGCTTCGAACCCGCCGGGCAGCCAGGGCGGCATGATGTTGAACCCGTCGGCGGCGCCGTTTTCGAACCAGCGCTGGATCTCGTCCGCCACCTGCACCGGGGTGCCCGCCACCGCGTAGTGGCCGCGGGCGCCGGCGAAGCGGTGCAGTACCTGGCGCACGGTGAGGCGTTCCCGGCGGATGGTGTCCAGCAGCAGCTGGCTGCGGCTGCCCTCGCGGCCCGCGGCGGCCAGCAGCTCATCCGGGAACGTCTCATCCAGGGCGAGCCCGTCGAGGTCCACGCCCAGCAGCTTGCGCAGGATGCCGAGCCCGTATTCGGGCTGGGTCAGCTCGTCGAATTCCTGCCGCAGGGCACGTGCTTCCGCCTCCGTGGAACCCAGGTACGGGCTGATGCCCGGGAGCACCAGGAACTTCTCCGGATCGCGGCCCGCCCCGGACGCCTGCGCCTTGATGTCGGCATAGAAGACCTGCGCGCTCTGCAGCGTCTGGTGCGCGGTGAACACGGCTTCGGCATGCTGGGCCGCGAACGCCTTGCCGTCGGCGGAGGAACCTGCCTGCACGTAGACTGGGCGGCCCTGCGGGGACCGCGGGGTGTTCAGCGGCCCTTCCACGCGGAAGTGTTCGCCCTCATGCACGATCGGATGGATCCGTGAGGTATCGGCGAAAACCCCCGTGCCGGCGTCGGACACCACCGCCCCGTCCTCCCAGCTGTCCCAGAGCTTGCCCACCACGCGGACGAATTCGTCCGCCCGGCTGTAGCGCTCGGCGTGCGGCGGGTGCTCAGCCAGGCCGAAGTTCCGGGCCGCCCGTTCCGCGCCGGTGGTGACGATGTTCCAACCGGCGCGGCCGCCGCTGAGATGGTCCAGTGACGCGAACAGCCGGGCCGCGTTGTACGGCTCCAGGTACGTGGTGCTTGCCGTGCCGATGAGGCCGATCCGTTCGGTGGCCACGGCGATCGCCGACAGCCAGGTGAAGGGCTCCAGCCGGAACCTCGTGGCGTACTGCACGTTGCTCTCCAGCGCGGGTCCGTCCGCGAAGAACACCGCGTCCAGCTTGGCCTGCTCCGCGCGCTGGGCCAGCTCCTGGTAGAACCGGATGTCCAGGACCCGCTCCGGCTGTGACTTCGGGTGCCGCCAGGCGGCTTCGTGGTGGCCGCCCGGGTAGATGAAGAGGTTAAGCTTCAGCTGCCGCGCCACTAGAACGCCGAACCGATCGACGCCAGTTCAGCCGCGGCCGCACCGGCAAAACGGTTGTCCGGGCGCTCCAGGCCGTAGTGCTCGCGCAGCGTCCGGCCGGTGTATTCGGTGCGGAACAGGCCGCGTTCCTGCAGGATGGGCACCACCTGGTCCACAAAGGTCTCGAGCCCCGAGGGCAGCACCGGCGGCATGATGTTGAAGCCGTCCGCGGCGCCGCCGTCGAACCATTCCTGGATCGCGTCCGCCACCTGGACCGGCGTGCCGGTGAAGGTCCGGTGGCCGCGGCCGCCGCCCAGGCGCCCGATCAGTTCCCGGACGGTGAGCTTTTCCCGGCGGGCGAGCTGGACGATCAGCGTGTAGCGGCTCTTGGCGCCCTCGATCTCGTCCTCGCTTGGCAGGTTGTCCGGCAGCTGGCGGTCCAGGGGCAGGTCCTCGGGGGCGACGCGCAGCGTCTTGGCCAGCTGGATCCGCGCGTATTCGGGCTTGATCAACCGGTCCAGTTCACGTTCCAGAGCCTGGGCTTCCTCCTCCGTGGCCCCGATGACCGGGACGATGCCGGGCAGGATCTTGATGGTCTCCGGATCACGTCCGGCGGCGGCGGTCCGGGCTTTGAGGTCCCGGTAGAAGTCCTGCGCGTCCGCGAGGGTCTGGTGCGCGGTGAAGACGGCGTCCGCATACCGGGCGGCGAGGTCCTTGCCGTCCTCCGAGGAGCCGGCCTGCACAATCAGCGGGTGCCCCTGCGGGGAGCGGGGAACGTTGAGCGGGCCGCGGACCTTGAAGTGTTTGCCTTCGTGGTCGACGGTGCGGATCTTCTCCGCGTCGCCCCACACGCCGTCGGCCTTGTCCGCGAGCACGGCGTCGTCCTCCCAGCTGTCCCAGAGCTTCTGGGCCACCTCGATGAACTCGGCGGCACGCTCGTACCGGACGGCGTGGGCAGGCTGGTCGTCCACGCCGAAGTTGCGGGCGGCGTCGGGACCGGCGGTAGTGACCACGTTCCACCCGGCGCGGCCGCCGCTGACCCAGTCCACGGACGCGAAGCGGCGGGCCAGGTTGTACGGCTCGTTGTAGGTGGTGGAGGCCGTGGCGATCAGTCCGATGTGTTCCGTGGCGCCGGCGATGGCGGTCAGCAGGACGGTGGGCTCTAGCTTCCCGGCCGGGCGGCGGCCCACCTCGCCAAACAGGACGGGCGAATCGGCGAAGAAGATGGAGTCCAGCTTGCCGCGCTCGGCCGTGCGGGCCAGCTGCTTGTAGTGCTCCACATTGGTGCTGGAACGCGGATCGCTTTCGGGCAGCCGCCACGACGCCTCGTGGTGGCCGGTGCTCATCAGGAAGGCATTGAGGTGGAGGGTGCGCTGGGTGGAATCGGATGTCGTGGAATCGGGGTTCTGGGAACTCATGGGGTGCTCCTAAGGGGATGAATTGATTAGTGGCTGGCGACGTTGACGTCGACGCCGAGGGCTGTCAGAAGGTCGCGGCGCAGGGCTTCGTGCCCGGCGGCGTCCACGGCCGAGCCGATCTCCGGCGCCACGGTGCGGACGGTGGCCACGAGGCCGCTGTCCAGGACCACGATCCGGTCGGCCAGGGCGATGGCTTCGTCCACGTCGTGGGTGACCAGCAGGACGGCGGGCCGGTGTGCGGCCACGAGCTCGCGGAGCAGGCCGTGCATCCTGATGCGGGTCAGCGCGTCCAGGGCTCCGAAGGGTTCGTCGGCCAGCAGCAGCTGCGGTTCGCGGACCAGGGAACGGGCCAGTGCAACCCGCTGCTGCTCACCGCCGGACAGCTCGTGCGGCCAGGACTTTTCCCGGCCGGCGAGCCCCACTTCGGCGAGGGCCCTGCGGGCCTTGGTGTCGGCGTCGTGATCCCGCAGCCCCAGGGTGACGTTGCCCAGGACGGTGTCCCAGGGCAGGAGCCGGGAGTCCTGAAAGACCACCGATACCCGGTCCGGGACGTTGATGACGCCGCTGCCTTTGACATCGTGGTCCAGCCCGGCGAGCGCCCGCAGGAGGGTGCTTTTGCCGCAGCCGCTGGGACCCAGCAGCGCCACGAACTCGCCGGGGGCGATGTCCAGGTCCACGCCGTTCAGGACGCCCTTGGGCCCGAAGCCGCGGATCAGGCCGCGAACAGACACGGTGGGTGCCTCCGGGGCGGTGCGGGCGCCGGTGCGGCTCCGGCCGGAGGGTGCGACGGCGGTCAGCCCGCCAGGGTGCGCTGCCATGAGAGAGCCTTTCGTTCGATAAAGCGGACAATGCCGTCGGAGAGCAGGCCGAGAATGCCGTACACGGCGAGCCCGAGGACGATGATGTTGGTCTGGCCATAGGTGCGGGCGAGCTCCATCATGTAGCCGATGCCGCTGGTGGAGTTGATCTGTTCCACCACCACCAGAGACACCCAGGCGCCGGTGACCGCGAACCGGAGGCCCAGGAAGAAGCCGGGAAGGGCGCCGGGGAGGACCACTTTGCGGATGAAGCCGGCCCGGCCCAGTCCCACGGTCTGGGCCAGTTCGACGTAGCGCAGGTCGATGCCGCGGAGGCCGGCGTGGGTCTGCAGGTAGATGGGGACGAAAACGCCGAGGGTGATGGTGAGGACCTTCATGGTCTCGTCGATCCCGAACCACAGGATCAGGAGCGGGATCAGGGCGAGGCCGGGGATGGCGCGTTTGATCTGCACCGGCCCGTCGATGAAAGCCTCGCCTGCCCGGCTGAGCCCGGAGACGAGGGCCAGCAGCGCCCCGACGACGATGCCGAAGAAGAGACCCAGGCCCGCGCGCTGGGCGGAAATGGCGAGGTTCTCCTGGAGCCGGCCGTCGGCGATCAGCTCACCGGCGGTGGCCACCACGATCCAGGGTTCGGAAAGGATGCGGGGGTCCAGCAGCCCTGTTGCCGAGGCGGCTGTCCAGAGCAGCAGCAGCGCCGAAGGGCCCAGCAGCCAGGCGAGCCGCCGTCGTCGTCCGGGTCCCAGCCTGCGGCCGGTGGGCCGTACATCGTCACGGCCGGCGAGTGCCGGGTCCTGGTGGGGTGCGACGGCGGTGCGCTGCACCACTGCTGCGGCGCTCATGCTGCACCTGCCTTTGCGGCCGCGGCGAAGGCCGTGCCCGCGATGGCTTCGTAGCGGGTGTCGTAGAGGTCCTTGGCCACGAGTTCGGGCTTCTTCTGTTCCTTGGCCAGCAGGTCGATGGTCTTTTGGTGACGTTCGATGGCTTCGGTCCAGGACAACGGAAGGTCAGCCTTCCCTGCGGCGTCGATAAGGTACTGGCCGTCCTCGCGGGAGAGGCCCTGGTCCTTGACGTAGTAGCCCTCGAGCCATTCCGCCGGGTGGTCCTCGATCCAGCGCTTGGCCTTGCCCCACACCTCGACGTATGCGGCGAGCGCCGCGGCCTTGGCGGGGTCGTCCAGGACTTTGGCGGGGGAGTACAGGTGGCCCGGATCGTCGCGCAGGCCGTGACGCAGCGTGGAGGCGCCGTCGGCCTTGTACTTGGAGAGGTAGCGCTTGATCTGGACCCCGCCGATGGGTGCGGCGTCCACCTGCTTGCTGGCGAGGGCAGTGGAATAGACGTCGCCTGTGCTGGGCAGTTCCACCAGCTTCACGTCGCCTTGGCCGAGCCCTGCCTTTTCCAGGATCCGCAGCACCAGGGCGCCCTGGGCCTGGCCCGGGCTGTACGCGATCTTCTTGCCGCGCAGGTCCTGCAGGGAGGAGATTCCTGCCCCGGGGGCGATGCCCAGCTCGTACAGCGGGTGGTTCACGGCGTCCTGCCGGAAGACGCTGGCGATGATCCGCACGTCCAGTCCCGTCCAGGTGGCGTGGATCGGCGGGATGTCCGCCACCGAGCCAACGTCCAGGGCGTTGGCCCGGAACGCTTCAGTGGTCTGCGGGCCCCCGGAGATGTTGGCGAACTCCACCTTGAAGTCCAGTTCCTTGATCAGGCCCGACAGTTCCAGTGCCACCTTCACGCTGGGATCGCCTACGGTGATGGTGGTGCCGGCGGGAACGGTGGTGGCCAGGGGGGAAGTTGCCTGGGTTGGCTGGGCGTTGCCGGCGGTGGCGCTCCCGCCGCAGGCTGTCAGGACGCCGAGTGCGGGCAGCGCCAGCAGGGCGCCCAGGGCACGGCGCCGGGAGAAAGTGGAGGGCCCTTTGGTGGAGGGAGGCACGGACGATGCAGCGAAGGACATGGTGGCCTTTCTTCGGTGTTGGGGAGCGGCATGGGGATGAGGGCACGGCGGTGCTGGCTCCCGGGGTGTGCCCGGGAACGGTTTGTGGGGGAAAGATGGGGCGCTGACGCCGGTCAGCGAGGGCGGATCAGCGCCGGCGGCAACAGCAGGAACATGAGGTGTGGGTGCCAGTAGTGCGGGTGGATGTGTACGGCATCGGAGTCCTCCTGTTCGTGATGCGTTTGTTGCGGGACCGGCCTGGCCTGCGCCGTGGAACCACCTAAACACGGCCTCCACCGCCTTGGCCAGCACCCCGCAACGGAAGCTAAACGGGACGAAACGCGGCTACTTATGGCGCCACGGACCGCGCAGTAAAAGGCCAAACCGGGCAACTCGGCGCCATGTTTCGCAACGCGGCTTCATCGGAACTTCATCTGCCGGAAGGCCTGCCGGAGGGGCGCGAGTGTTTTGTTATCGCCGCAACAGTTCGGCGCCAATCGGCCCGCGGGCGGATCCTGGCGCGCTCGCCGGCTCCACACTTTAAGGACCTAACCCAGACCCAAAGGAGGGTGTGATGCGCAGTCCGGCCGCGTCAGGCGCGGTTTTCCCCACAGCCATTGTGCTGGCCTTGCTTTTCACGGGCTGCGGCCCGCAGGCGGGTCCGACGACGACGTCGAGTCCCAGCCCCACCGTCACGTCCGCGACGGGAACCCCAACCGCCATGCCGACGGCGACCGGCGCGCCGAGTGCCAGCGCACCGGCGTCGGCTGCCTGGACCAGCTACCGCACGGCGGACGGGCAGGTGACGTTCGATCACCCCGCCGCGTGGAGCGTGAAGGATCCGGCGGGGGAGCTTCCCGAGGGCGGCGGTGCCTTCGCGGAGGTGACCAACCAGGCCGGCAGGCCGCTGGCCACGCTTCGGACCAACATGGCCGTCGGGTCCACGTGCCTGGACCGGTACCCGTACTCGGTGCTGGAATCTGAGGAGTTGCCTCTGCTGGCCCAGGGCGGTGCGGCACCGCGGTTCGTTTACGAGACCCGCGGGAACGACGCGGCGCCCGGTCCGGCCGACACTCCCGCCGCGGCTTACGGCATCACGTCGGTCCCGGCACCCACCGGGGACTCGGCGTCGTGCATCTTCCACTTCTTCAACCGGCCGCCCACCGCTGCCATGTTCGGTGCCTACTACAACCCGGACAACAACGTCACGCCGGGGGCTGGATCCCTGACATACCTGGAGCAGGCCAGGAAGTACGCGGATACGGATGAGTACCGGGACATCCGGCGGATGATCACGTCACTGCGGCCGGCCGGGTGATTCGGTCATGTGACGCAGGCACCGGGCGGCCGGCTCAAGGTTCACTCAAGATTTCCCGGAACCGGCCCGGATTGGTCAGGGCGTTCCCTGAGGACCAGTACATTGAATTCGGCTTCGAAAGTTCCCCAAACCCGAAGCCTGGAAGCCCCCGCGCTGGAGTTCACCTCGCGCGGGGGCTTCCTATCAGGTCACTCCCGTACGCAGGCGGGACGGCCTCCCCGCCTGCCCGGCAGCCTGCCCCGCCTAGAGGTTGGTCATCCGTTCCCCGGCGTCGTTGTACCGGCCGCCCTGGACCTGGATCCTGGCGGCTGCGTCCTCGATCCCGGTGAGTTCATCCACGGAGAGGGTCACGTCGGCGGCGCCGAGGTTTTCGTCCAGCCGGTGCAGCTTGCGGGTGCCCGGGATCGGGACGATCCACGGCTTCTGGGCCAGGAGCCAGGCCAAGGCAACCTGGGCCGGAGTGGCGCCCTTGCGCTCCGCGATCCCGGTAAGCAGGTCCACCACAGCACGGTTGCTCTCCCTGGCTTCGGGAGTGAAGCGGGGGATGGTGGCGCGGATGTCGTTGCCGGCCTCAAAGCTGGTGGACGTGTCGATGGTCCCAGTGAGGAATCCTTTGCCGAGGGGGCTGAAAGGCACAAACCCGATGCCGAGTTCCTCGCAGGTGGCGAGGACGTCCTCCTCGGGGCGCCGCCACCACAGCGAGTATTCGCTCTGGATGGCCGTCACAGGATGCACCGCGTGGGCCCGGCGGATGGTTCCTGCGGCGGCCTCGGACATGCCGAAGTGCTTGACCTTGCCGGCGTCGATCAGTTCCTTGACCGCGCCCGCCACGTCCTCGATGGGGACATCGGGGTCAACCCGGTGCTGGTAGTAGAGGTCGATGGCGTCGACGCCGAGCCGCTGGAGTGACCCGTCCACCACGTGCTTGATGACGTCAGGACGGCTGGTGACCTTACCGCTCGCCTTACGTTGGGCAGGGTCGATGTCCCAACCGAACTTGGTGGCAATCACCACTTCGTCCCGGTACGGCGCAAGCGCCTCGCCGACCAGCTCCTCGTTGGCGTAGGGGCCGTAGATCTCGGCGGTATCGAAGAAGGTGACGCCGCGGTCCACGGCGGCACGGATCAGCGCGATCATTTCCTGCCGGTCAGGCCTGTCGCTGTAGCCGCCGCTCATGCTCATGCAGCCCAGCCCGATGGCGGAGACTTCCAGGCCGCTTGTGCCCAGGGTGCGCTTGTCCATATGTCATGCTCCTGTGTCGAAAGAACGGAGGGGCGGTCAGCCCTTCAGAGGAGTTGCCCCGTCCCAGCAACGCTAACGGCGCAGGAGAACCGGCGGGAGGGCCTGTCAGTACACCCTTTGTGCCGGCTCTGGGGCCCATACAGGGCTATACATCCCGCAGGCTTGGTCAGCGAACCGAAAACCTGCCACTGCCTTTAGATTCGCTTCCATATTTTGGGGTCGCCGGCCTCGATAGCATGAGGTGACCGGACAGAGCCGTCCGGCCAGCTCGACGCAGAAGGAAGCCCATGTCAGCGGTAACGGTGGACGATATCCTCTCGGATCTCCCCCTGGGTTTCGCCAGCCTCATCCTCCGGCCTGCCCCGGCAGGCTCTGCGATCGAACGGTTCCTGATCGTGGATGCGGATGATGAAACGTCCGACGGCGGCGCGGCCTTTGTGCTGCTGATCGGCGTCCGCGGCCGCTCGGCTTTGCCCGCCCTGCGGCGGCTGATGAAGAACCCTCCGCCGGTGGTCGCCGTCAAGGGACGGCGTGAGGAGTTCTCCGAAGCTGAAGAGCTGCTCCGCGATGCCGGCACGGGCCTGCTCCTGGTGGATCCGGGCTCGGACTGGGACCGGCTGCTGTCCATCGCCAAGGACCGCATCCAGCCGCGCACCTACCAGAGCGAAGTGCTGACGCTGCTGGAAGAGGACCTGTTTGCCATCGCCCAGACCACCGCCCGGCTCACCTCCAGCCACGTGCTCATCGAAGACGCCGCCAACAAGGTGCTGGCGTACTCCACGGTGTCGAACGACATCGACGAGCTTCGGAAGGCTTCCATCCTCGCCCGGCGCGGTCCGCGTAAATACGAACTGCTGCTCAAGGACCTGGGCGCATACCGCGAACTGCACAGGACGCGGCTGCCGGTGCGGGTACCGGCCCGCCCCCAGGACGGGCTGCGGGAACGGGTGGCCATTACGCTGTTCGCCGGGGACCGGATCATGGGCTACATCTGGCTTCAGGAAACCGGGGCGGGCTTCGGCCCGGACGTTGATTATGTGCTGAACGGATCTGCTGCGCGGGCTTCCGCCGAGCTGATCCGTTACCGCAACCAGCAGTCCGTGCACATGCGTGAGGACCGCATTGTGCGGATCCTGTCCGGTTCCGCGGAAGCCGCGGCCAGTGCACACAGTGAGAAGATCCCTGCCGAGCGCCCGGCGGCACTGATCCTGATAGGAATGTCCGCTGCCGATGCCCAGGCCGACGACGCAGCACTGAAGCACGGCGAACTCGCCAATCTGGCGTCCATCCACGCGGCCGCCTACAAGGCGTCCGCCGTCGTGGGCCAGTTCAAGGGTGACACCGCCGTGATTGTTCCTGGCCTGCAGTCAACGTCTGCGGAACCGGGGCTGCGGAGCCTGGCCGAGTCCATTGTCCGGGATGCCGGCAAGCACCTGGGCATCAGCCCGTTCGCCGCCGTGGGGCCGGTTGTCCCGGACCTGTTATCCCTGCACTCAACCACCCGGATGACCGAGGCCCTGCTGAGTTGCGTTGGCACGTCGCCGGAAACCTCTGTGGCCACCGTGGACGACTTCGAGCCGGAGATCCTCTTCCGTGAGGCGGTTCTGGGTTTCAAGTCCTCAACGTTCCGCCACCGCAGCCTTTCAGCGCTGCTGCGGCAGGACTCCGAACTCGCTGACACCCTGCACGCGTACTTCGAAGCCTCGCTCGATGTCGCCGAGTGCGCCGGCCGGATGAGGCTGCACAAGAACACCGTCTACTACCGGATCAGCAAGGCCTCGCGGGCGACAGGCCTGGACTTCAGCAACCCCCGGGACGCACTGGTGGCGTTGCTCCATATCGAGGAATGGGCCGGCACCCATAAAGAACTGGGCAGGAAATGACCACGGCACTCAAGGCGCCTCCGTTGGGCCCGATACTGGACGACGTCGTTCGCAGCCACAGGCCGCAGCGGGAACGCGGTTCTGTCCCCGCCAGCATCCCTTTTCTGGCGGCCGTACCTTTCAACAGCTTCGGTATCGCCGTTGCCACCGCTTCCGGCGAGGTGTTCAGATCCGGCGATGCTGATGTCCCGTTCTCCATCCAGAGCATCTCCAAGGTGTTCACCCTGGCCATGGCGCTTGGAGGGGACAGCTCAGGAACTCTGTGGTCCCGCGTGCTGCGCGAGCCCTCCGGCACCTCGTTCAACTCCCTGGTCCAGATGGAAGCTGAGCACGGCATTCCGAGGAACCCGTTCATCAATGCCGGCGCCCTGGTGGTCACCGACCACCTGATGGAGGAAACGCCCGACGCCGCCACCCGGCTGTTGCGGTTCCTCACCGCCGAGGCGGGCAGCTCAGGGCCCTTCATCGATGAGGCCGCTGCTGCCAGCGAGCTCGCCGGCAGCAGCCGCAACCTTGCCCTGGCGCATTTCCTGAAGGACTTCGGCAACCTGACGCAGACCGCGGAATCAGTGGTGGAAAACTACGTCCGCCAGTGCTCCATCATGATGACCTGCGTGGAACTCGCCAAGGCCGGCCTCTTTCTTGCCCGGGACGGCCAGGGAACGCACGGAACCGTGGTGTCCCGCAGCGAAGCGAAACGCATCGGCTCCATCATGCTGACGTGCGGAATGTACGACGCCGCGGGCGAGTTCGCCTACCGGGTCGGCCTTCCCGGCAAGAGCGGCGTGGGCGGCGGGATCCTGGTCATCGTTCCAGGTGTTTGTGCCATTTGCGTCTGGAGCCCTCGGCTGGACGCCAAGGGGAACTCCCTTGCCGGCACCGCGGCCCTCGCCGACCTTTCCGACCGCACCGGCTGGTCCGTTTTCTGACCCTCCGGGCCACGCCCACAACTTTCTTCCCCCATCCAGCAGGATCTTCTCCGTATCGAAAGGATCAACCATGCCCATCAACCCCAATGACGCGGTTGTAGTAAACCAAGCCGACGGCGGCCATGCGCATGCCAGCGAGTCGGCGTTGCATGCGGAGGACAAGGGTTATCACAAAAACCTGAAACCGCGGCAGATCCAGATGATCGCGATCGGCGGTGCGATCGGCACCGGCCTGTTCCTCGGCGCCGGTGGCCGGCTTAACGCGGCCGGCCCGTCGCTGGTCATCGCCTACGCGGTGTGCGGGTTCTTCGCGTTCCTGATCCTGCGGGCACTCGGCGAACTGGTGCTGCACCGCCCGTCCTCGGGCTCCTTCGTCTCCTACGCCCGGGAATTCTTCGGCGAGAAGGCCGCGTTCGTCTCGGGCTGGTTCTACTGGATCAACTGGGCCACCACCACCATCGTGGACATCACCGCCGCCGCGCTCTACATGAACTTCTTCGGCCACTACATCCCCTGGATGGCGGCCGTCCCGCAGTGGGCCTGGGCCCTGATCGCCCTGATCGTGGTCCTGGCCCTGAACCTCGTCTCCGTCAAGGTCTTCGGCGAGATGGAATTCTGGTTCGCCCTGATCAAGGTCGCAGCCCTGGTCGTCTTCCTGGTCGTGGGCACCTACTTCGTCATCTTCGGCACCCCCGTGGACGGCCAGCAGGTCGGCATCAGCCTCCTCTCCGATAACGGCGGGATCTTCCCCAACGGCCTGCTGCCGATGATCATCCTCATGCAGGGCGTCCTGTTCGCCTACGCCTCGATCGAGCTCGTCGGCACCGCCGCCGGCGAGACCGAGAACCCCGAAAAGATCATGCCCAAGGCCATCAACTCCGTGGTCTTCCGCATCGCCGTGTTCTACGTCGGCTCCGTCATCCTGCTCGCCCTGCTGCTGCCCTACACCTCCTACGAAAAGGGCGTCAGCCCCTTCGTAACGTTCTTCGGCTCCATCGGCATCCAGGGTGTGGACGTCATCATGAACCTCGTGGTCCTCACCGCCGCCCTCTCCTCCCTGAACGCCGGCCTGTACTCCACCGGCCGGATCCTCCGCTCCATGTCAGTGAACGGCTCCGCGCCCAAGTTCGCCTCCCGAATGAACAAGGCCGGCGTCCCCTACGGCGGCATTGCCATCACCGCCGGCGTGTCCCTGCTCGGGGTCCCGCTGAACTACCTCGTCCCGGCCCAGGCCTTCGAGATCGTCCTCAACGTCGCCTCCGTCGGCATCGTCATGACCTGGGCCACCATCGTCCTCTGCCAGATCCAGCTCAAACGCTGGGCCGACAAAGGCTGGCTGACACGCCCCTCCTTCCGGATGTTCGGCGCACCCTACACCGGCTACCTCTCCCTGCTCTTCCTGGCCAGCGTCCTGGTCATGGTCTTCATCGACTCACCCCTGACCATGCTCGTCACCGCCATCGCCTGCGCCCTCATGGTGGTCGGCTGGTACGCCTGCCGCACCCGCATCCGCGAAATCGCCGAAACCCGCGAAGGCTTCACCGGCACAGCACCCGTCATCGCCAACCCGACGCCCATCAGATAAACCCCGCAACATCCTCTACGAACGCCAACCAGTCCGAACTGCCAAAGAAAGCCCATGACAACGGAAACCGAAGCAACCCTGACCGCATCCGAGAACCTGCCCGCCGCCGTCGTAATTTCCGATCAAGGCTCCCGGCAGGCGAGCCATCTGGACGGGCCAAAAGCCGATGGCCGCCCGGCACTGAAATCGGCCGGGCACGTCATTGTTGATTCGCTGGTGGCCCACGGGGTGGAGCGCACCTACGTGGTTCCCGGCGAGAGCTTCCTGGACGTCCTGGACGGGCTGCACCACTCGGAGATTGAAACGATCGTCTGCCGGCACGAGGGCGGCGCCGCCTACATGGCCGAGGCCGACGGCAAAATGAACCAGCGCCCGGGCATCGCGATGGTGACCCGCGGCCCGGGCGCAGCCAACGCGCATGTGGGGCTGCACACCGCATGGCAGGACTCCACCCCCATGCTGCTGTTCGTCGGCCTGATCCCGTTCGCGCACCGCGACCGCGAGGCGTTCCAGGAGTTCGACATCAAGGCCTGGTTCGACACCGGCGCGAAGCGGGTGATGGTCCTGGACCATGCGGAGCGGGCGTCCGAGATCGTGGCCGAGGCGATGTTTGCGGCCATGAGCGGGCGGCCGGGCCCGGTGGTGGTGGGCCTGCCGGAGGACATCATCCGGCAGCAGATTGACCCGGCCCTGCACCCCGCCATTCCGGTGGCGGCCGGCGGCATGAGCAGCACCGACGCAGCCGCCCTGGAGGCCGCTCTGGCAGAGTCACGCAAGCCGCTCTTCGTCACCGGCGGCAACGACTGGACGCAGGAAGCAGCCAGCCAGCTGACGGGATGGCTGGAACGGCACCACATCCCGGCGGCAGCTGAATGGAGGACACAGGGAACCGTCTCCTTCGATTCCCCCTCGTATGTGGGCCCCATTGGCTACGGCCGTCCCCGCCCCACCTACGACCTCCTGGAGGAAACCGACCTGCTGGTGTTCGTGGGGACAGTGCCCGGCGACGTGATTACGGACGGATTCGTCTGCCGCCAGGACTGGAACAAAAAGAACTTCCTGGTCACCGTGGACCCATCACTCCGTGGCCGGTCGGGGCCCGTTTCGCGGCAGATCCTTGCCAAGCCCGAAGCCTTCGTCCGCGACCTTGTGGGTATCGACCTGCCCCTGAAGGAAGAGTGGAAGGCCTGGACTGAGCGGATGCGGGGTGAACAGGAGCGGTTCGCCGCGCTGCCCCCGGCGGCGCCGGCTGCGGGGCAGGCAAGGATGGACACCTTGATGGCCAACCTGGTGCCGAGGCTGCCGCAGGACTCAATGGTGACGTTCGGCGCGGGGGAGCACACGAACTGGGCCCACCGCTATTTCCCCACCCGCCGCTACGCCTCCATGATCAGCGCCCGCAACGGCTCCATGGGCTACTCGGTCCCCTCGGCCATCGCGGCATCGCTGGCCGAACCCCGGCGCCGGGTGGTCACCATCGCCGGGGACGGGGAGTTCCTCATGAACGGCCAGGAACTGGCCACCGCGGCCCAGTACGGGGCCACGCCTCTGGTGATTGTCATGGACAACCAGGAATACGGCACCATCCGCACGCACCAGGAGCGGCACTATCCCGCACGCGTGTCGGGAACCCAGCTGAAGAATCCGGACTTCGGCCTGATGGCCCGGGCTTTCGGCGGTTTCGGGATCACTGTCACGGAGGACAAGGACGTTCCCGCCGCACTGGACGCCGCGCTGGCCGCCATCGATGAGGACGGCGTCTTCGCCCTCATCCATCTCATCGTGGAACAGCGCGTCAAGGCTTACTGAGCCGAGTAATCCTTTAAGGGCAGCGGACGACGGCGGGGCGTCCCGCCGTCGTCCGCTGTCCTGAGGAGGAACACAGAGAGTGCGGCGATCCAGAGGAACATGGGCTGGAAGGAGATGATGAACAGCGGTATCTGGGTGATGAGCACTGGCCGCAGAATGGTCACGATGCCGGCGATGACACCAAACCAGGCGAGCCACCTGGGCAGACCGCCTGCCAGCAGGGAGCTGACGCTGATGGTGACTACGACGACGCCCAAAGCCACCTGTCCCTGAGCGATCGCGGTAGACCACAGGCCTTGCAGGAGAAGAGCTGCGTTAACGTCGAGCTGGTAGCCGGGGGTTGAACGCAGCACCACGGCGATCCCGGTCGACATCGTCTCGGACAGCAGTCCCCCGGCGAGAAAGACCCCTGAGCCGATGGAAACCACCCCGCTTACCCAATCGGAGAGGTCTGAATTATTGCTGACCCGCCGCAATCCCGCGAAGAATCCGATCCCAAACAGGAAGATCAAGTTGGACAGGGCGAAGAAGACCACCATGTGATCGACGTTCGCTCCGTCCTGCAGGTACGAAGCGATTCTCCCGCCCGCTTCCGCGTCCCAGTAGCTCGGTATTCTTTGCAGCGCCTGCGACAGGGGGCCATTCACCAGGATGGCGATGACCATCCCGATCCCGCACCAACCGGTCATGCGGCGCGCCCTGCCTTAGAGGAAACGGAGCTTGTGGGCGGTCGCAGGAATCCTTGGTTCGCCCGTCATTTCTGGTGAGTTCGACATCATCCGCATCCTCGCGTTAGTTGTACTATAATGAACCAAGTTATACTCCACTGAATGCGGCTTGCCTATACTGAAATCATGATGCCTCCCCGCCCCCTGACGCACCGGCAACGCCAAGCCCAGGAAACCAAGGACCGCGTTATTGCCGCCGCGCGGGCGCTGATGGCAGCCAACGGATGGACAGCCACCACCATTGACTCCATTGCTACGGAGGCCGGCGTCGCCGCCCAAACCATCTATGCGGCGTTCGGGAACAAGCGCGCCTTGCTCGAAGGCATGCGCCAAACCATGATGCGGGACTCGAAAATTCCGGAACTGATGGCGCAGGCCACCGCAGAACCCGATGCGTCTCGCCGCCTTGGGCTGTGGGCGCAACTGGTGCGCCAGCAGATGGAGACGAGTTACGACGTCATATCCATCCACCGCCAGGCGGCGGCGTCAGATCCGAACGTCGCCGCCGACTACCGCAAGGTGCTGGACAGCCGGGCCCGAACCTTGGCCGGGTTTATCCACGGCCTGCGTACCGATCTCGCCCCCGGGATGGACGAATCAACCGCAAGCGACCTCCTGTGGTGCTTCTCGAATGAGGAAATCTACCGGGAGCTCGTCGGGGAACGCGGCTGGTCGGCGGACCGCTACGAACACTGGCTAGGGGCAACCCTGGTCGCCCAGCTCATCACCGCATCAACAGGGCCGGTCTGACCGGGCGGGGAGACGGAACCGCTGGCCACCATCGCGGCCACCTGCGAGACCAGCATGGAAGCAGGACACCTGACGGGCGGACCCCCAAGGAGCCCGGCATGATGCCCGGAGGAATCCTACGGACGCCCGCCGGTTTCAACCTCCTGCTGTCGCCTCGTGCGCAGCGACAACTTGGGCGTCGCGGCAACCAGGAGGGCAGCCACGGCCACCGCGGCGCTGAGGATCAGGCCCGGCCGGTACTGTTCCAGCATCGCGGCAGCATCGACGGCGGCACCTGCGTCGTGCGCATTGCCGTGGCCGCTCACCATTGCCGTGGTGACGGCCAGTACCAGGGCGGCACCGACCTGCGTGCTGGTCTGGATCAGGCCTGCGGCCAGGCCTTGTTCGGAATCCCGGATGCCTGCGGTGGCCTGGACGTTGATGGACGGGAAGGCCAGGGCGAAACCGACGCCCAGCAGCAGGACGGACGGCAGGATGTCGGTCACGTAATTGGGCGAGGTGCCCACGCGAAGGAACAGCACGTATCCGAGCGTCAACGCCGCCAGTCCCGTCAGGATCAGCCGCGGGGCGCCAAATCTCTCAATCAGCCGGTCCGCGAAGGGTGCGCTCGAGGCAACCAGCAGGCCGGTCGGGAGCAGCGCCAGGGCCATGCCAAGGGGGCTCCATCCAAGCACGGACTGCAGGTAGAGCGTCAGGATGAACTGGAAACTCAGGTAGGAGCCGAACAGCCCCACGGCACTGAGGTTGGCCCGGGCAACCCAGCCTTCCTTCAGGATGCTGAACCGGATCAGGGGGTGCCTGACGCGGTTTTCGATCACACCGAACGCTGCCAGCACGCCGGCGGAGGCCACGAATCCGGCGATGGTTGCCACAGATCCCCAGCCGTTCCCCGGCGCCGCCACCAGCGTGTACACCAGCCCCAGCATGCCGGCCGCGAGCGTGATGGCGCCCCAGACGTCATGCCCGCTCTCCTGCTCCCCGTTGGCAGCCTGGCCTGCGGCGCTGTCCCGGGGGATGTACTTCAGGCCAAGGATTACGACGGCGACTGCCACCGGAACGGAGACCAGGAAGGTCCAGCGCCAGCTCAGGGAAGTCATGAGGCCTCCCACAACCAGGCCGAGGGAGAATCCGCTCGCGCCGAACGTGGTGAAGATGGACAGGGCGCGGTTGCGTTCGCGTCCCTCCGCGAAGCTGGTGGTGATGATCGAGAAGGCAGCGGGAGCCGTGAATGCGGCGGCCAGGCCCTTGACGAAACGCGTGGCGATCAGCAGGGCCGGGTCATCCACCAGTCCGCCGAGCAGGGATGCGGCGGCGAAGACGCTGAGCGCAATCAGGAAGATGCGCCGCCGGCCGAGCAGGTCCGCCATCCGTCCGCCCAGCAGGAGCAGGCTTCCGTAGCCGAGCACGTAGGCGGAGACGATCCACTGAAGGGACTCGGTGCCGAGATGAAGCTCGGTGCCGATCGAGGGCAGGGCCACGCCAACCATGGATACGTCGAGTGCGTCGAGTGCCAGGACGGTGCACAGGACCAGGAGGAGCATCCATTGTGCCCGGGTCCAGCGCACAGCTGTAAGCCGGTCTCCGGCTGATCTTTCAAGGGTGGAAGTTGAAGTCATGGCAACAACTTATATGACACGTCATTGAATGACAAGGAATATTATGACGTGGACTTTTTGCTCGCCCATCGACTAGAATCGCTGCATGGCAAAACCGCAGGACCGCCAGCTGGTTGAGCAATGGCGCAGCATGCAGACCACGTACTTCCAGACCGCTGGAGCGCTGGAGCGTGCACTGGAGTCGAAGTTCAACATCGGCCTGACGGAGTTTGAAATCCTGGACCTCGTGGCCGAAAGCGCCGACGCAGCATGCCGCATGAAGCAGCTCGGTGAGCGCACACCGATGACCCAGAGCGCCATGTCCAAGGTGGTGGACCGGCTCGACAAAGCCGGACTCATTTCCCGGCAGTCCTGCGAAGATGACCGGCGCTCACTGTACCTGGAACTCACGGACGCCGGCCGCGCACTCCACCGGCAGGCCGCCGTCGAACACCGCGCCCTGCTCAGGGAAAACCTGGGCAAAGTCTAATTGTCGGCTCTTGCCGTCCTCTGGCTGCACTCTATTCCTCTGTCCGGTTGCCCCGAGGGCAATGGCCGAGGTGGGCCCGGCCCCCACGCCAATAGGGCACGCTTCGTGTAGGGGCCGCGAGGTCAGCAGCCGCAGGACCGGCGAATGATGAGCTCTGTGGGGAGGGGTTGGGCCTTGCCGCCTGAACCGTTGGAAGAGAGTGCCGCATCGACGGCAGCTTCGGCAATCTGGTTGATGGGCTGCCGGACGGTTGTGAGCTGGGGCCAGCTGAACCCCGATTCAGAGGTTCCGTCGAAGGAAACGACGGCGATGTCCTCGGATATGGAGAGGTCCGCTTCGTGGATGGCGCGCAGGGCGCCAGCTGCCAGCAGGTCGGAGCTCGCGGAGATGGCCGTGGACGGATTCGGTAATGCAAGCAGTCGGCGGGTGGCTTCGTAGCCACCTTGCCTGGTGAAGTTGGTGAATTCCGCGGTGCCCTCGGGAGGGCCTGCAGCCCGGAGTGCCTTCGGTGGGAAGCCGTCTACTTCGAACACGAAGAAGACGGCTCATCGACCCGGCCGAGCGCGCCGCCGCCGTTGGCGTCGAACGGTACGTGCTCGACGACGGGTGGTTCGATTCGCGACGCGACGACACCTTAGGGTTGGGGGCTCGGTTGTTCATTATGGCCCTCCCTCACAGACTGGCCGGTGTAGTCGCGCTCGCCCGGGTGGTGGGGCCAGCCGACAGGAGCCGGCCAGGCGATTGAACCCGGCTCCCTGCGGGCGGCCGTTCAGGATGACGTGATCTTTCGGCGTCGCATCCCCGCGGATCCACCCCGACCGGGTGGTCCTCTACCGCGTCAACCGGATCGGCTGACACCATCGCCGAGCAGCCCTATCACCCATTCCTTGACAGGATTTCTGACTAAACTCATAATTGAGTACAGTCATGAATAAGCAATGTCACCAAGAGGGAGTCGGAACCATGAAAGCGTTCGTCGTCAAGGAGTACAAAGGCCCGCTACAGGCATCTGATGTCCCCGAGCCCATGGTGGGGGAGCATGATGTGCTCGTGCGGGTGCAGGCCGCCGGTCTCAACGTGCTCGATGAGAAGATCCGGGTGGGAGAGTTTAAGCAGATACTGCGGTACGAACTTCCCTTGATACCCGGCAATGATGTCGCCGGAACGGTCATCCGTGTCGGATCGAAGGTGAGTGCGTTCAAGTCTGGCGATGAGGTCTATGGGCGTCCCAACCAGGACCGCATTGGCACGTTCGCCGAGCGAATCGCCGTCGCCGAGGCCGATCTGGCTCTCAAGCCGGCGTCGATCAGCATGGAGGAGGCGGGCTCGCTGCCGCTGGTTGCATTGACGGCATGGCAAGCGCTCGTTGAGCGCGGCAATGTGCAGCCCGGACAGAAGGTCCTCATCCACGCCGGTGCTGGGGGCGTCGGATCGATCGCGATCCAGCTCGCCAAGCACCTCGGCGCGACTGTCGCGACCACAGTGAGTGCCTCAAACGCGGACTTCGTGCGCGAGCTCGGCGCCGACGTCGTCATTGATTACCGCAGCCAAGACTTCGAACAACTCCTGGGCGGCTACGACCTGGTGCTGGACAGCCTCGGCGGCGAAAATCTCGAGAGGTCCCTGCGCGTGCTCAAGCCCGGCGGCAAAGCCATCGGCATCGCCGGGCCTCCGGACCCGGCATTTGCCCGCGAGGCCGGCCTGAATCCAGTAGTGCGCCTGGCCGTCGCCGGCCTGAGCGCAGGCATCCGCCGCAAGGCCCGGAAGCTCGGCGTCAGCTACGAGTTCCTGTTCATGCGTGCCAGCGGTGACCAGCTGCGCCGGATCACCGCCCTCATCGACAACGGAGCGCTGCGCCCCATCGTCGGACGGGTCTTCCCCTTCGGCCAGACCGTCGAAGCCCTCCAGAGCCTGGAAAAGGGCGGCATCCGCGGCAAGGCCGTCATCAGCAACCCGTGAGCAACCAACTTCAAAGGAGAACCGCCATGAACGCCCACCACCCCCTCAATGAATCCGTCATTACCTCCTACGCCAAAGCGCCCGCCCGCACCATCAGCGCCGGGGGCGTCAGCTACGCCTACCGCGAGCTCGGACCCAAGGGCGGGACCCCTGTCATCTTCTTCGTCCACCTCGCCGCCACCCTGGATAACTGGGATCCGCGCATCATCGACCCCATCGCGAAGAACCATCACGTCATCACCTTCGACAACCAGGGCGTCGGCGCCTCCACCGGCCAGGTGCCCGACAGCATCGAGGCGATGGCGGATGACGCCTACACCTTCATCAAGGCGCTCGGATTCGACAAGATCGATATTTTCTCCTTCTCCCTCGGAGGCATGGTTGCCCAGGCCCTGGTCCTCAAGCACCCCGGCCTCGTCCGCAAGCTCGTCCTCACCGGCACCGGCCCCAAGGGCGGCAAAGACATGGACAAGGTCGCCGGGACCACCTACTACGACATGCTCCGCGCGGCCCTGACCCGTTCCGACCCGAAGGAGTTCCTGTTCTTCAACCGCGACACCGCGGGCAAGCGCGCCGCAAAAGCATTCGTGAAGCGACTCGAGGAGCGCACCGCCGACCGCGATGCCCCGATCAAGGTCAAGGCACTCCAGACCCAGCTGAAAGCCATCAAGAAGTGGGGGCGCGGGACGCCGGCAGACCTCTCGACAGTCACCCAGCCCACCCTCATCGCCAACGGGGACAACGACCGGATGGTGCCCTCGATCCTTTCCGAGGATCTGCACCTCCGCATCAACGGCTCCGAACTGATCATCTACCCCGGCTCCGGCCACGGCGGCATCTTTCAGTTCCACGACAAGTTCGCCCCTATCGCGGCAGAGTTCCTCGCCCGCTGACCGGCACCCGAAATTCACCGAACGGACGATCCAATGCCCAACACGATTCCGTACACCAAGAAGCCGTTCGCATCATCAATCCTGCTGTGGATCCGCACCGACCAGCCCCGACAGCAGGGGATGGACTACTGGAAGGGTCCCCACTCCAAGATCATCTCCACGACACCGGGGTTCAACGAGTACCGCCAGATTCACCTCGCCGAAACCAATCCGGGGCTGTGGCCGGCCACGCCCGGCGTAGAGACCATCATCCCCGCAGAGCGGCGGATCGATGGGGTTGCCGAGGTTAGCTTCGCCTCCGTGTTCTCGCCGTTACTGGGCCGGAATCAGACCCGCCTCGCGTACCAGGATGAGATCAACGTGTTCCGTCGCACCCTGCTCTACGCCGGGCCCCCTTACTCGACGCGCTGGTATGACGTCGCCGGACCCGGCGAGAAGACCGGGGCTCGGGCCCTGATCTACCTCAGGAGACGGCAAGGCATCGGCACCCGCCCGTTCCGGAAGTTCCTTACCGACGAGCTCGTGCCCGCCATCGCGAACACCGGCGCGACGACAGAACTCCGCACCCAGGCCTTCATGCCCTGGTACCAGAAGCTCTGGGACACCCCGGACGTCGCGCACGACAACCCACCAGAACAGCACTTCCACGCGTCACTGATCCTCGGCTTCCCGGACCGGCCAGCACGCGCGGCATTCTTCGAGAGCCCCGAGGTCCGGGGATTGTCCAGCCACCTGGCGTCCTTCGCATCCGCGGTCCACGCCTACGACGTGTCCTCGGCCCTGACGTACGTCAAAGACGGACGCATCCTTCCGCACTACGTGGAGTAGGCGGGTCCTACGAAGTGCTGAGGGCACACGCTCGATCGTTCAATCGGGGGCTGGCAGCGCCGCAGTCATGTCATCGTGTCATGACCGCGGCGCCACAGGTCTAGCCGTTCTTGGCAATCAGCTGCGGGTATACGGCCTCGATGGGGGCGCTGAGCCCGGCCTTGAGCTGTACGGACGTGTCGTCGGCGAGAACCTCGTACTCGCCGGCTTCCACAGCATCCAGTACCGTACGCACGAGATCGGCCGGGTCCGTTTTGGGGTCGGTGGTGTGCGCAGCCATCGCGGTGTCGACCCATCCGACGTGGACACCCACGACGTGGACGCCTGCGGGGGCGAGCTCCAGGCGCAGCGAGTTGGTGGCCGACCAGAGGGCGGCCTTGGTGGCGCTGTAAATGCCACCGACGGCGTACCAGCTCATGGCGGAGTGGATGTCGATGATCACCGATTCATCCCTCGCTGACAGGATCGGTGCGAAGGCGCGGGCAAGGAACAGCGGGCCGAGGAAGTTGGTCTCCACGTTGGTCCGGATTTCCTCATCGGTGTGGGTAAGGATGCCTGGGGTTGTAACGGAGGCTCCGGCGTTGTTGATCAGCACGGTGACATCTCCGGCAGCCTCGACCGCTGCCTGGATGGAGGCGGGATCGGTGACGTCGAGGGTGAGCGGGACGATGCGCTCGTCCTCCCAGGCGCGCGGGGTCCGGGCAGTTGCGTAAACCTTGCTTGCGCCGCGGGCGAGGGCGTTATGAACGAATTCCGTTCCAATGCCTCCGTTCGCGCCGGTTACGAGGACGGTTGATCCTTTGAGTGAGGGCATGGTGTGCTTCCTTCGTTGTGATGAAGCCGTGTTCAGAGGCCATGCGAAGATGGAGCAGTATCTGAGCAGCAGCATTAGTGACTGTGTTCATAACTGAGTGCAGTCAGACTCTATTCCCGGGAAGGTAGCCATGTCGCTCGCATCCAAGTCCGTCGGCCGGCGCGAACGCAACAAGCAGGAGAAGCTTGACCGCATCACCGCTGCCGCCAGGGAACTCTTTTCAGTGCATGGCGTCGACGAAGTCACCACGCAGCAGATCGCCGATAAAGCCGATATCGGCACCGGCACGCTGTTCCTTTACGCCAAAACCAAGGGCGAGCTGCTCCTACTCGTTCAGAACTCCAGTTATGTCGACGCGCTGGTGCGCGGCCGAGCCGCAGCCGAGGACATCCCGGAAGTCCTTGGTGCCGTAATGGCCATCGTGCGGCCCGTCGTGGAATGCAATCGCACCCAGATCGACAACGGACGGACGTATCTGCGCGAAATGATCTTCGGGGATCCCGAAGAACCGCACCACAGGGACGCGCTCGCGCTCGCGCTGGAAACTGAAGAAGCCATCGCCGCGATCCTGCGGCGCGATAAAAGCGTCACTGAACCCGAGGCCGTGGCGCAGGCGCACATCATCTCCGCCATTATGTTTGTGAGCATGGCGGCAACCGTCAACATCGGCAGCACCGTCGAGGACCTGCTGCAGGACATCAGGAGACAGGCCGAGGTCCTTCTGGGCCCGAAGAAAACTGCGGCAGATCGATAGAAAGCGTCCTCCCGGGCCGGCCCGGCCCGCTGCGGCGAGGTCAGCCCTTTGGCAGTTTGATCGGCTGGGGCTGGTAGCCGGCCGACAGGGACTGCATGGGTGCCTGTTCCGTGGCCCGCCGGCCAGACGCGTGGCCGGGCATCCGCGCGGCCGTTACACCCGAGGGCAGCTGGCTGCCCTGGGGCCTGGTGCCGAGGAGGCGGGATTCATAGTTGCTGTGGACGAGGGCTCTGCTTTTCATGACTGGCGTTTTCTCTTGAGGGGATTCAACGGGGATGGTGGATGAGGCGCGGACGGGGAGATCTGTCCGAGTCAGAAAGGTCCGGACTGGACCAGGTTCGCCGGCCGCTGTCCGCTGGCCAGTGCCTTGAGCTGGCTGGCGAGGAGCTTGACGATCCGCGGCTCGAAAGCCGAGGCGTTGCCGCCGATGTGCGGGGTGATCAGTGCATTGGGGGATGACCACAGCGGGTGGTCCGCCGGGAGCGGTTCGGGATCGACGACGTCGAGCGCGCAGTGGAGCCGGCCGGACAGGACCTCCGCGGTCAGGGCTGCCGTGTCCACCACCGGCCCGCGTCCGACGTTGACCACCAGCGCACCGTCCGGCAGTGCCGCAAGGTCAGTGGCGTCCACCAGCCGGTGCGTGTGTTCGTTCAGCGGGGTGACCGCAACGAGGACGTCGTGGGTCGCGGCCAGGGCGGCGAGCTCGGAGGAGGCGTGGATCCGTCCGGCGCTGTCCTCGCGTGCGCTGCTGCCCACCCGGGTGATCTCCACCTCGAAGGGCTCGAGGCGCTTCGCGATTTCGTTCCCGATGCCGCCCACACCCACCAGCAGGACGCGCCGGTCCGCCAGCGATGAGCGGCGCTGCGGCTGCCAGTTGCCGGTCTGCTGGTCGCGGACCGCGTGGTCGATGCCGCGGAGTTTGGCGATGATCAGGCCGATGGCCAGCTCGGCGGTGGCTGCCGCGTGGACACCCGAGGCGCTCGCCACCGCGGCCGAGGGGCCTGCCGCCTCCGGGACGCCGTCGAAGCCCGTTGACTGCGTCTGGACGAACTTCAGGTTGGGGGCCTTCGACAGCGAGCCGAGGACGGCGGACGCATCAATGTACGGAAGGATGACGGCGTCGATGGCGTCCAGTGCGATGCCCTCCGGCTCGGAGCGGAGGTCCCAGACCGAGGCTTCAATGCCCTCGGGGAGCGGCTGCACCCTGGCCAGGAGGTCCCGGTCGGGGAAGGTGACTGTCCGGACTGTCTGCATCGGTAACCCTGTTCGGTAGTAGTGGCTCTCAGTGGTGTATCGGGAGGCCGGCCTCTTCGGGAAAACCGTTGACGACCCAACACCAATCTGAGAAACTTTTCTCATGTGTGACAATCATCGCACTTCAGTAAGCGTCAGGCAAGAGCTCCGCGGAGGCAATTCAAGTGAGTAGCAACAGGTTTCCGCCCATGGTCATCATGGGCGTGTCAGGTTCCGGAAAATCGACCGTGGGAGAGCTGCTGGGACACCGGCTGGGCGTTCCGTTCATCGACGGCGATGACCTGCATCCCGCCGCGAACAAGGAGAAGATGCGGACCGGGATTCCGCTGGACGACGACGACCGGCGTCCCTGGTTGCAGGAAATCGGTCGGACGCTCAAAGCGCATCAAAAGGACGGAACCGGCGTTATCATCGCCTGCTCCGCACTGAAGCGCCGCTACCGCGACCTGCTCAGGGAGGCCGCTCCGGATGTCCTGTTCCTCCACCTTCAAGGATCCGCGGAAACCCTTGCCGCCCGCATGGCCTCCAGGAACCATGAGTTCATGCCCGCCACGCTGCTGGCCTCCCAGCTGGAGGCCCTGGAGCCGCTGGAGGCGGATGAGCGCCACGTGCTGCTCGACGTCCGCCAGTCACCATCCGAGCTGGCGGACCAGGCTGCCGCGGCGCTGGAAGGTTTGGCGGTGGAAAGCACGACGCCGGAACGCACGACGGCGGAGGGAGACTAGGGGCGGGCACGTCAGCTCACGCGGATTAACCCAACTAGGTCGCAGGTGATGTCGTTATCAGCGCTCATAACGACATCAACTGCGACCTAGTTGAGTTTGTGCTTGGCTAGGCGACGGCGGCCCGGCGTTCCCCGATATCGAAGCCGGGGCCACCCGGCACGGAGTCGATCAGCTTGCGCGTGTACGGATGCTGGGGGTTGCCGTAGACGCTGTCCACGTCGCCGAGCTCCACCACCTCTCCGTGGAAGAGCACCATGATCTCGTCGCTGACATGGTGCACCACGTCCAGGTCGTGGGAGATGAAGGCCATGGTCAGGTCCAGTTCGGTGCGCAGGCGGCTGATGAGGTTCAGGATTTCCGCCTGGACGGACAGATCCAGCGCCGAGGTGATCTCGTCGGCGATGATCAGTTTGGGCCCCACTGCCAGTGCGCGCGCGATGGCGATGCGCTGCCGCTGCCCGCCCGAGAACTCGTGCGGGTACCGCTCGGCCACGTCCGCGTCCAGGCGGATGGTGGAGAGCCAGTACGAGATCTTCTCGCGGTGGGCGCGCGGATTCGACTTCACAGGATCGATAGCCTCGGCCAGCGTCTGCCCGATGGTGCGGCGGGGATTCAGCGACGAATACGGGTCCTGCGGGATCATCTGGACTTCCCGGCGCATGGCACGGCGCTGGCCCGAGGTCATGCGGGACACGTCCGTGCCGTTGACCCAGATGCTGCCGGCGCTGACCGGGTTCAGGCCAACGATGGCCTTGGCCAGGGTTGACTTGCCCGAGCCGGATTCCCCGACGATGCCCAGGGTCTTGCCGCGTTCGATGGTGGCTGAGACGCCCTTGAGGACCTTGGCCGCTGCGTGTCCGGATCCGAAAATGACCTCCAGGTCGCGGACTTCCAGTACCGGGGCGGCGGACGTTGCGGTGCTTGTCATGGCTGTGGCCTCTCTGTTTCCGGCTGGACCGGTCCGGGCACGTCGTCGGTGATTTCGTCGAAGGTGAAGTCCTCTGCCCGGACGGCGACGAGTTCCGTCTTGCGTTCGGCGATGCTCGGCGTCGCTGCCAGCAGCGCCTTGGTGTAGGGGTGCTTGACGTCGCCGGCAGCCAGCTGGGCGCCGGTGAGCCGTTCGAGGATTTTCCCGCCGTTCATCACGATCACCTTGTCGCACAGGGCCTGCACCACACCGATGTCGTGGGAGATGAACAGCATGGCGGTGCCCATTTCCCGGTTGATGGTGCGGAACTGGCGCAGGACATCCGCCTGGACCGTGACGTCCAGCGCCGTGGTGGGCTCGTCGGCGATGATCAGCCGCGGGTCCGTCACCAGGGTGGAGGCAATCATGGCGCGCTGGAGCATGCCGCCGGAGAGCTCGTGCGGGTGCTGCTTCATCCGCAGTTCCGGCTGCGTGATCCGGATGTCCGCCAGGGCTTTGACCATCCTGTTGAAAGCGGTCTTCCCGGACTGCTTCAGATGGATCCGGCTGACCTCCGTCAGCTGGGAGCCGATCCGCAGGGCCGGGTTGAAGCTGGTTCCCGGATCCTGGTAGACCAGCCCGATGGACGTGGCCAGCGTGCGCGGATCGTTCTTCTTGAGCAGGTCCAGTTCGCCGAGGCGCATGGAGTGTGCCCTGACGGTTAGTTCCTCCGGAAGCAGGCCGGCGATGGACATGGCCGTGAGGGACTTTCCGGAACCGGATTCACCCACGAGCCCCACCACTTCGCCCGCGTGGATGCTCAGGGAAACACCCTTGACCAGGGGCACACCGTTGGGGGTGAGGACGGTGAGGTTGTCCACCTCCACCAGCGCTTCCCGGTCGGCCCGCATCGAGGCCGGAAGCTCAGAGGCAGCCTTGACGCTGCCGAACTTCCGTCCACCGCGGGGGTCTGTGGCGGCGGCAAGGCCATCGCCAATGAGCATGGCGCTCAACCCCGCGATGGTGATCATGATTGAGGGCATCACAGCCTGCAGCGGTTGGGAGTAGATGTTAACGAGGGCCTCGTTGAGCAGGCGCCCGAAGTCGTACTCCGGGTTCTGGACGCCGAGTCCGATGAACGACAGGCTGGACAGCTCGATGAGGGTGGTTGCAAATACGGTGGCGGTCAGCACCAGCAGCGGTTCTGCCATGTTCGGCAGCAGGTGCCGCGTGATGATGCGCGGTCCCGGGACGCCCAACAGGCGTGCCGTTGACACGTAATTGCGCTGCGAGATCGACGCAGCCATGTTGGCCGTGAGGCGGGCGAACGCCGGAATGCTGGCGATCGCGATTGCCAGGACGGCAGACCACGCGCCCTGGCCGAGGATTGCTGCAATGAGCAGCGCGAAAATGAGGCTTGGATAGGCGACGGCGGCATCGATGACGCGCAGGACGGCGTTGCGGATCTTGGCCGGGGCCAGCCAGATGAACGTGCCGATCAAAACGCCGCCCACCACCGAGATCACCGTTGTGGCTGCGGTCATCACCAGGGTGAGCCGGGTGGCCACGAGCGACCGGGCGAGTACGTCGCGGCCGAAGTCGTCAGTGCCCAGCCAGTGCGCGGAACTGGGTCCCTGGGAGGCGTTGGCGGTCAGCTTTTCGGCGGCTTCGGTGAGGAACAGGGGTGCGAGGAGACCGATCAGGATCATGACTGTCATCAGGGAAATGCCGATGATCAAGCCGGTGGTCCAGCGGAAGTGGCGCTTGGTGCGGGTTTTCTCAGCCATGGGACTTTCCTCCTCCGAGGGTGCGCGGATCGATGATTCCGAGGATGACGTCGACCAGCAGGTTGAGGATGATGGCGAGGAAGCCCAGGACCAGGATGATGCCCTGGATGACCGGGTAGTCCTTGTTGATGATGGCCGTGACGATCTCTTTGCCGAGTCCGGGCCAGTTGAAGACGTTTTCGATGATGATCGCGCCGCCGAGCATGCCGGCGAGGATCAGCCCGGCGAGGGTCAGGGTGGTGGTCATCAGGTTGGGCAGGGCATGGCGGGCGTAGAGCCGCAGTGGCGGCAGGCGCCAGCCGCGGGCGGTCCGCAGGTAGTCCTGCTCGAGGACCGTCGAGGTTTCCCGCCGGACCACTCGGGCGATCGAGCAGATGGGCGCAATCGAGAGGCCGACGACGGGAAGGATCAGGGAGGTGAGGGTTGCCGCGCCGGCGGCCGGGAGGACCTTGAGGACGATGGCGAAAACCACCACCAGCATCGTGGCGATGACGTATTGCGGCACGGCCTGGAAGAACCCGGTGAGCATACCGAAGGTCACGTCCAGCCACTTCCGGCGTCCGCCGCGGGTCAGGATGCCCACCACCATCCCGGCCGGAATCGAAAGGAGCAGGGTCACGATGATGCCCAGCAGGGCGAGTTCTGCCGTGAAGGGCAGCTTCGTGGCGATGATTGAGGATACCGAGGTGCTGTAGGCGAACGATTCGCCGAGGTTGCCGGTGAACAGGTTCCCCACGTACTGGAGGAACTGCAGGTGCAGGGGCTGGTTCAGCCCCAGGCTCTCCCGGATGGCCTCGATCTGCTCGGTGGTGGCGTCGGCACCGGCGACTGCCACTGCCGGGTCGCCGGGGATGAGCGGGACCATGAAGAAGGTAACCACCACAAGGAGGATTACGGACAGCAGCACTCCGCCGGCGCGGCGCAGGCCGTAGCTGGCCCACGGGGAGAGATTGCGGAGCCCGCCCCGGGGGCTCTTGGGAGCCCCCGGGGGGTTGCTGAACAGGGCGCTTTCCCTGTTCAGCATGGTCGGTTCAGTCATGGTCCTTGGCCTTACTTAGTGATGCGCATGGTGGCGTAATCGACGATGCCGGACGGCGCCTGGATGGAGAATCCTGCACGCTGGGCAACGATCTGGGGTTCGCCAACGAAGGGGACGATGTCGTTGTCTTCCAGGATGCTGATCTGCGCCCGTTCGTAGGCCTCGCAGCGCTTGGCCTGGTCCGTGGCGGACTGTGCGGTGGCGATTTCGGCCAGGATGTCGGCGTTCTCGCCGCCGCCGATGTTGCGGCCGCCCTTCTCGGTGGGGACCCCGGCGATGCGGGTCAGGGATGCTGCCACGGTGCCAACGAAGTTCGCGTCGCCCTGGATGGTCAGGTCCCAGGTCTCCGGCTTCGTCTGGGTCATGGTGGCCCAGGTGCCGTTGTCCACGAGGCTCAGGTTGACGGTGGCCCCGGCTGCCCGGAGGGCTTCCTGGACGTAGGTGCTGCCTGCACCGTTCGGGCCGATGCTGGTGGTGCCCACCATTTTGAAGGTCTTGCCGGCGAGCACTGCCTTGGCGGCGTCTGCGTCCTCCTTCGTGAAGTGCGAGTTGTCCTCGAGGGCGCAGGCCACCGTGGGGGCGACGATGGAGGTGTAGGGGATTCCCTTGTTGGCGTAGGCGGCGGCGTTGAAGGCCTGCTGGTTCATCAGCTGGGCCACGGCCTTGCGCAGGGCGGGGTCCGTGAAGGGGCTGCCTTCGCGCTGGTTGAAGAGCAGGAAGATTCCGGCGAAGGGCACCGTGGTGACGGTGTAGTCCTTGTTGCCTTCAAAGCGGGCGGTGTCTGCCGGGGCGATGTCCGAGACGTCCATTTCGCCGGTGAGGAGCTGGTTTGCCACGGTGGTCTTGTTGACGCCGGGGAAGAAGCGCACGGTCTTGGCCGGCGTTCCCTCGAGCGCCTTGGACCACTTCGGCCAGGCCTTGTAGTCCTCGCGCAGGGTCATGTCGTAGCTGACGCCGTGGCTGGCCTTCGTCAGGGTGTAGGGCCCGGAGAATGCGGCCTGCACGGAACCCTTGGCAAGGCCTTCGAGGTCTGCGAGGCCGGCGGGGCAGATGATGCCGGTCTGGGCCAGGGTGAGTCCGCCGATGAGTTCGGACCAGGGCTGGGCCAGCTTGACCGCCACGGTGCCCGCGGCGTCGTCGGCCGTGATGGTGGGCTGGCCCGGTCCGAAGACGAGCCTGGCGAAGTTGTTCTTGGTGGCGGGATCAGCGAAGTAGGTGAGGGACTTGGCCACGATGGTGGGGGTGATGACCGTGCCGTCGGCGCAGGTGGCGTCCTTGCGGATGGTCAGTGACGCGTCCGTGGCCGTAGAGGTCCACTCGGTGGCCAGGCCGCCGATGAATTTGCCGTCCGCATCGCGGCGCACCACGGTGTCGAAGAGGAAGCGGGCTACTTCGTAGTCGTCCTTGGCGTTGGCCTTGGCGGCGTTGAACGTGGTGGGGTCCGAGTTCAGCGCGGTCCGGATGGTGTCCGTGGAGGGGCCTGCGCTTCCGCCGGTCCCGGTGCTGGTGGTGCCGCTGCCGGTGGTGCAGCCGGTCAGCAGCAACGCTGCTGCCGCCGCGGCTGCGGCCAGGGCGGTAATTTTTCCGTGCATGGTGTCTCCTCGATACAACGGGATCTGCGAGAGAGTTCGCGAATGAGAAGAGTTTCTCTTATTCAGCTTGCCAAGTCAACGGGTTTTTGTGAGCTGACACACAGCCGTTACCTGGGGGCTGCCGCAATTTACCTGCTGGCAACAATCGCCCGACTTATTTGGGCCAATCCAATGGACCCCCTTGACGAATCGCATTTGAAACGCGAAACTTTTCTCATATGTGACAGCCGCCTCATCTGACTGGCCTCCAGTCGACGAGGAGGGCGCAACCCACCGAACCAACCAAAGGTGACAACAATGGCAACAACACTCGAGCTCACGGTCCGCAAGGCCACCTGGACCCGGCTTCCCAAGGAACTCGTGGAAGCCTTCGCTGCGTTCCCCGTGGCCAACATCGGGGATGCCATGGAGCGTTTGGGAATTGTCGACGGCGGCATCAGCGCGGTCTGGGAAGGCGCCCACTGCGTCGGCTCGGCACTGCCCGTCCTGGGTGCTGCGGGCGACAACGCGGCGGTCATCGAGGCCCTGAACTACATCCAGCCCGGCGACGTGATGGTCATCAACGGCTTCGGCCACGAACACCGTGCCCTGATCGGCGAGCAGCTGTCCCAGCGCTTCGAGGCTGCCGGCGCCACCGGCGCCGTGATCGACGGCTACATCCGCGACCGCCACACGATCAGCGAAATCAAGTTCCCGGTCTTCGCCCGCGGCGTCACCCCCGCCGGCCCGTTCAAGAACGGCCCCGGCGTTATCGGCGAACCGGTGGCCATCGGCGGCATCGTGTGCGCCGCCGGTGACATCGTCGCCGCAGACGATGACGGCGTCGTCATCATTCCTGCGGCCCGTGCGGCCGAAATCCTGGAACGCGTCATCGCTGTTGCCGCCCACGAGGCCGAAATGACGGCCGAAATCACCCGCGAATACAGCTGACCTGCGCTTCTCCGCGCCAAGGACCAGCCCTAGACTAAGAGAGACCTAATGACTACTGCATCGACGGACTCAGTGGAACTGAATACCGCACAAATCAAGGTTGTCACCGCTGACGGCAAGATGGTGCGCAAGGCGACCATCGCCGGCACCATGGGCTCCTTCGTGGAATGGTACGACTACGGAATTTACGGTCTGCTGACCACGTACCTGGCCATCAACATCATGGGGTCCAAGGACCTCGGATCCCTGCTGCTGACCAACGTCGGCTTCCTGGTCAGCTTCCTCGCCCGGCCCTTCGGCAGCGTGATCTGCGGCTTCCTGGGCGACAAGCTGGGCCGCAAGAACCTCCTGGCCGTCCTGCTGCTCCTGATCTCCGGGGCCACAGCATGTATTGGCCTCATCCCGTCGTCATCGGTGATCGGCTGGGCGGCTCCGGCCCTCCTTATCCTGTTCCGCATCCTGCAGGGCTTCTCCGCCGGCGGCGAGGTGGCGGGCGCCATGGCGTTCGTCGGTGAGTACGCGCACAACAAGCACCGCAACTACTCCATGAGCTTCATCGCCGTGGGCTCCTTCTGCGCCCTGCTGTTCGGCAGCGCACTCTCCGCCACCCTCATCACCACCCTAGGCGATGCCACCATGGAATCCTGGGCCTGGCGCATCCCGTTCCTGTTCGCGCTTCCGCTGGGCTACGTGGGCTACTACATCCGGTCCAAGATGGAAGACACCCCGCACTTCGCCGCCCTGCGTGAACGCAACGAAGTGGAACGCAACCCGCTGAAGGCCGTCTTCACCTCCAAGCGCCACCTGAAGGCCATCGCGCTGACCATCTTCCTGCCCGCCCTCAACGGCCCCGGCTACTACCTCCTGTTCGCCTACATGCCCACATACCTCAAGACCCAGCTGGGCACGGGCAACAACTTCACCATGGTGCAGGCCCTGATGGTGACCGCCGTCAGCCTCGTGGCCATCATCATCAGCATCCCGCTGATGGCCCGCCTCTCCGACCGGATCGGCCGCAAGCCCGTCCTCGCCGCGTCCGCCGTCCTGATGGCCCTGGTGTCCTACCCGATGTTCGCGATGATCACCACCGGCAACATGCTGCTGGCCTGCATCGCCACCGTGGTGATGGCCATCGCCTTCTCCGGCCACGCCGCCGTCGTGCACACCGTCCTGACCGAAATGTTCCCGACGACGGTCCGCTACAGCGCGTACAGCATCGGCTTCAGCATCAGCACCATCATCTTCGGCGGCAGCGCCCCGCTGGTGATGACCGAGATCATCAAGTCCACCGGCAACAGCATGGTCCCGGCCTACGCCGCGATCGGCACGGCGATCATCACGCTCACGTCCGTGTACTTCCTGAAGGAAACCAAGGGGCAGCCGCTCCAGACGCACTAGCAAACACGGACGACGGCGGCCTGCCGCCATTGCCGGCCGGTCGCCGTCGTTGGCCCATCCAGCACAACACCAAGAACCTCCGGGAGTCACCTTGAGCATCAATTCAGTCGCCGTCGTTGCAGACCTCGGCGAAAGCTACGGAAATTACAGCATCGGCGACGACGAGGCCCTCCTGGGCCTGGTCACGGCGTCGAACATCGCCTGCGGCTTCCACGCCGGCGACCCGCGCGTTATGGACGCCACCGTGAAGTCCTGCGTGGAGCGCGGCATCGAGCTCGGCGCCCACCCCGGCTACCCCGACCTGGTGGGCTTCGGCCGGCGCCTGATCGAGGCCAGCGAAGAGGAAATCCGCACGGACGTCCTCTACCAGATCGGCGCGCTGGACGCCTTCGCCCGCATCCACGGCGGGAAGATCAGCCACGTTGCACCGCACGGCCGGATGGGCAGCATCGCCCAGACGGACGCCAAGCACGCCCGGGCCATCACGGACGCCATCAAGGCGTACGACCCGTCCTACATCGTCATCTGCCAGAACGGCCTGCTGGCCGACGAATCCCGCAAGCGCGGCCTCGAAGTAGGCTACGTCTTCCTGGCGGACCGCGGCTACGGCGAGGACGGCATGCCGGTCTCCCGCAACAGCGAAGGCGCCCTGCTGCACGATCCCGAAGAGATCGGCCGCCGCGTTGTCCAGGTGGTCACCGAGGGAACCGTCCGCGCCGTCACCGGCAAGGTGGTCCCGTTGGGCCACGATGCCGACGTCGTCCTCCTCCATGGCGACCACCCCCAGGTCCTGGAGAACGGCACCGCCCTCCGCGCGGCTTTGGAGAAAGCCGGCGTCAAGGCGACCGGGCTGCAGGAAGTCCTCGCCGAGAAAGCCAAGGCGGCCGCGGCCTGACGGCCGCTTCCGCCTTGGCCCGTCCGACCCTGACCGCCGCCCGCACCACCGAGCAGGACATATGACCACGCAACCACCGCCAGCCGCGAACCTCAGCCGGACACCGGGCATTGAGGCGCATCCGTTTGGCGATTCAGCGCTGATGCTGAGCATCGCCGACGACGACCCCGAGGTCCGGCGGGCCGGCGCCAGGAGGCTGCGGGACATCCTGCTGGAGGTCCGGCCGTACGGGGTGCTGAACCTGGTCGCGGGCGCGGAATCGCTGCTGGTGGAGTTCGACTGCCTGGCGGTCAGCCACGGCCAGCTCGCCCAGACGGTCCGGCTCGCAGTGGCCGGGCTGGGACTGCAGGACACCGGGCCGGCCCCGGGCGCGAGGGATTTTGTGGTCCCCATGGTGGTCAGCGAGGAGTTTGCACCGGACCTTCCCGGGGTGGCCGATGAACTGGGACTCAGCCAGGAAGCCGCGCTTGAGGCGCTCACCTCGTCCGTGCTCACCATCAACCTGCTGGCGGCCGCGATGGCGCCCATGATGGCCGGGGTTAGGTTCCCGGGCCAGGTGAGCCGATGCGCCGAGCCCCGGACCGACGTTGCCCCCGGTTCGGTCATGGTGGCCGGCACAAGCGCCATCATCCAGCCGTTCCCGGGACCCAGCGGCTGGAAGGTGATCGGCCGCACGCCCCTGACCGTGTGCGATATCCGGGAGGATCCCGCAACCTCCTACCGGCCGGGGGACAGGGTCAGGTTCACGGTCATCCCCGAAAGCGGCTGGGCGGAGCTGGAAGGCCGGTTCCTCCGGCCCGCACCGCCCGCAGACCAACAGTCCGCACTCCAGCAGCCCGAACGAATTCAGGAAGGCGCCACCCATGGCAGCGAAGCCTGAGCAGGCGGTCACCCTCACCATCAGCGAGGCCGGCTGGCTGTCCACGTTCCAGGACCTGGGCCGCGAGGACTCCGAGTTCATGGGAGTCCCCTGCGGCGGCGCCGCCGACCAGCATTCCGCAGCCACTGCCAACATCCTGGTGGGCAACCGCCGCGGCGCCGGCCTGCTGGAAATCATGGGCGGACGCTTCGTCTTCACCCCGTCGCATGACATCTTCATCTCCATCACCGGAACGCCGGCGGAAGTAACTGTCGGGGGAGTTCCTGTGCCCCTCTGGCAGCCGGTATGCGTGCCGGCCCGGACCAAAGTGGTGATCTCCAAGGCAACCGGAGGCATGCGCAATTACCTGGCCTTCAGCGGCGACCTGGACGCCCCGCGGTTCATGGGCAGCGCGGCGCCGGAATCCCGGATGGGGTTCCCGCAGCGTCTGGCTGCGGGCCAGCAGGTGGCGCTCGCCAGCCGGTACCGGGGCTTCAGCCAGCCCTACCTTGGCCAGCCGCTGTTCAGGCTGCCGGTTCCGGTGCCCGACTTCAGCGCCGACGTCTGGACGGTTGAGGTGGTGGACGGGCCGGAAACGGACAGGACCCCCGGCATCCGGGAGCTCCTGAGCAGCAGCGTCTACACCGTGGGCGGAAAATCCGACCACGTGGGCCTCCGCCTGGACGGACCGGTCATCCACCCTGAAGGGCTGGGTGAGATCGTGTCGCACGGCGTACCGATCGGCGCGTTCGAGATCCCGCACGGCGACGAACTGATCATCCTGGGCCGCTCACGCACCCTGACGGCCGGCTACCCCATCGTGGCGGTGGCGACAAAGGCCTCGCTGCCGCTCCTGGGCCAGGCCAGCCCCGGGCGGAAGATGACCTTCCGCTGGGTCAACCAGGAGGCCGCCGTCGAACGCTGGCGTGAACAGCAGCGGCTGCTCTGCGTGCTGGAGGAACGCGTGCGTAACCTGTTCGCCGCCGTCGGGCTTCCGGTCGCGGAGGCCGCGGATCCCGCCATGCCGCCCAGCACCCGCGCAGCCTGAAAAGGGTTGACGCCCCCAGTTTCAAATGAGAAACTATTCTCATATCTAATTTGGTTCTTGTTTTAGCCGGGTTAACCGGCTGCCACTGCCGCGCTGCCTCCCGCAGCGTGCCGGACGAAAGAGACGCATCATGGAGCTTCTGAATGGCAAGGTTGCCATCATCACCGGCGCCGGCACCGGCATGGGCCGCGAAACGGCCAAGCTGCTCGCCGCCGAAGGCGCCACCATGGTGCTCGTTGGCCGCCGGCAGGACGTGCTGGACGAGCTGTCCGCCGAGATTTCAGCCGACGGCGGCAAGTCCTACGTCCGCACCGCAGACATCGCCAGCAAGGCCGAAGTGGACGCCCTGGTGGCATGGATCCACGAAAACGTGGGCCTGGTGGACATCCTCATCAACAACGCCGGCAGCGCCAGCAAGGTCCTGAACGTGCGCTGGATCGCCGAAGAGGAATGGAACCAGGTCCTGGACGTAAACCTGAACGCCGTTTTCCTGCTCACGCAGGCGGTGCTGCCGGACATGCTCAGCCGCAACACCGGCTCCATCATCACCGTCTCCTCGCTTGCCGCCGTGACGCCGAACCTGCTGGGCGGCGCCGCGTACGGCGCTGCCAAGGCGGCAGTGCGGAACTTCATGACGTACCTGCACACCACGTTCCGCAACGAGGGGCTGCGCGCCGTGACCATCCTCCCGGGTGAGACGGCCACGCCCATCCTGGACAACCGGGCCCGCCCGCCGCGCCAGGAGGAACGGGACGCCATGGTCCAGCCGGAGGACGTGGCCCGGGCCATCCACCTGGTGGCAACGCTGCCGCAGCGGACGGTGGTCCAGGAACTGGTCATCGCCCCCACCGTGCAGCGCGACACCTCAGGGGACATCGAAATCAGCCGCTGGACCGGCGCCCCCGAATCAGACCTCCCGCAAACCCTCAAGTAACGCGGCCCCAAGCAAAAGCGGCCGGATCCTTCCGCCGCCCCTGATTACCCTCTGCCTCCCTGTCTGAAAGGACACCGTCGTGACCACTCCTGCAGCACCCAGCATCCTCAGCTTCCGTCCTTCCGACGCCGTCCAGCGCGTGCTCCAGACGTCGCTGCGCGTCCAGCAGCCGCAGTCCAGCGGCGACCTGGTGTCCCTGGCCATGGGCGAACCGGACTTTGACACCCCGCAGCAGGTACGCGACGCCGCCGCGAAGGCACTGCAGGACGGCTACACCCACTACTCGCCGCTGCTCGGCGAGCTGGTCCTGCGCGACGAACTGGCCGTGCGGATCGGAGCCCTGCTGGGGTCCCCCGTCAGCACCAACGATGTCCTCATCACCCAGGGCGGCACGGCCGGACTGGCCGCCGCGATCCTGGGCACCGTCAACCCGGGCGACAAGGTGGTCATCCCGGATCCCACCTACTCCCTTTACGCGGACCTGGTCAGCATGGCCGGCGGCACGATCGTTCCGGTGCCCCTCGCCGAGGACCTGCACTGGGACCTGGAAGCGCTGGCCGGTGCCCTCCACGGGGCGAAGATGTTTGTCTTCTGCAACCCGTCCAACCCCACCGGAATCGTCCACTCCCGAGCCGAGCTCGAAGCCCTGGCCACGATGGTGGCCGGCACCGACATCCTGGTTCTCTCCGACGAGGCCTACAGCGACCTGGTCTACACGCCGGAGCCGTTCACGTCCGCCCTGGAAATCGAGGGCCTCGCGGGCCGCACCATCTACTGCCAGACTTTCTCCAAGAGCTACGCCATGACCGGCTGGCGGGTGGGTTACCTCTGGGGTCCCGCTGACGTCATCGCCTCCGCCGCGAGGGTCCACAACACCTTCAACGGCTCCATGAACACGGCAGTCCAGCTCGCCGCCCTGACCGCGCTGCAGACCTGCGGCCCGGACATCGAGCGGATGCACGCTTCCTACGAGTTCCGCCGCGAACTGATGTACAACGCCCTGAAGAACATCCCGGGGCTCACGGTCAGCTCACCGGAGGGTGCGTTCTACCTTTTCCCGAAGTACGACGCCGACCTGCCGGCTTCCGAGATGGTGGCGCACCTGCGCGGCCACGGCGTGGCAGTCCGTCCCGGCAGCGAGTTCGGCCGCAACGGCGAGCACCACCTGCGGCTCTCCTACGCCGCCAGTGCCGAGGCCATCACCGCCGGCGTGGAACGGCTCGCAGCCGGCCTCGCAGCCTTGAAGTAGCAGTGTTGGCCACCACCAGCGCAGCTCCCGGGTTGCGCAGCGATACACTGCGCAACCGGAAGCTCATCATCCGTTCCGCCGGAAAGCTGTTCGCCGAGGGCCGCCAGGCCACCATGGCGGACATTGCCCGGGCCGCCGAGGTCTCGACCGCCACCGCGTACCGCCATTTCGCCTCCGTCGATGACGTCCTGGCCCGGTTCCGGTTCGACGTCGGCAGCGAACTCCTGGACTTCAGTCAGCAGCAGCAGGCCACCGGGCTGGAGCTGCTGCGCCTCGTCAGCAACAAGTGGGTCACCCTGGTGGTGACCCACGGCCGCGCGATGGTCCACACCCGGTCCGGCGAAGGCTACCTGGCGCGGCTGCGCACGGGCGCCACGCACCTGACGGTCCAGGCCGATGCCCTGAGCGCAGCGCTCAGGGACACGTGCCTGGAACTCGGCGTGGACGATCCCGGCGATGAGGCCATGTTCCTGTGGAATGTTCTCTTCGATCCGCGCGAGATCTTCGACCTGATCGAAACGCTGGGACTGAGTCCCGACGAGACCGCCCGGCGGCTCGTAGCCACGCTGGTGGGGGCCTTGAAGGGCTGGTGCGGCCCGATCGGCGGGCACAGGCAATAAGCTTGGTACGCAACAGAAAGGGGCCCGGGAATGCGAAGCGATACCCAACGTAATCGCAGGGAACTGGTCAACGCGGCCGGTGCGCTGTTTGCCGCCCGGCGGGGGCCCATCAATATGACGGACATCGCCAAGCACGCCGAGATCTCCACGGCCACGGCGTACCGGCATTTCGCATCCGTCGAGGATGTCCTGGCCGAGTACCGCTTCAACGTGGGCCACAAGCTGCGGGACTACAGCCTCAAGCAGACCACCGGCGGCCTTGAGCTGCTCGAAGCGGTCAGCCGCAAATGGGTGGACCTGGTGGTCAAGCACGGCGGTGCCATGCTGTACACGCGCTCCGGCGAGGGGTATCTCGCCCGGCTGCGGACCGGAGCCTTCTACCTCACAGTCCAGGCCGAGGCGCTGCAGCGCCCGCTGGAAGAAGCATGCGCCGAGCTGGGCCTGAGCCCGCTGGGGGACGAGGCCATGTTCCTGTGGAACATCCTTTTCGATCCCCGCGAAATCCTGGACCTGATCAACACCGTGGGCCTGAACAAGAAGCAGGCCACTGAACGGCTGGTCGCCGCGCTTAGGGGTGCCCTGATCGGCTGGGACGAAAACAAGTCGGCGGCCAAGGGCTGAACTTCGGGCTTAGTTAGCCAGCCGTACGCTCCGGAGCGTTATCCCGCGCATCTCGCTGCGGATCCGCTCGGGCGGTACAGCGGCCAGGGATGCGACTTCGAAGAGGTCCAGCTGGTCTGTCTTCAGTGCCATCACGGTGAGGGACCGGCGTCGTACTTCCAGCGCGCTCTTATGCTCGACGGCGGCAGCCAGGGCCTGCGTGCGGCCCCGGATCGCGTCGAGGTGCGTTTCGGCCGGCCAGCCTGCGGGCTGCAGCTCCGTGTAGCCGGCGCCAATCCGCCGTCGAACCTCAAATTTGCTGACTCCTGCGGCGTCGGCGATCCTGGCCACCGGGACGCCGTCGGCCAGGGCCTGGGCTACGGTGTCGTTCCGCAGCCGGAGGGCGCCGCGGACGCTGCTGTCCGCCTGTGCCACCTGCTGGCGGTTCAGTGCCAGTTCGTGGCGGAGCGTTTCCTGGTCGATGGGTTCGAACCGGCGGCGCCGGCCGGCCCGCAGCGGCTGGCCGGCCACGTTAGTGCTTGTCCGCTTCCGGGGCCAGGACCCACACCACCGGTGCGCCGTCAAAGGAAGGCATGAGGCTGCCCTCGAAGAACACCTGGCCGTCCTGTACTTCGCCGTTCGGGCTCCACCGGCCGCTGGCCGGGCAGTGCGTCCCGGTGCCCGCCGTCATGGCCCGGAGGGGCCGGCAGCGCAGGGTGGGTGCTTTGAAAGTCTGAATCATTGTCTTGCTCCTGATGCCTGGGGAGTGCAGCTGTTATTGGTCGCGGAACGAGATGAGGACCTTGCCGGACCGGGTGGGGTCCTTGGCAAGGTCGAAGGCGTCCAGTGCCTCCGATGACGGGAATTCGTGGGTGACCACCGGGTCCACGTACAGCGAGCCGTCTGCGAGGGCGGTGAGTACGTCGTCGATTTCGTTGTTGAAGCGGAACGAACCGACGAGTTCGAGTTCCCGGGTGATGGCCAGCGAGATCGGGACGGGCTGGTCTCCGCTGGGCAGGAGCCCCACCATGACCACTTTGCCGCCGCGCATGGCGCCGCGGAGTGCTGAGGCCAGGCCGCGGTGGTTTCCGGAGGATTCCAGCACGACGTCGGCCTGGACGGCTTCGATGGCCTCGGCGTCCGTGGCCAGGATGGTGCCTGTGGCCCCTACGGCCCGGGCAATCCTGAGGGGAGCTTCATGCATGTCGACGGCGATGATTTCGGCTGCGCCTGCGCGCTTGGCCACTGCCACGATCAGACTTCCGATCGGACCGCTGCCGATGACCAGGACTCGCTTGCCGGTGAGGTCGCCTGCCTGCGAGACCGCGTGCCAGGCGACGCTGGCGGGTTCGGCAAGGGCGGCTGCGCGCAGCTGCAGTCCAGCAGGGAGCGGCCGGAGCATCCTGGCGGGCAGGACTGAATACCGGCTGAAAGCGCCCTGGGTGTGCGGGAAACGGGCGGCGCTGCCCAGGTAGGTGCAGCCGGGGGACAGGTTGGGCCTGTCCGCGGGATAGCGGACGCCATCCCCGCCCGGGGTGGCGGGGTGGACGGCAACGTCTGTGCCGGCGGCCGGGCCGGAGCCGTCGGCGGCCGCCTGGACCACCGTGCCCACCACTTCGTGGCCCAGCACCAGCGGGGCATGCAGGATGGATTCGCCGGCCGCGCCGTGCAGCCAGTAGTGCAGGTCGGAGCCGCAGATTCCGCCGTAGGCGATGTCCACCACGGCTTCGTGGGGTTCGGGCGCTGCATGCTCGAAGGTTTCGATCCGTAGGTCGCCGACGCCGTGGACGACGACGGCGGGGCCTGTTACCGGGTTGGTTGTTGGCGCTGTTGTTGTTGCCATGTCAGACCACCACTGTCATTCCGCCGTCGATGAAGATTGTTTGTCCGTTCACGTAGTTGGACGCGTCCGAGGCGAGCCAGGTGACCGGCCCGGACAGGTCGTCCACGGTTCCCCAGCGGCCTGCCGGCGTCCTGCCGAGGATCCATGAGTTGAAGGCCTCGTCGTCCACCAGGGGCTGGGTCATTTCGGTGTGGATGTAGCCGGGGGCGATGCCGTTGATCTGCAGTCCCTGGCCGGCCCATTCGGCGGTCATGGCGCGGGTGAGGTTGCGCAGTCCGCCCTTCGCCGCGGTGTACGCGCCGATCGTGGGGCGGGCGAGGTCTGACTGGACGGAGCCGATGTTGATGATCTTGCCGCGCTTGCGCTCCAGCATCCGGCGGGCGGCTTCGCGGCCTACCAGGAAGGCGCTGGTCAGGTCGGTGGCGAGCACCCTGTTCCAGTCGGCGACGTCGAGCTCCAGCAGGGGCACCCGGTGCTGGATGCCGGCGTTGTTCACCAGGATGTCCAGCGGCCCGTAGGTGGCTTCGGCATGGGCAACTCCCGCGGCAACGGCATCCTCTGCGGTGATGTCGAATGAGACGGCACCCACCTTGTCCTCACCGAAAGTTCCGGCCAGTTCTTTCCTGGTGGCTTCCAGTCGGGCCGGGTCCAGGCCGTGGAGCACCACGGCGGCTCCGGCCCTGGCCAGGCCGCCGGCCAGGGCCTTCCCGATGCCCCGGCTTGATCCCGTGATCAGGGCTGTTCGCCCGGTGAGGTCAAAGGGTGATGGGTGGTCCATGGAGGGTGCCCCTTCTCGAAGTTCTCTTGGCTGTCATCTGTGTGCTTCAGCGCCTCTTCGAGCCTACGGCGGGGCATGCACAGAGTCAAGAACTATTTCTCATTTGCGAGAAGATTATTGTTTTTGTGAGTGATGCCGACTGCCGGCTGGCCGCGCAGTTTCCGCCTTGCGATGAAACATTTCCGTATTGTGGTTCAGCGTGATGGAGGTCCTGGCGGTCTTTTCAAAATCATGACCTGGGTCATGCGGGTGGCACCCATCGGCGCCATCGGTGCAGTGGCGTTCATCATCGGCCAGTACTAAGCCGGACTCATTTCCCGCCAGTCCTGCGAAGATGACCGGCGCTCCCTGTACCTGGAACTCACCGACGCCGGCCGCGCCCTCCACCGCCAGACCGCCGTCGAGCACCGCGCCCTGCTCGGGGAAACCTGGGCAAAGACCAGCCGTCAGAACCCACGCTAAATAGGGCGAGTTTGGGGCCGTGGTTAGCTGTGAATGGGACGGACACTGCGGAGCTGGGAGATGACGTCGTCGGCGGTTGCCTCGATGCCTTCCTGGGTGTCAACGGTTAGTCCGGCCTCGTCGGCTTCAAGGGGCTCGAGGGTTTCCAGTTGGGAGCTGAGGAGTGTCGGGGGCATGAAGTGTCCGGGTCGGTGTGCCACCCGGCTTTCGAGAACGGGGAGATCGACGTTGAGTTGAACGAATGCCGCAGAGGGTGCTTTGGCCCTGATTGCGTCCCTGTAGGCGCGTTTGAGCGCCGAGCAAGCCACGACGATTCCATCGGTGTGGTCTGAGGCCAGCTCGGCCCCCACGAGTTCGAGCCAGGGCCACCGGTCCTCGTCGGTCAGCGGGTTACCTGCAGCCATCTTTGCGACGTTGGCGGGAGGGTGCAGCGAGTCGGAGTCGACGAATGTGGCGCCGAGCCGCAGGGCCAGCTCGGCACCTATCGCTGATTTTCCTGCCCCGCACACGCCCATCACAACAAGGACGGGACGCATCAGAGCGACCCCTGCTGTGTTGTTCCGGCGGGGATCGGCGAGAGCCGGGTGACCTCGACGGGTCCCTGCAGGAGGCCCTCAAGTGCGGCGTTGAGGCGTTTGACGGGCTCTCCTGCGCCGTGGGCGTCGAGCAGTTCGGCTGATTCCCACTTTTCGATCATGATGATCTGCCCGTTAGGTGCCTCATGGATGGCGTAGAGCTGGCATCCGGGCTCCTCGTGCACTTCGGCGATGGCGGGGGAGAGCGCGGAGGAAACCTGGTTGAACGCCCCGTCCTTGGGCGTGAATACGGCGGTAACAATAACGGTCATGGTGGTTTTCCTTATCGGGTAGGGGAGAGCAGCAGCGGTGCGCAGCTGCTGCGTGGGACGAAGTCGGCGTTGACTTCGATCGTGCGGGGGGCTGCGGGGAGTTTGCCCTGCATCCGTCCCAGCACCAGTTCCAGGGAGTGCACAGCGAGCATGTCGATGGGCTGGCGTATCGCGCTCAGGGGAGGGCTTGTCAGTTCCGTCCAAGGATTGTCGTCAAAGACGATGACCGAGAGATCGCCAGGAATGCTGGTGCCCATCTGCACGAGGCGACGCACTGAGCTCTGGACCTGTGCCGTGTTGGCCACAATGAGGCCGGTGGGGCGGTCGGGGAGGGCAAGAAGGGATCCGACGGCGTCACCTCCGCCGTCGCCACGGAACGGGACATCCCGCACCAACTGCGGGTCCACACTGATCGAGAAGTTTTCATGGGCGCTTTGGTAGCCCTGGATCCTCGACCGGCCCGTGGAGGTGCTGACGGGGCCGGAAATGAGGCCGATCCGCTTGTGGCCGAGGCCCAGCAGGTGTTCGGTGGCGCGGCGGGCGGAGCCCACGTTTTCAATGCTTACGACGTCGACACCTGAGAGTTCCGGGATGGTGCGGTCAACGAAGACCACGTTCACGCCCAGGGACTGCAGGCGTGCCCACTTTTCAACGTTCGCGCCGGTGGGTGTGGCGATGACTCCTCCTACGGATCGGTCCAGGAGGGTGTCGAGGGAGTCCGCCTCGAGGTGCGGGTCCTCCTGGGTGGTCATGACCATCACCTGCACGCCGTGGCCGCGGGCTTCCCAGACGATGCGGTCCGCGAGCTGTGCGAAGAAGGGGTTGGCCAGGTCTGCGACCACCAGCCCGATCGTGGGGGTGTGGCCGACGCTCAGTTCGCGGGCAGCGGCCCGGGGCCGGTACCCAAGCTCGTCGATGACCCTCAAGACCGTTTCGCGTTTGGCTGGCGCTACCGGACCTGACTCGGGGTTCAGGACACGGGATACGACCGAGACTGAGACTCCCGCTGTCGCCGCGACGTCGCGGATGGTGGGTGCTTTTTTCACTGCTCCTCCTCCTTGAGGTCATGGGCTGGTGGTTGGTCGCCTCAAGCTAATCATCGGCCCTGGGGCCGTGGCCCGAGAAACCATTGACTGCGTTTCGGTGTGACTGTTGACACAGCCTAACACCGACTGGTACAAATGTGGAACCGGTTCCACTCCGGTCATAAATTTCCAGTTTGCGACGACGAAGTTGCTCCACCGCTTTCGGTGGAGGGTCCTTCTCGATGCGGAACGTCAATCAGAGAGATCCCCATGAACCTCCATAAACTCCTTAGCGACCGCGAGCAGGAAGGCCGCCCCGTTCGCGTCGGACTCATCGGAGCCGGCCGCTATGGCACCATGTACCTGGCCCAGGCAAACAACATCCCCGGGATCCATGTGGTGGCGATCGCCGACATCAACGTCAAGCGTGCGGAAGGCGCATTCGATCTGGTCGGATGGCCCAAGGGCCAGATCGCGCCGGACGTCGCCTCGGCCCTGCGGGACCGCACCACGGCGATTATCGCCAACGCTGACGAGCTGTTTGATGTCGACATCGACGTCATCGTCGAAGCGACGGGCAACCCGATCGTCGGGGTCAAGCACGCATTGCGAGCCATTGAGACTAAGAAGCACATCATCATGGTCACGGTCGAGGCAGACGCCCTGGCCGGTCCTGCCCTGGCCAGGCGCGCAGAAGCTGCCGGCGTGGTGTACTCCATGGCGTACGGTGACCAACCGGCGCTGATCATGGAACTTGTCGACTGGGCCCGGACCAGCGGCTTTGACGTTGTCTGTGCCGGCAAGGGTGCAAAGTTCCTTGAGCACTATCACGAGATGAACCCTGACAACGTCTGGGAGAACTGGGAGTTCTCCAAGGAGCTGACCGACTCCGGGCAGCTGAACCCTTACATGCACACCTCTTTCCGTGACGGCACCAAAGCCTCAATTGAGATGGCCGCTGTTGCCAACGGCGCCGGACTGGTTCCCTCCGACACCGGACTGACGTTTACGCCGGGGGACGTCGAGCAGATCGCCACCATCTGCCGCCCTGCCGAGGTCGGCGGAGTCCTCGCCAACGGCGGGAGCGTCGAGGTCATGTCCAGCGTTGAGCGCGACGGCACTTGGATCCCTCACAACACGCAGGAGGGCGTGTTCGTGGTGGTCAAGGCCACGAACGACTACGTCTCCGGCTGCTTCACCGAGTACCCGTGGCACCCGGACCCCACCGGCCAGTACGCGGCGCTGTACCGCCCGTACCACTACGTGGGCCTGGAGCTGAATGTGTCCATCGCTAACGCTGCCCTCCGCGGGATCGCCACTGGTTCGCCGATCGGGTTCTTCGGCGACGTTGTGGCCACGGCGAAGAAGGACCTCAAGGCCGGTGAATTCCTTGACGGCGAAGGCGGGTACACGGTCTGGGGCCAGCTGGTGTCGGCCAAGCATTCCGTTGCTACCGGCGCCCTCCCTGTGGCTTTGGCCCACCACGTGGAACTGCGCAACGACATCGCCAAGGGCGGGATCGTCGGATGGGATGACGTCATCATGGACGACTCCCTCGCCCAGGCGCTGGAGCTCCGCCGGGAAACCGAGGCGCTCGTCTCCGAATCCGCGGTTACCGCCTGATCCTCCTCGCACCACACCGGGCGCGGCAATGAACAACAGTTGATGTCGTTCACGCCTCCGGACAAGACTCCTTCCAACGAAGAAAGGCATCACATGAATACCACCACCCGCGCCCTTACCGGAGTGCTGGCCTGCACACTGGCAGCCACCGTCCTCGCCGGATGCGCCGGCGGAGCCCCCTCCGGGGGCGGGGCTCCGCCGGCCAAGATCCAGCTCTCCATCCCTGACCCGCTCACGTCCTCCGTGGGCGTCTCGGCCCAGCACTTTGCTGACCAGGTCAAAAAGAGCTCCAACGGTTCCGTCACCGTCACGGTTGTTCCCAACGGAACGAGCTTCAGCGGAGACCAGAACGCTGCGGTGACACGCCTGCAGGGCGGTTCGCTGGACGCCCTGATCCTCTCGACCTCCGTGTATGCCGCCGTTGTGCCGGAAATGAACGCCATCAGCATCCCTTATCTCTTCAAGGACACCACCGAGGAGGCCGCCTTCCTGACGGGCGAGCCCGGCAAGGCCCTGAAAGAGAAACTGGCCGCGAAGGACACCGTCGCCCTCAGCTTCCTGACCCGGACCGGCCGCGAGATCACGAACTCCGTCCGCCCCATCGAGCAGCCCTCGGACCTCAAGGGCCTGAAGATCCGTGTCCCGGGCAACCCGCTGTGGACCGACTACTTCAGCAAGCTCGGTGCCAGCCCCACCACCATGGCATTCTCCGAGGTCTTCACCGGCCTGCAGACCGGAACCATCGATGGGCAGGAAAACCCCATCGAAGTACCATGGACCAACAAGTTCTCCGAGGTCCAGAAGTACGTCTCGCTGACCAACCACATCAACGACGCCTGGGTCCTGGCCCTGTCCTCCAAAAAGTGGGACACACTGTCCGAGGACCAGAAGAAGGCCCTCACCGCAGCCTCGGAAGAGACCGCCACCTTCAAGACCGGGTACGACGCCGAGCAGTCCAAGAAGCAGCTGGACGAGCTGAAAGCCAAGGGCATGCAGGCCAACGAGGTCAGCGCCTCGGGCCTCAAGGAATTCAAAGCCGCCTCTGAAAGCCTCTACCCGACATTCTCCACACTGATCGGCAAAGAGTTCTTCGATAAGGCCATCGCCTTCACCGCCAGCAAGTAGCACCCAAGGCCCGGGGAGCCCAGGCTCCCCGGGCCCGCCCAACACATCCCCGCTCTCAACGTCGACAGTCTGGAAAGCCATATGAAACACGTCATCACCCCCGAGGAGATTGAGGAGGTCATCCCCTCAGACGCCGAAGAGATCCTGCACCATGGCCACGTCCCGCCGCGCTGGAGCGGCGCTGTCTGGTTCGACAAAGCCCTCGAATGGATCGTGGGCGCGGCGATCATCGCCGAGCTCCTCGTCATCCTGCTCAACATCATGGTCCGGGTCGTTACGGGGGACTCGGTCCTCTGGACCCAGGAAGCATCCGAAATCGCGCTGCTGACCATCGCCTTCATCGGCGGTGCGATCGCCTACCCCAAGGGCGCGCACATGTCCGTCCAGGCACTCATCATGAGGCTCCCTGTGGCCTGGAAGCCCTACCTGGCTGCCCTCGTCGACTGCCTCGTCCTGGTCATGAGCGCCGGCACCTTCGCGCTCTTCGTCCCCACCCTGGTCCAGCAGATCGAGGAAAAGACGCCGATCCTGCAGCTGCCCGTGTTCTGGGTCTCCTTGCCCTTCTCGGTCGGCATGCTCCTCATCGCCTGGTTCGCCATCCTCAAACTGTCGCGCCAGGAACGCCGTCCCGTACTCGTTGCCGCGGGCATGACGGCAGTCCTGTTCGTCCTCGTCCTCCTGGCCCCGCCGCTCTTTTACTACGCCTCCCCGAACGTTCTCCTCGCAGTGGTCCTGGCCATCCTGTTCATCCTGCTTTTCCTGGGTCTGCCCATCGCCTTTGTTCTCGCCCTGGCCTCGGGAATCTATCTCTTCCTCGGCGGCATCTCCGAGGTCAGCGCCATCCCGATCGGCATGGCCTCCGGTGCCAAGGGCTTCGTCCTCCTCGCCATCCCGTTCTTCATCCTCGCCGGAACGGTCATGAACTCCGCCGGCCTGACCCTTCCCCTCGCCAGGCTCGTCGATGCACTCATCGGACACCTCCGTGGCGGACTCCTGCAGGTCGTCGTGGTCACGATGTACATCTTCTCCGGCATTTCCGGATCAAAAGTCGCAGACGTCGCAGCCGTCGGCACCACCATGCGCGGCATGCTCGAAGAGCGAAAGTACCCCCGCGGAGAAGTCGTCGCCGTCCTGTCGGCCTCTGCGATCATGGGCGAAACAATCCCGCCGAGCATCGTGCTGCTCATCCTGGGATCGATCACCACGATCTCTACCACCACCTTGTTCCTCGCCGGTTTCGTTCCTGCCGCGTTCCTGGCCCTGGTCGTCATGGCACTCGTCTTCCTCCGCGCACGCAAACAGGGCGGCATCGCCAGCCCGAAGGCTACCTGGAAGGCCCGCGGATCAGCCACCTTCTTCGCCATCCCCACACTGCTGCTCCCTGTCGGCATGGTGGTTGGAATCCTCAGCGGCTTCGCCACCCCCACCGAAGTGTCCTCCGTGGCCGTGGCGTACGCCTTCATCCTGGCCGCCGCTTATCGGCGCGGAAGCAAGCGCCTTCTCGGTGACACTCTGCGGGAAACCACTACGACGGCGGGCATGGTGCTGTTCATCATCGCCGCAGCCTCACCGCTGGCCCAGACCCTCGCCCTTGCCGGGGTGTCCCAGCAGATCCACGACCTCATGTCCGGACTCGGCGATTCACCGCTGCTCTTTATGCTGTTCACCATCGTGCTCCTGATCATCATGGGCCAGTTGCTCGAAGGCCTCCCGGCCGTCCTGATCTTCGCGCCGCTGCTTCTCCCGATCGCCATCGACTTCGGCGTCAACCCCGTGCAGTACGCCATGGTCCTCATCATCTCCATGGGCATCGGCTCGTTCGCGCCACCGGCCGGCGTTGGCTTCTACGTGGCCTGCGCAACAGCACACGAAACCGTGGAACGAAGCCTCAAACACTTCTGGCCATACCTCATCGCCGTGTTCCTCGGGCTACTCGTCCTCGCCGCCGTCCCGTGGTTCAGCACGTTCCTGCCCGCCCTCGCCGGACTTATCCCCTTCTAAGCCACATGACGACGCCGATACCTGAGCAGGCTCTACTGCCCGGCGCCCTTCGGTCCGTTGCCCTCCTGGGCACCGGACCGATGGGCGCCCCCATCGCACGAAACATCCTTGATCAAGGCGTTCCACTCACCCTGTGGAACCGCACCCCGGAAAAGGCCCGGGCGATTGAAGGCGGCACCCTCGCCACCACCCCTGCCGACGCAGCGAGGGACATCGTCCTTACTGTATTGCCTGATCTCCCCCAGCTCGAGGAGCTGCTGCACGGCGAGGACGGGCTCCTGCACGGATGGAAAGCTGCCGGAATCGAGGATCCAATCCTCGTGATCCACGGGACCGTATCACCGGTGGCCGTCGCAGCGTTTGCTGACGACTGCCAGCGCAACTGGGGGGTCGCCGTCGTCGACGCCCCCCTGAGCGGTGGAACCATAGGTGCTGAGGAAGGACGGCTGAGCATCATGGTCGGCGGGCCCCGGAACGCGGTGGAAATCGTGACACCTATCTTCGAGCTCTACAGCTCCACAGTGGTGTGGTTCGGCGAAACCGGTGCAGGGTCAACCGTGAAGGCCTGCAACCAGATCGTTGTCGCGGCTACCGTAACGGCCCTGGCCGAAGCCATGGCCCTCGCAGCCACAACAGGACTGGACCTGGCGAAGGTCCAGTCGGTGCTCGCCGGCGGCCTGGCCAACTCCGAGGTTCTCGCGCAAAAAGGACGACGATGGATCGACCAGGACTTCGAAGGCGGCGGATCAGCCAAAAACCAGCTGAAGGACCTCAGGTTCATCACTGAAATCGCAGGGCATAAGGGACTGCAACTCCCGCTGGCTGCGTGCCTTCAAAACGCGTTCGAAAACATGGTCGCGGCAGGTGAGGGCGACCTGGACCACACAGGGATCTACCGCACCATCCGCTCCTAAGCCCACGGCATTCCAGCTGGCCTTGCGGGCGCCGCTGTGCCGTGGACGACTTACTGGTTCACTGTGTGTCGGAGGAAGGTCCTTTTCTCGGTGCCATTCACCGGACAGGTTCTACGGGAAGGGAGTGTCGGCACCGGTCGAGGATGGGCCTCGTGGTGAACGTCGTAGACAAACAGGGCCAGTGTCTCCGGAGCTCTGCGACGGTGCGCCCTGGACCCAACAGCCGGGCGCGCCACCGGACGCCCAAACGGGTGCGAGCCCTGCGAGCATGCCTTTGCCCTGGTTCCCACGGATCCCGCCCAGGGCCGGCCCCTCGCCCTGCGCATCAGGAGAGCCACCGCCGGAAGTGACCGTGAACAGCGGTCCGCAGCCAGCAACCACCAGCACGGGCCGGCCACCAGCGGCGGACCGCCCGCCCTGAGAAACCACGGGCGCGCATAAACGAGAAGCACCCCTTACTCGCTTAAGTGAGTGGGTGCCTCGGTTGCCCGTTTATCTTTGGCCGATGGTCCCGACAGGACTGACATTCCTGTTCGCGGGAAATTGGAGAAAGCGTCTGCTCAAGCGCCTGGGGTAAGGTACTGGAGCCAACCCGCAGATGAGCATTACATGATCCAGAAATCCTTGAATTCCCCGGTGGCAGGAGAACTCGTTTCCTCCACCTTATCCACCCGCCCTGGCGTCCTGTCCGACCTCAGCCAGTTCCGAAACTGCAGCACGAAGTGCTGTGGACCCTCTACGACGACGGCAACGCTTCCGTCGTCGTTGTTGCTCACCGTTCCAATTAGGCCAAGTTCCTTAGCCTCCCGTTGCGTCCAGTACCGGAAACCTACCGCCTGGACGATACCCTCAACCCTCGCCGTCAGCCGCACGTTCTCAGCGGAGGAGTTCTGATCTGGCATGTTTATCATCCCTCCGTTGGTGGCAAGGTCCAGAATGATAGCGCCCCTGAGCACGTCAGCTACGCCGTTTGTTCCGGCCCGGGAAGCATTTGAGTATTGCATTCGCTTAACTTTCTGATTGTGATTTGGTTGGGCGGCCGGAAATGCGTCACCAACGGGAATACTGGTCGACTCACCCATTTTCGGTCGAGGCAACCGGTCCGGACTGGGGTGGTCTTCAATTTGGCTAACTCCTCGACCTCTCTTCTGCCTGGAATAATGTTCTACTGTTGTACGATTCGTGTATGCGTCTTACTGATCACATCGATATCACTGGGACGAGTGTGAGCCAGAAGGTGGCAGACGGGCTGGTCCGGATGATTCTGGACGGCACCTTGAAGCCTGGAGAGCGGGTACGCGAAGCGGCGATCGCCACTGATCTTGGCCTGTCGAGGAACACCGTCCGCGAAGCGGTCCGCCTGCTGGAGAATACGGGTCTCGTGCGCTACATCTTCAATAAGGGCCTGGTGATCTGGAACCCCGTCGATGCTGACGTGATCGATGTCTACAGAGCCCGGCTGCAGCTGGAGCTGGCGGCGGTGTCGTCCGTGGACGACGCCACCGATTTGTCATCCGTTTACGAGGCGTTTGAGCAATTCCTGGAGGCGCTCAAGACTCATGATGCGCGGACCATCGTTGAGGCGGACCTTGCCATCCACCAAGCCATTGTCGGGCTGATGGGCAGTGAGAGGCTCAACGGTTATTATGCCCAGCTAATGAATGAACTCCGGTACTTTCTGCTGGTGCTATCAATCGGCCACCGGGAATACGAGGTCACCACCGACCTGGAAGAAGAGCATCGGGCCATTATCGATGCCCTCACAGTTAGGGATCCGGCACATGCCCGCGAAATCCTGGGAAAGATCATAGAGGAAAACCGCGACGCGGTCCAAGAGATCCTGAAGAAGCGGACTAAGTCGTAGACCGTCCGCTTCTTCAGGTTTGCTATCTACCGTCAACAGCGCCGACTCCACATCCCGGCCGAGTCCGATGGTTTCGAACTAGCGCAGAACTGCTTTCATCACGATCTCCATGTTTTCAAGCAGCCGGTCAGCGTCCGCGATGGAGAACGGAAGCGGGGGGCGCACCTTGAGGGTATTTCCCTCGGACCCAGAAGCTGAGATGAGCACGCGCCTGTCGCGCATGGCGTTGACGATGGCCAAGGCGGAGTCACCGTCGGGAACATTGCTGGTTCGGTCATTGACGATGTCGACGCCGATGAAGAGACCCGCCCCACGGACTTCGGCGACCTGCTCGTAGCGGGCCGACAGTGTGCGGATGTTCTCAAGCATGTACTCCCCGACGCGGCGGGCGTTGCCCATCAGGTCCTCGTCCCTCATCACATCCAGGGTCGCCTGTGCGGCTGCGATGGAGACCGAGTTGCCGCCGTAGGTGTTGAAGTAGCGGATGTTACGTCCGAACTCTTCGAGAAGCTCAGGTCGGAAGACGGCGGCGGCAACCGGGATGCCATTGCCCATGGGCTTGCCGGTGGTCATGATGTCGGGAACGATGCCGTGGCGCTGGAATCCCCACCAGGCATCGCCCGTACGGCCGAATCCGGGCTGGACCTCGTCCGCGATGTAAAGGCCGCCGGCCGCGTGGACCTCCTCGATGATCGGCCGCAGAAAGCCTGCCGGGTCACTAAAGATGCCGTCGGAGGAGAAAATCGAATCGGCGATGAACGCGGCCACACCGATGCCATGGCGAGCGAGATCGGCGATGGCTGCCCGCACCTCCTGGCGGAGGTGCTCGACGATTCCTTGACCGCTACCGAACCTGAGGTTGTCAGGGGCTGTGATCATGCGTACGTTATGCCCCAGCGGCACCCCGACACCAAGCGAGGGCGAGAAGGAGGAAACATCCGCGGTTAAGCCGTGGTAAGCACCCGAGGTGACGATTACGCCCTTGTTGCCGGTGGCGTACCGGGCGACTCTCATCGCCAGGTCATTGGCTTCCGAACCTGTGCAGGTGAACATCACATGAGCAAGCTCCCTCGGCAGCGTATCGAGGAGATCACGCGAGTACGTCAGGATCGATTCCTGTAGGTAGCGTGTGTTGGTGTTGAGGGTTGCAAGCTGGCGACTGACAGCATCAACGACCCGGGGATGGCAGTGGCCGACGCTCGCGACATTGTTGTAGACGTCAAGGTAGTCATTACCATCCGCATCAAACAGCAACGTTCCTTGTCCCCGGACGATCTCAACTGGGTTCTTATAGAAGAGGCGGTATCCGGGTCCCAGAAGGTCCTCGCGGCGTCTGATCTGATCTTGTGTACGCGCCGGTAGCGAGTTCATCTCGGCTCCATCAAAGCCGTTGACCATGGGTTGGGAAGGCTTGATCTTCGTATGTGCAGCCATATCCAGTCCTTTCAGTGGGAGGGCGAAAAAGTGTCGTTGTGGATGGCGGATCGGACCAGGTCTGAGGGAACAGCCATGGCAGCGTACAGTCGCTCCCAATCGCCGGCGGAGTGGGAAAGCAGATAGTCACGGCTGTCTGGGGAGTTGGAGGCGCGCCACTCTGCGAGGAGTGCCCGGAGCAGCAGCCTTGCCGGTGCAGCGATAGAGAGCAGCGCCGCTTCATTCGGTTCGAGCGGGTACTCACTGCGATAGCCGGCGAGTACGTCAAGGGCGTGCCTCCATGGCTCCTGGGGGTCCACTCCGAGCTGGTTGGCCATGGCGACGCTGACGTCGAAGATGACGGGGCTGCGAACCGTGTCGCCGAAATCTATGATCCCGACAACGTAGTCCTCAGAGTTGGCATTGACGACTACATTGAACGGACTGAAATCCCCATGGAGGGCTTGGGACCGCAGTGAATTCATCAGCGGAGCCACCGCGTTCTCGAAGTGGTCGAATATTGATTCTGCGATCGCCAGCTTGCGTGGGTCGACAAGGAGCCCCAGCAGGCCCCTCAGGCGGTGGAAATGCTTCAGGTCCCAGATGAGCAGACGATCATCATGATCGTGAGAGAAATCCTTGAGTGCCTTGTCCAGGCGTGCCAGGGTCTTGCCCACTTGCCGAAGTTGGGCGCTCGACGGATCCTCGCCTTTGAGAAGGTCTCCTCGCATGTACTTCATCACGCGCAAAATGCGCAGGGTACCCGACGTCGGATCGGCTAACCGGGTCTCAAGTTTCCCGAACCTATTACCGATGAGCGTTTGTACGGGCAGCCCGGGCGCTCGGTCCGCTGCGAAGGTCATCGCGCTCGACTGAAGGTTCACGACCCCAGCGGCCTCGCCGGGAGCAGAAATCTTGACCAGGTATTCACCGCCGACTGTCGTGAGGTGGAACGTGTCGTCCTTCTCGGTCGGGATCCGTTTGAGGTCGCCGCGAATGTCGTAGTGCGTGAGCAGGGCTTCCGATGCGGTCTCAGGGGTGATGGCTTCGTGGACAACAGCCAGGCCGGAAGATAGGGCCGCTGCGTCAACGAAGCCGCAGTCCTTAAGCACGTTCACTCCTCAAGGCCGGCGGAGAGATACTTCGCCTCTTGGTAGCCGGGCATTCCCTCTGAGCGCTCGACCTGTTGTTTCCTGAAGGCAACGGACGGCGAAATGGCTCTGAAAACCTCCATGATCAGCCGCGACGGGCTGTTACTAGCAATGGTCACAACGGAATCTCCTTGCTGGAAAAAGGGACGCGACAGAACATCTTGCACCAAAGTGTTCTACATTAGAACACCATAGCAGTTTTGGTGGAGTTTGACTACAAAGTGTTCTACAGTAGGGCATATAGTGCTGATGGCAGTTTGGAGTTCCAGAAACTTACGGAACTCGGCAGTTCGCGCACTCCCGCCCCAGCAAGGGCAGCTCAAATGCAAATTCCCAACGAACGGACGAATCATGGCAGACACGAACTTCCGGCCGAAGTACATCTCTTTTGATATCTACGGCACTCTCATCAACTTCGACATTGACCCCACCACGCGCCGCCTGCTTGATGGCCGCATCTCTGAAGAGCAGTGGCCGACCTTCAAGAAGCAGTTCCGCGGCTACCGGTTCGACGAAGTCCTTGGCGACTACAAGCCCTACGAGCAGATCCTCCAGGATTCCTTTGACCGCGTGTGCAAGCGCTGGGGCATTGGGCCCACCGAAGGCGCCGGCGCAGAATTCGCCGAGGCTGTCCGCGGCTGGGTTGCGCACGAGGACGTGCCGGCTCCGCTGAAGCTCATGGGCGACAACTACAAGCTCGTGGCTCTGTCCAACGCGGACACCAGCTTCCTGGACATCAGCATTCCCAAGCTCGGCGCTGACTTCCACGCCGTCTTCACCGCTGAGCAGGCCCAGGCCTACAAGCCTCGCTACCAGGCTTTCGAGTACATGCTGGACACCCTGAACGCGAAGCCGGAGGACTTCCTGCACGTGTCCTCGCACACCCGCTACGACATGCACCCGATGCACGACATGGGCTTCCGGAACCTCTGGATGCTGGACCGTGGCTATGACCCCATTGGCCCGGGCTACGACCTCAACACCGCTAAGTCCCTGGACGAGATTAACAAGCACCTCGGTCTCTAAAGGACTCATCAACAGGAAGCTCCAGCCTGTCCTCCGCTGTCCACGGTTGGGGTCAATTCGAGTTTTCCACGGCTGGAATTGGGGGCCGGCGGGGTAGCTCCCCGGTCGCCGTAGCGGTGGATAACCCTATTGAATTGCCCCCTGCTGTGGGCAGCGAAACCGTGTTTTCAGTGCCATCGGAAACCGCCTTAGTCTGAAGTGCAGCAACGGTTTGGAGGGAAGCAAAGCGGCGTGCTTGGCCATCTCGGAGCCACGGTCACACGTCACGGTCCTCTGCAACGTGGCCGGCAGGACTCCTAGGGCCTCAATGGCCTGCTTCTTCCCTGGTAGCGATGTGGGCTGGGCGGTCACCTATCTTCAGCGCATCAGCAATGTATGGGCGTGCTTCACCTTGGTCCCGGACCGCGGCCGCCGGCTGAACTTACCCGATCGCAGCAGCCGAGCAGCCCCGTTGGAAGCACGGCCCGGCAGACCTGCTGAGGGCTCCACCGCTTTGACAGGCACTCCACAACATAATCCCGCAGCTCGTCGTCGCCGGCAAGCTTGGCCTCGGCCTTCTCTTCTGTGCCATTTTTTGGGCGCGGAACGGAGGATAGCGACGTGAATCGGGACGATTCCGGGCTAACTCGCTGCTGATTGTGGACGGCGGCTGGACCCACCTGTCGCAGGAACCGCCTTACCAGGCCTCGGATCCAAGCCTTGCTGCACCAAGCCCTCCACCCCGTTGCGGCCATGCAACCACCGATGGCCCGTGTTGGGGTTGATCCCAAGAATCTTGCATGCTGCCCGGTGGAGTGCCCTTCTTTCATGAGCTGAACCTACAAGGGCCTCTTCTCAACCAAGCCCGGAGGCCCCATTTTCCTCGATCGGCGCGTCGAACTGCGCATGAATCAACACCACTTTCCGTCGGTGTTGCGAGGTTTGTGAGAAACCGCCAGGTCTCGGTGATGCCGTTGGTCTGGTGTCCGCCCTTGGATTCATCCCTTGCCGGTGCAGTTGCTGACTGGCTGGAATCGGATGAGGGCGCTGTGGTCGCGGAATTCGCGGAAGGGTAGAGACGGCAAGGCCCCGCCTCCGATGGCGCGGCGGCCAAAGTATGCCGGCCGCGCCATCCTGACGAAGGTGGACGGCATCGAGGCGTCCGGTGACGGCTCATCGGTCGGCGGCTCTGGCCAGTTCCTGGGTGCGGCTACGCGGGTGCCAGTGCCCGGACGGAGTTCCGTTCCACAGTGGGGCAGTAGATCTTTTCGGGGCCATGGCCCTGCGCTTCGTCAAGGCCCAGCAGCATTCTTACTCCCGCCGCGCCGAGTTCGTAGTGGGGGAGGGACACTGTGGAAAGCGGAGGTCGGAGGTGGGCGGCGATGACTTCCTGGTTGTCGAACCCCACCACGGCGATGTCGTCCGGGATCGAGAGGCCTTGCTCGCGCAGCCCGTCGTACAGTCCCATTGCCATTCGGTCGTTGTAGCAATAAACGGCTGTGACGTCGAGTTTGAGCAGCGCCTCGGTCGCTCCGTACCCGCCTTCCTGGTCCGGATAGGCCTCCAGGACCAGGCCTTCGTCAAAGGGGATTCCCTCAGCATCGAGCGCTTCCCTGTAGCCCTGGAGCCGTCCGTCCTTCGCCGGGGCGGGGATGGTGGCATTGATGAAGGCGATCCGGCGGTGGCCGTGCTTCAGCAGCACCTCTGTGGCCGAGCGGCCACCCTGGACTTCGTCCGGAACGACAGCCCGGGCGCCGGGTTCTTCGGCAAAGCAGTTGACCAGGACGAAGTCAGATTCCCGGAGCGAGTCCGGAACGTCCGTGGCGCGGTGGAACCAGGTCGAGTAGAGGATGCCGCGGACCTTGTACTCGAGCATCATGGCAATGGCGTCCGTCTCGAGCTCACGGTTGCCTTCGGTGTTGGCGATGAGGAGGGCGTATCCGTGCTTCCAGGCTTCATCCTGGGCGCCGTGGATGATCTGGCCGGCGAACGGGGTGGTAGCAATGGCGTCGGCGACCAGTCCAATGAACCGGGAACTGCCGCTGACGAGGTTTTGGGCCATGGCGTTGGGCCGGTAACCCAGGTCCCGGATCGCGTCGTGGACCCGCTTGCGGGTCTCGTCGGAAATCCGGGCGGTCTTCTTCTTGTTCACGACCAGTGAAACAGTGGCCGTGGATACCCCGGCCGCTTCGGCTACCTGCCGCAGGGTGACGGGCTGGGCGCGCCGGGTTTGTTGCGGGGCAGCCGCCGATGGCGTACCCGAAGCATTCTCCTGCGAAATCATCTGCCCTCCGTCAGGAGTATATCGGCCTGTCATCCCTTGGTCGCCCCGCTTTCCAGGCCCTGGATCATTGCCTTGTTGAGCACGAGGAAGACCAGGAGCAGGGGCGTGATCGTGACGCAGACGGCAGCAAACGTGGCTGTCCAGTCCGTTTTCCCCATCGCGCCGATGTAGTTCTGCAGGCCCAGCGGGATGGTCTTCAGTTCCTCGGAGAGGACGAAGGTGTTGGCGAAGATGAAGTCGTTCCAGATGAAAATGCTGTTGACCAGCACGACTGTCACGACGGTGTTGACGGAGAGGGGGAGGGTGATCAGTCCGAAGATCCGGTACGGCCCTGCCCCGTCGAGCGATGCAGCCTCATACGTTTCCCGGGGGATGTACTCAAAGAATGACGAGAACAGATAAATCGACATCGGCAGGGCGAAACCGGCCAGCGGAATGATCATCGACGGGTAGGTGTCGAGCAGGTTGATACTCGCGTAATCGATGAAGAGCGGTACGAGTGCGATCTGCACGGGCACGATGATGCCGATCAGGAATATGCTGCGGACGATCTTGCTGAACCGGAAGCCGAGGACCTGCAGGGCGTAGGCGGCCATCATGCCCAGGAGCACAATCAGGAGGTTGGCGCCCATGGTGACGATGAAACTGTTGAGGATGTTCATTCCGAGGTTGCCGGTCTCGAAGGCGCGGGCGTAGTTCTCGAACGTGATCGCCTTGGGGAGGGCGAACGGGTCGCCGGTCGCGAAGTCATGTTCGGTGCGCAGGCTGGTGATGAACAGCCACGCCAGAGGGTAGACCTGCACGATGACGATGAGGGCAATGATCACCCTCGACAGCGTCCCGTGGAAACTGGTCGGCCGCCGTCTGCGGACCGGCGGCAGGTCCTCGGATGGTGCGGTGACGGGCCGGGTAACTGGAGCTGCTGGCGCGGTCATGCGTCCGCCTTTCGTTTGAGCATGAAGAGGATGAGTCCGACGGCGACCAGGCACTCGATGACGATGAAGACGGCGATGGTACTGGCGTAGCCGAAGTCGGTGCTGGTGAATGCGGTCTTGTACATGTAGGTGGTCAGCAGCTCGGATGACTGTCCGGGGCCGCCGTTGGTCATGAGGTACGGGATGTCGAACCCGCGCAGGCCGTACGTTGTCGCCATGATCGTGGTGGTGATCCAGACAGGCATGATGTGCGGGAAGCGGATCTTGGTGAACAGTTGCCACCGGGACGCGCCGTCCAGGCGGGCGGCTTCCTCAAGTTCCTGCGGGACGGACAGCAGTGCCGCGTAGATGATGAGCATGTAGAGCCCTGTGAACCGCCATCCCTCGGGGGCCGATACCGCGGCGAGCACGGTGTTGATGTCAGAGAGCCAGGGCCGTTCGAGGGCGCCGAGGCCGATCCAGTGCAGGAGCTGGTTGAGGAGACTCACCGGTTCGATCGAGTAGATCCGCACGAAGAGGAACGCGATGGCCACGGTGGAGATCACCGCCGGCAGCAGGTAGAGGGTTTTGATCAGCTCGCGGCCGCGCCGCATGGAGGTGAGGAGGCTTGCCACGAGCAGGGCGCCGCCAAGCTGGAGGACCAGGCAGATGGCGAGATAGCCGAGGGCGTTGAAGAACGAGCGCCAGAAGATGTCGTCTCCGGTGAGCATCCGTACGTAGTTGGCGAGCCCCACGAACTCCATGTCGCTGATGCCGTTCCAGGAGAAGAAGCTCAGGAACAGCGACTGCATGATTGGGAACAGGACGGCGATGCCGTACAGCAGCAGGGGCGGGAGCAGGAAGACCAGGACTGAGAGTCGTGACCTGTTGGGAAGCATGGCTGGGCCTTTCGGGTGGGGGCCGGAGCCCCCACCGCTGTGATTACTTGAAGAACTTCGGGGCGTTCTGCGCGATGGTGCTGTCCATCGTGCCGGTGAACTGTTCGGGCGTGATGTTGCCCTGGACGAGGAGCACAAGCTCCTGCTGCAGCCTGCCGTTGGTGGTCGGGTCGAGCTGGGTGTCCCACGGCATGGCCTGCTTGTCGCCGAGGTCGTTGGCCATGTCCAGGGCCTTCTTGTACAGCGGGGTGGCGTTGGCCGGGACGGCGGTCTCCACGTTGGTGGTCGGCGACAGGGCGCCGGTGGCCGCGTACTCGGACGGGTACTTCGACAGCGCAAACTTCAGGAAGTCGCTGACGAGCGGGTCGTATGTCTTCGCGTTCACGGCCATGCCAATGCCCGACGGCGAGACGAACTCGTTTGCCGCCGTGACGGATCCGTCCGTGGTTGGCAGGGTGAAGAAGTCGATGTCGTCCCGTACCGCAGGATTCAGTTTGTCCGTTGCCAGGCTGGGCAGCTCCCAGGTGCCGATGTTGTACATCGCGGCCTGGCCTGACGTGAACTGGTTCTGCGCATCGGAGTAGCCCTGTGAGGAGAAGCCGTCCTGGAAGCACTCGGCCTTGCCCAGCGAAGCCAGCCATTCGACGGTCTTCTGGCCGGCCGGGTCACTAAATTTGGCTTCGCCCTTCTTGAGCTTCTGGATGAACTCCGGCCCGGCTTCGCGGAACGGCTGGTAGGCGACATACCGCTCTAGGGGCCACTGGTCCTGGCCGTCGATGGCGATGGGCGTGATGCCGGCATTGCGCAGGGCGGTGCACATGGCGGGGATGTCATCGAGGGACTTCGGGGCGGAGACGCCGGCCTTCTGCAGCAGGGCCTTGTTGTACCAGATGAACTCCAGCTCAAACTGGAACGGAATCATGTGCAGCGACCCGTCGTCGAAGCGCTGGTAGTCCAGGGCGCTGGGCCGGTAGTCGTCATAGACGTCCAGGGACTTGAGCAGCTTTTCGGCGTCGACCATTTTGCCCTGCTTCGCCAGTTGCTGGGCGAAGGGGGTGGCATCGGTGTCGAAGAGCTCGGGAAGCTTGTTCGCAGCCGCGAGGGTCTCCAGTTTCTGGATGTACGAGGGCCGGTCCGGGGTGGTGATCAGGTTGAGCGCGAAGCCGGGGTGGTCCTTGGCGTAGTCGTCGGCCAGCTTCTTCATGATGTTGATGACGGCGCCGTCGGCCGGCCGGGACAGCAGCCACGAGATTTCCCGCGGCTTGACCTCTCCGGTGGGACTGACGTTGGCCGGGTCGGTGGTTCCGCCGCCGCCGCATCCTGCGAGGGCGATGGCCGCGGCCGCAGCCACGGCGGCTGTGAATAGCTTCTTCATGAAAATCTCCTTTGATTAGGGTGAAAGCGGGGTGGGTGTTCAGTTGTCTGTGCGTTTGCGTATCTGAAGGTCGGTGAGGGTCGCGGTCCCCTCCCCGGTGAAGACGCCGATCCGTCCCGCGGGCAGGTCGTAGATCCTGGTGCTGAGGGCAACCTGCCGGTCCAGGACGGCCACGCACAGGTCGCCTTCGACGACGACTTCGAGGGTGTGCTTGCCGGGAGCCAGGTCGCAGGGGCGTTCCAGTTCAATCTCGAACGGAATGTCGCCGGAGACATGCCATTGCGCGTCACCGGTGACTTCCCGAGGCCACCGGTCGAACACCATGCGGCCGCGCTTCGGCTCCAGGCGCAGAACGTAGGACTGGTCCCCGTCCTGGCTTGAGCGCAGCAACAGCCCGCATTCGACGGTGTTTGGTTCGATGTCCAGGACCGCCGTGGCGAAGAACTGGGCGGGCAGCACTTCGTCGGAGACGGTGGCGGTGTACCCGTCCGGTGCTTCCAGCCGTGCGGGCAAGCCGTTTGACAGCGATACGGGGACGTCGTCCCAAAAGCTGTCCACGAGTTCGTCGGCGAAGCCGAATCCCAGCGTTCCGTCCGGGTTCTGCCGGGCTTCCAGGACGGACATCGTGCCGGCCCACTGCCACGGCCCGTCGTCGGCGTTGCCTTCCTTGCTGGCGATCCAGCCGAAGAAGAAGCGGCGTCCGTCGCGCTCAGCGGTCTTGGAGGCGTAGAAGGCGCGGCCGTCCACCGAGTCCAGGTTTGGCACCGTCCAGGGGCCGTCGGGGCTCTTGGCCATCCGGTAGCGGGTCGTGAATGATTCGGAGAACTCTGAGTAAACCATGTACCACCAGTCGCCCCACGCGAAGACGTCCGGGCATTCGTGGGTGATGTAGCGCCGCGGATCCCAGAACGGTTCAGTGTGCTGCCAGGTCACCAGGTCGCTTGAGACGCACTGGGCAATGACACCACGACGGCGTTCGGGTCCCGCGGAGTGCCGCGCCGCCAGAAGCATCCGCCACTGGCCTGCGGTCTCGTCGCGGAAGACGAAGGGGTCACGCCAGTCACCGGACTCATAGCCGTCCGGGGCACCGAAGGTGAGCTCCGGATGTTTCACCCACGTCTGCATGCCATCGGTGCTCGTGGCTTGCATCACGAGTTGGAGCGGCGCGCCATCCGGTCCGAGGTTGCGCGGGTTTTGACCCGTGTAGAACAACCGGTGGATGCCGGTCTCGTCGACGACGACGCTGCCCGTGTAGGCATTGAAGTCCAAGTCCGTTTCACTTCCGTGCTGGAGGGAAACGCCCTGGTCCTCAAACTGCGTGAGGTCCTTGGTGGTCACCAGATTCCAGGAGGTTCCCGGCTTCGGGTCTGCGCGGACCTCGTGCAGGTAGAAGAGCCAGAACTCCCCGTCCTTCTCGAAAGGGATGAGGTCTCCCACCCAGCCGTCGGCGGGTTTGAAGAATACTGAGCGATTCATCGGCCTTGATGTCCCATCTGCTAAAGCGTTTAATCACCTTCAGCATAAGTGTGCTGAATCACCTGATCAAGCGTTTTAGCAAACTTTCTTGCCGACGACCTGGAAGGTGCGCTCGGCGGGCTGGGGCCCAGATCAGCTAGCCTCGACGCATGTACCCGATCCGGTGGAGCGAAGGGCTGTGGGCGCTGCTGGTTCTGGTGGCCGCCGCTACCATGGCCTGCGGGCTGGCCGACACCTTCACCTTCCTCGTTGAGCCGCCCACGTATCCAGTGGGGCACCGGCTTGTGCTGCTCGGAGCCCTCGGGTTTGCCTGCGCCGCTGTTTGGGTCTGGCTGCGGGGCGGAGCGCTCTGGGTAAAGGTCCTCACGGCTCTGCCGGCGGTGGTGGTCGGCGGCCTTGCCCTGCAGTTTGAGGATGGCTGGGGGTGGCTGCCCGGGCTCTTCCTGATCCCCGCCGCGCTCGCCGCGATGCTGTCGCATCTGCGGCACCCGGCCGTCGGTCTGCAGCGAACGGCAGCAGCGAGTCCGTCGGAACATCATTGATGACGGCGTAAGTTGCTGAACCCTCCGAAATTTATCCAAATAATTGATTAATTCTTCAGCGAGTATTGAGGCGTCGGAATGCGGCCGGAACGGCTCCACTGGACCCTGACCTGCCACGATAGGAATTTCGACGTCGGCGGGCGCCCAATCGCTCCCAGGAACGCCTGATTCGCGCGGTCGCAGGCCCTAGGTCGGGCGCAATTTCGGGCGTACAGTCCGCTAGTAAGCTCCCTTACAAATTTGTTGGGCAGTGTCTTGGGGCGTTTGCCCTATTGGGGGAAGGAACTGCCATGCAACACAGCTCTGCTCATCATGGGTCACATACGTCCACTTCGGGGGCATCGCGCCGCCGAAGTGCAGCAACAGCGGGCGTGGCATCAGGTGTACTTCTTCTGGCTGTGGCCTTGGTTTGGCAGCAGTCGCCGGCATTCGCGGCCACCCCGGTTGGTTTGGGTACCGCAGCCACCTACTCGGTGCTCGCTGGCACAACGGTGACCAACACCGGCCTCACAACCCTGCAGGGCGACCTTGGCGTGAGTCCCGGCAGCGCGATTACGGGGTTCCCGCCGGGCGTTTCAGCGGGGGCTACTCACGCAGCAGATGCGGTGTCCCTCCAGGCTCAGTCCGACGTGACCATTGCCTACAACAACGCCGCAGGTCAGCCCGTTACCACCAGCGTGTCAGGAGACTTGGTGGGCCGGACCCTGACGGAGGGTGTCTACGGGTCCACGTCGTCGTTGGCGCTCAGCGGGCAGCTGACTTTGGACGGCCAAGGCAATCCCAACTCCGTGTTTGTCTTCCAGGCTGCTTCGACCCTCATCACTGCTTCAGCCAGCAGCATCATCCTGACCAACAGCGCCCAGGCCTGCAACGTGTTCTGGCAGGTGGGCAGCTCAGCTACTCTGGGTACCGCTTCAAGGTTCAAGGGGACCATCCTTGCCCTGACGTCGATAACTGTCCAGACCAGCGCAACGGTAGAAGGGCGGGCCCTGGCCCGCAACGGGCAGGTATCCCTGGACACGAACGTCTTTACCACCCCATCGTGCGCCACAACGCCGAGCACATCGCCCCCCGCCACTGGGACTGCGACGGCGACCACCACTGCGACGACGACCACGACAGCGACCACGACAGCGACCACAACTGAGACCACAACCTCGACGGCGACCGACACCTCCACGACGCCTGCAGCAACGACGGAAAGCGCTTCGCCGACTACAACTGCCAGCGTTACAACGCGGGCCAACGGCACTGAATCCACCGCTCCCGCCTCGGCAGTTCCACTGGCCGACACGGGCGGCGTGGGCAGGAACCAGGGCACCAACGTTGACACGGCGACGGGACTGTCAAACGATGGCCCGGCAGCACTCGGCGCCGTCGTGGCCGGTCTTGCGCTGACCACGGCGATAGTGTTTGCCGCCAGGTCAGCAGCCAGCAGGCGTCGGAGCAGTCAGGAGTAGGGGATTGCGGCGGGGATCTGCTCAAAGGGGCCGGCACCGCCGCGCCCGTGTCCCGGCCGCCGTCGTCCGTTCCCTCGCCGGTGCGGCATTGGTGGCCGTGCTCCTCGTGGGTTGGGGATCGTCGCAGGCAGTGGTCCCGCGGGCGCTGCCAACGGCTCTGCCCGCGTCAGCTCCGGCGGCCGTGTCGGCGGCGCCCGCACCTGCGGCCAGTCCGGCCGTCACGAAGACGGGCTCACCGCCGCTGCATATCACCTACGCGGCCGTGGGGATGGATCAAGCCGTGCTGCCGCTGTCCCCCACAGAGGAGGAAAAGAACGTAGGCTCCATCGTTCCTCCGCACACCGCGGACGCCTACTGGCTGGCCCCGTACGGCGTCCCCGGTGCGGGGTCCACTAACACCACCTACATCGTGGGGCACAGCTGGGAAGGGCAGGCGTCCCCGTTCAACAACATCAGTTCCCTGTCACAGCCCGGTGACCAGCTGACCGTCACTACGGCTGAAGGGCCGCTCCACTACACGATCGACCGGATCACCACGGAGTACAAGGACACCCTGAAGGACAGCTCCATCTGGGACAAGGTGCCGGGCCGCCTCATCCTCATCACCTGCTTCACGGAAGACCTGTGGGGCAAAAACATCATCGTCCAGGCCAGCCCTCTGCCTGCCCAATAGCGGCTACGCGCGTCCGACGGCGGGCCGGCTGCGTCTGCAGCCGGCCCGGACGGGCTGGTTCGATGCGGTCCGTCAGTTCAGGTCGAAGCGGTCAAGCTCCATCACCTTCACCCAGGCCGCCACGAAGTCGTTGACGAACTTTTCCCTGGCGTCGTCGCTGGCATAGACCTCGGCCAGCGCCCGGAGCTGTGAGTTGGAGCCAAAGACCAGATCCACCGGCGTGGCGGTCCACTTCAGCTCGTCGGTGGAGACGTCCCTGATCTCGTAGACGTTCTCCTCCGCCTCTGACGCCTTCCACCGCGTGCCGGGGGAGAGCAGGTTGACGAAGAAGTCATTCGTCAGGACCTGGGGCCTGTTGGTGAGGACGCCGTGGGCGGATCCGCCGGTGTTGGCGCCAAGGGCACGCAGGCCTCCCATGAGCGCTGTCATCTCCGGCGCGGACAGGTCCAGCATGTACGCCTTGTCCAGCAGGAGAGTCTCCGGCTGGACCTTCAGACCCGGGCGCACATAATTGCGGAACCCATCCGCCCGCGGCTGCAGATACTGGAAGGACTCGACGTCGGTCTGGTCCTGGGCGGCGTCGGTGCGGCCGGGCCGGAACGGCACGGTGACGGCGAAGCCGGCGTCCTGCGCGGCCTTCTCCACCGCCGCGCAGCCGCCGAGGACGATCAGGTCAGCGAGGGAGACCTTCTTGCCCCCGTCCTCGCCGGAGTTGAACTGCTCCTGTACGGCTTCGATGGCCTTAAGCGCAGTCGCCAATTTCTCGGGCTCGTTGATCTCCCAGCCGCGCTGCGGTTCCAGCCGGATCCGTGCCCCGTTGGCGCCGCCGCGCTTGTCCGTCTTGCGGAACGTGGAGGCCGCCGCCCACGCCGTGCTGGCGAGCTGTGTGACGGACAGGCCGGAGTCCAGGAGGCTGGCCTTGAGGGATGCGATGTCCTGTTCATCGATCAGCTGGTGGTCGACGGCGGGGATGGGGTCCTGCCAGAGTTGCGGTTCCGGGACCCATGGCCCCAGCAGGTTGGGGCTGACCGGGCCCATGTCGCGGTGCAGCAGTTTGTACCAGGCCTTGGCGAACGCGAGTGCGAACTCGTCCGGGTTCTCCAGGAAGCGCCGCGAGATCTTCCCGTAGGTCGGGTCGACGCGCAGCGACAGATCGGTGGTGAGCATCGTGGGCCGGTGCTTCTTCTCCGGGTTGTGGGCGTCCGGGATGATCTCCTCTGCGTCCTTGGCTACCCATTGCTTGGCGCCGGCGGGGCTCTGGGTGAGCTCCCACTCGTGCGCGAACAGGATCTCGAAGAAGCGGTTGCTCCATTGCGTCGGCTTGTCGGTCCAGGTGACTTCGAGGCCGGAGGTGATCGTGTCCTGTCCCTTGCCGGTCCCGTGCGTGCTGAGCCAGCCCAGGCCCTGGTTCTCGATGTTGGCGCCCTCAGGCTCGGGGCCAACGGCATCGGCATTGCCGGCGCCGTGGGTCTTGCCGAAGGTGTGGCCGCCGGCGATCAGTGCAACGGTCTCCTCGTCGTTCATGGCCATGCGTTTGAAGGTCTCGCGGATGAAGGCCGCGGCAGCAGCCGGGTCCGGGTTGCCCTTCGGCCCCTCGGGGTTGACGTAGATCAGGCCCATCTCCGTTGCGCCCACGCCCTCGGCCATATGGCTTTCGTCGACGTAGCGTCCGTCGCCCATCCAGGCATCTTCAGACCCCCAGAAAATCTCCTCGGGCTCCCATACGTCCTCGCGGCCGAACGCGAAGCCAAAGGTCTTGAAACCCATCGACTCGAGGGCCACGTTGCCTGCGAGGACCAGAAGGTCTGCCCAGGAGAGCTTCTGGCCGTACTTCTGCTTCACCGGCCACAGAAGCCTTCGGGCCTTGTCGAGGTTGGCGTTGTCAGGCCAGCTGTTCAGCGGCGCGAACCGCTGGCTGCCGTCCCCTGCACCACCGCGGCCATCGTGGACGCGGTAAGTGCCGGCGGCATGCCAGCTCAGCCGGATCATCAGGCCGCCGTAGTGGCCGAAGTCCGCGGGCCACCAGTCTTGGGAGGTGGTCAGGACCTGCGTGATGTCCTGTTTCAGTGCTTCGACGTCGAGCTTTTGGAACTCCTCCCGGTAGCTGTAAGTGGGGCCGAGGGGATTGCCCGCCGGGTGGTGGGCGTGGAGTACGGAGAGGTTCAGCTGGTTGGGCCACCAGTCCGCGATGGTCCGCGGCCGGTGCGCCTTGGGCTGCGGCGCGTCGATCGCAGGGTTTTCACTGTCGCTGCCGTGGGCGGTTGCGCTGTCTGGGGCAACGGGGTACTCACCCTCGGCGCCGGGGTCCGGAGCATCGGCGCTTCCGGGGGTGGGGACCGGGGGTTGTTCCTGGCGATCGGTCATGTGCTTCCTTCCCTATGGCCGAGGCCGCGGTCGGACTCGGGCAACCGGTCTAACCTTCCCATTTGACCACTTAAGGGCCCCGCGGGGGAGGGGCAATCATAAGGTCGCCAAGCCAAAGGGCAGGACGGCCCGCTGGTGTGCACCAGCGGGCCGTCCTGTCCTTATTGAGTTGTCACGAAACCGGGAAGTTACCTATCCGCCCGACCGGCTTCGAGGTCCTCGAGCGACTTGCCCCTGGTGTCGGGGGACAGGAGGGCAGCCAGGGCCGCGACGACACAGATGCCGAAGGTGGTCAGCCCTATGACGAGGGGAACGTTCGCCGTCCCGGGAGGAGCCACCGCGGTGAAGATGCTCGGGAAGAACGAAGCGATCATGAGGCCCAGGTTCTGCGACACCGCGAACCCCGTCACCCGGATCCGCATGGGGAACTGCTCCTGGAAGAACGTGGCGAAGGTGGCGTTCCACATCTGGAAGAAGATGCCCTGCACAACCACGATGCACACGAAGACCAGTGCGAGGCTCTTTTGCTCGATGGCCCACAGGTATCCGCCTGCCAGCAGGCCGCCGCCGATGCCGCCGGCCACCATCAGCATGCGCCGGCCGATTTTGTCGGACAGGCCGCCGAACAAGGGGATGGTCGCAACGGCCGCAATGTTGGCCACGAGGGTCACCCAGAGGAATTCGCTGCTGGAGAAGCCAATGCCGTAGCCCTTCTGGGTCGCATAAGACACACCAAAGATGAGCGTCGCCATGCCAATGACGTTGGTGAAGGTCATCAGTACACAGCGGACCAGGACCCACGGGTAGGAGCGCAGGAGGTCAACGAGCGGGAACCGGGGCTTGGCCTTGCCCGGTTCGGACTGCGCCAGATAGGCGGGCGGCTCCTGCACACGACGGCGAATGAAGTAGCCGGCCAGGATCACGAAGGCGCTGAGCAGGAACGGGATCCGCCAGCCCCACGCCTGGAACTGGTCGGCCGGGAGAAGGGCGGAGAGTGGAAGCAGGACGGCGGTGGCCAGGATCGATCCGACCTGCGTGCCCTGCAGGCTGAAGCTTGCAAAGAAGCCGCGCCTGGCATCGGGAGAGTGCTCCACGATCATTGCGCTGGCCCCGCCGAGCTCGCCTGCCACTGCGAACCCCTGGATCAGACGGAGGATCACCAGCAGGACCGGTGCCAGGATGCCCACCTGGCCGTATGTGGGCAGGAGTCCCACGGCGAAGGTGGCGAAGCCCATCAGCAGCATGGCAAATACGAGGACTTGCTTGCGGCCGTGCCTGTCGCCGTACGCGCCCAGGACCACAGCGCCAATCGGACGGGAGACGTACCCCACGGCATACGTCGCGAGCGAGGCGATGATCGCCACTGTCGGGTTCTCTGTCGGGAAGAAGATGGCCGGGAAGATGAGCGTTGCGGCCAGTGAGTACAGCGCGAAATCGTAGTACTCAAGCGCGCTTCCGATCCAGCCGCTCATCGCGGCCTTCTTCGGGTCCCGGCGTCCGCTGTGGGCTTCGGGGATTGGGCGGGTGGTCCCGCGGGTGGTGCTCATTTCGATGTATTCCTTCGTCGTCATCGGCAAGGAACCGGAGCTGTTCTGTTCCGGATGGTCAGCGTGACCGTGACTGGTTCGAGAGCTAGGAAAGCCCTTTCCCTTGAATCGTTTCATAAAGAATAGAACGTGATGCCTGTTACGTCAAAGCGTCACGGTGCGCGCACCGGGCCCCTACGAGCGGCGCCTGGGAGGCTGCCAGGCACGACCACAGCTGCTGGCGGGGGCCTTCGTGCCTAGTGGACGGCACCAAGCTCGATGAGCAGAACGCCGCCGATGATGAGGCCAAGCCCGAGCATCATGACGGGGGTGATGGTCTCCTTGAAGAAGACACGGCTGGCAAGGGCGGTCAGGGCGACGCCGGCCGCGGCCCAGATGCCGTAGGCAACGCCGAGGCTCATTCCCTGGTCCAGGGTCAGTGTGAGCAGCGTGAAGGCCAGGAAGTACCCGACGCCGACAGGTATGTACCAACGTCGCCTACCGGTGGATGCGACACGCAGGAACAGGGTGGCGGTCACCTCAGTGAGGATGGCTGCCGCGAGCAGCAGCCACATCATGAGCCGACCATTTCTTTGGCCGGTTCTTTCGCCGGGTCTTTGTGTGACCCGAGTTCAACGCAGAGCACTCCGCCGATGACCATGGCGACTCCGATCAGCATGACAGGGGTGAGCGCTTCGCCGAAGATGAGGGCCGCCAGCAGCACCGTGAGGGTTACGCCCAGAGCAGCCCAAATGCCGTAGGCGACCCCCAGGCCGAGGCCTTTGCGGAGGACCCCGGCGAGGAAAATGAAGGAGGCGGAATAACCGATGACAACAACGATGAAGAAAGCAGGATTATCAAGGGCCGCTTTCAATGAGAGGGACGCCGTCACCTCACTCAGGATCGCGCCGGCGAGAAGAATCCACTTCATGTAAACAGTCCTTGAAATTCGTCGGGGCTTGGTCCCCGTGTGTGCAACGGCGCGAGTGCTGCCGGTGTTCCCAGGCTTCCCACCCAATGAAGACAGGTGGGAAGCCGGAGCCGGTAGCTACGTCTGGGAGACGAGCTGGGAGCGGGCCACCGCGGAGCTGCCGAGGTCACTCCTTGTCAGCGCCTGCCGGCTGACCAGTGCCTCGGTCCAGGCAGCAGTATCTGCCTCCACGGCTGAGGCGAGCACGCAGTTGTTGGTCATGTAGCCCATCAGGGTGACCGTGTCGACGTCGTGCTTCCACAGCCAGGCGGCGAGGTCCGTGCCGGCGTACACGGACCCGTACTGTTTGACGACTGACTTCCAGGCGCCCGTTTTTCGGCCTTCGATCACCGGGTGAAGGTCGAACTCCGGCGTGCCGGGCGCAAAGACCGGCGCACCAACGCCGGCGGAGTGCTGGATCACGGCGATGGGAATGCCGGCGGCGGTGGCAGCGTCCACTGCACGGGCGATCATGGGGAGCGATTCCTGGTGCGGCGGGTATGGTGTTTGACGAGGTGGCCCGCCAGGGCCTTGCCGGGTGGGAGACGGACCTCTTCTCGGACCAGGCAGGCGGGATCACAACTGCTGAGGGCTACCGGCTGGGCGAGATGAAGGGGCCCGACGCAGCGGAAAAGGCTGACATCGTGGTGGTGCCCTCATGGTTCGACGACGGTCGCATGCTCACTGATGCGCTGCGGCAGGTGCTCCAAGGGGCGCACGCCCGGGGCGTGCCGATTCTGGGACTGTGCCTGGGCGCGATCCCGGTGGCGGACGCTGGGCTGCTCGCGGGGCGCCGGGCCGTTACGCATTGGCAGGCGTTTGATTCCCTGGCGGTGCGGCACCCTGATGTCCCGCTGGACCAGTCTGTGCTGTACATCGACCACGGCGACGTCATGACATCGGCCGGCACTGCTTCTGCCCTGGACGCCTGCCTGCACGTGGTGCGTTCTCGGCTGGGGGCGGATGCGGCGAATAAGGTGGCACGCAGCCTGGTCATTGCTCCCCACCGGGACGGCGGCCAGGCACAGTACATCGACCGGCCGGTTCCGCACCGCGCCATGGATGACCCCATCTCGCGGCTGCTCGAATGGGCACTGGGCCGTCTGGGTGAACCCCTCACCATCGACCGGCTCGCGGCGCAAGCCCATCTGAGCCGCCGCACCTTCGTGCGGTCCTTCCGGGCCGCAACAGGTACGACGCCGGCAGCCTGGATCCGCGCGCGCCGCCTCGATGCAGCGCGGCGGCTCCTCGAGACCACTGACCTGTCGATCGACCAGGTCTCCGCCGACTGCCGATTCGGCAATGCTGTCACCCTGCGCCAGAACTTCGCGGACGCCTTCGCCACGACGCCCACGGAATACCGTCGCCGCTTTGATGCGCGGGTTGGATAACGGGCTGCGCGCTCAGGCCGTCATGCCAGCGGCTGGCGGCGGCGGTTCGGGATCAGAAGCCGTACGGTCCGAATCGGGCGATGGCTACACCGGCGGCAAGGAAACCCAGGATTGCGTTGACGATGACGTTGGTTTTTTCGCCCCGCCGGGCGTGGGTGACGGCCGCTCCGGCCATTAGCAGGAACAGCCCGGCAGCGGCCAAGGGAACCAGGAACGTAGCGATGTTCAGGAGCCCGGGGAGGATTAACCCCAGCGCCGCGAGGAGCTCAAGGCCTCCGATGCCCTTGACGGCTCCGTCGGAGAAGCCTTCAACCCACCCCTGGCCGCCGGCGGCCAGCTTTGCCTTGGGCTGCGTGATTTTCATGGTTCCGGCGGCAAGGAAAAGCAGGCCAAGAAGCGCTGCGATGATCCAGAGGGTGATGTTCATGGGTGTCCTTCGGGGAAGTGAATGTTTTAGGAGGGGGGAGTTACGAGCCTGAAGCGTGTCCGGTTTCGGCGAGGATTTCGCGGACCATGGGAACCACTTTGCTGCCATAAAGTTCCACGGCTTTCAGCCGGGCGCTGATGGGTTGGGTCCCGGCGGTGAAGATGAGGTCAAACCGCCCTACGTCCATGGCTGCCGCTGTCCGCGCGATTTTCTTGGCCACGGTTTCCGGGGACCCGATGTACATGGAGCCGTGCTCGATCTCAGCGTCGAACTCTTCGCGGCGGACCGGCGGCCATCCCCGGAGTGCTCCGATGCGGTCGCGAACCACTTTGTAGTGGGGCCAGAAGATTTCCTTGGCGTCGTGATCCGTGTTGGCGATAAACCCGGGGGAGTGCATCCCTACCGGCCAGGCCGTCGTTCCGTATTCTCCCGCGGCCCGCTTGTAGAGGTCGATGAACGGGCTGAACCGCTCCGGCTGGCCGCCGATGATGGCGAGCATCAGGGGGAATCCGTATTTTGCCGTCCGGACAACTGAGGCCGGTGTTCCGCCGACACCTACCCAGGTTTTGAGGCCGCTTTCCGTCTTGGGGTACACGTCGGCGTCAACCAACGGTGCCCGCATGGTGCCGTTCCAGGTGACCGGAGCTTCCTTGAGGAGCTGGGCGAAGAGTTCGATCTTTTCCTCAAACAGGACGTCGTAGTCCTTCAGGTCGTAGCCGAAGAGCGGGAAGGACTCGGTGAAGGAGCCCCTTCCCAGAATGACGTCGGCACGGCCGTTGGACAGCGCATCCACGGTGGCAAAGCGCTGGAAGACACGCACGGGATCGTCGGAGCTGAGGACCGTGACGCCCGAGCCCAGGCGGATCCGGGAGGTCACTGTTGCCATTCCGGCCAGGACCGTTTCCGGGCTTGAGACCGAATATTCGGGGCGGTGGTGTTCGCCCACCGTGAAGACGTCCACGCCAAGCTGGTCAGCGAGTATGGCCTCGTCCACCAGTTGACGGATGGACCTGGCGTGGCTGACGGGTTGACCGGCGTCGTCCAGCGGGACATCGCCGAAGGTGTCCAAACCAAAGATCATGATCTCACTTGCCCTTTTAATTGATGTGTCAATTACTTAATTGACGCGTCAATCATCACCCCGCTATGGTTGACATGTCAAGCAAGGAGAAAATTATGGAGCAGGGCGGCAAGTCGGGGCGTCGGAGCCCCACAGCCCAGGAGCTGGGAGTCTGGCGCGCGTACGTGGAAACCAGCGAGTATGTCCGCCAGGCGATGGCGGCCGGGCTGCACGCCACCTCCGGCATCTCGCCCGGTGATTACGGAATCCTTCTGGCGTTAAGCGAAGCGGAGGAGGGCAGGCTGAGATCATCGGTGCTTGCCGAGGGCATCGGCTGGGAGCGGAGCAGGCTCTCCCATCACCTCGGGCGCATGGAAAGCCGCGGCCTCATCTGCCGGAAAAAGTCGGACAATGACAGCCGCGGGGCAGTAGTGGAACTTACTGATGAAGGCGCACGCACGTTCCGGGCATCATCGGCCCCACATCTGCGCCTGATCCGCCAGCTGTTCATCGACGCACTGACCCCGGAAGACTTGGCGGACCTTGGCAGGATTACCGGGAAACTGCGGAACCACCTGGAGGCGGAGGCAGGCACCCAAGGCGAGGCGCCGGCGTCGTCATGACTGCACGGCCGGTGACCAGCCCAGCGCCGGACCGAGCTTGCTTGCGATGTCGGTGAGGATCTGGACGTAGTCTTCATGCTCAAAGCTGAAGGGCAGCGCGAACGCCACCTCGTCGACTTCCTGGAATCCTGCGTGTGCGTAGAGCTGCGCGGCGATCTCATCGCTGGTGCCGATGATGTCCGGCGCGAACAACATGCGGTTGGGCCCCTGCGGCGCCCGCGTGCGGGGAGTGCGTTCATCCACGTAGCGTTGGTACTTCTCCCGCTGCTGCCGCGACGCTGAATCGGTGGGGATCACCACCAGGCCCTGCGACACCCGGGCCGGCCCCTGCGCCGGTGACGCAGCAGCGGCCTCACGGTAGGCCCGGATCTGGGATTGCTGAACCAGTGCGAAATCCGGCTCCTGGTCAGTCCCGGGGAAGACCACGCTGCTGGACAGCAGGTTGAAGCCGTTGGCTCCTGCCCAAATGGCCGACTTAGTGCTTCCCGCCCCATACCAAAGCCGGCCGCGCAGCCCGGCTGAGTGGGGCTCCACGCGGTTGGAGAATTCCTCGGTCACTCCTTGTTTCCCGGAAAAGTCGCGCACCTTGTCACCGGCGACCAGCCGGGCAAACCGCTCCACCCGGGCGTAGCTGAAGTCCTCCAGCTCCGAGGAGTCCGGGTACAGCTCGTGTTTTACGGTGTCGTAGTGCATGGGCTGCCCCACACTCAGCCCTGGATTGATGCGTCCCCCGGCGAGCAGATCCACCGTGGCCAGGTCCTCGGCCAGGCGCAAGGGGTTTTCCCAGCCGAGCGGGGTGACCGCGGTGCCCAGTTGGATCCGGGACGTGCGCTGGCTCGCGGCAGCCATGACTGCCACCGGGGACGATATGCCGAACTGCAGATGGCGGTGCCGGAGCCAGGCACTGTCGAACCCAAGCCGCTCGCCAAGTTCAATGATCTGCAGCGTTGATTCGTGGCCCGCAGCGGGGTCGGCCGGATCGAACAGGCCGATGGTGAGGAAGCCAAGCTGGCGCAAGGGACGGGTGGGCTCGGGCATGGGCTTCCTTCAGCATCGGGGGGCGGCTGCTTCCCAGCGTATGCCCCGCTGCCTCCGCCGCCCCATGCTGATGACCTTGCGTTGCTGTGCAGGCACCCCCGGCCAAACCCGCACTATGCTGTGGGAGAACCGGCCGAATTTAGGGCGTGTAGCGTCCCGTCCAATGCGTTGCACAGGGCAGCGGCCAAACGCCGGATGGCAATCGGATCGGCGAGGCGCATCTCGCAGCGTCTCCAGTCGAGTTCGGCGGCAAGAATCTGCTTCCAGCCACCATCAAGAATTGCGTCCTCGCTGTATGCGGCGATGTCCCCGGGGCGGATTTGGACGGGATCAATCGCCGACTCGACGAGGACGGAGTGGCGCACAAGATCGGGCCGGGTTGCAGCCAGCACAATGGCGATCGTGCCGCCTAGGCTGTGCGACACAAGATCCACGGGTTCGCCGTCCGTTACTGCCCCAATTGCCCGGCCAACCCCTTCGGCCATCTCAGGGAGTGAGTAGCAAAAGTCCGACGGCCGATCACTGCGGCCATGGCCGGGCAGGTCCACGATGATTCCAGGCCGTCCCAGACGCACGGCCGTATCAGTCCAAAAGGCCCCAGCGGCAGCAGCCCACTCCCGATTCGATATGGCTGAAACCGGTCGCCTGGTGGCGCGTGAGCGCTGCACCAAGAGCCGCGCTGCTCTGGAAACTGCTTGTCTGATACTTACCGCCGCGTCAGGCGGCAGCGCCGCTGATCGCCTCGTCCATCGCCGCATGACCGTCCGGAAGGCCGTCTGAGGAGACAATGTGGCCGGCCTTGATGACGATGCGGTTCAGGCTCCCGTCCCACAGCACTGACGGCTCATCGAAGGGATTGCCGTCCAGTATCACCAGGTCCGCCCAGGCCCCTTCCGCGATGCGTCCCAGGTCTTCCCGCCGGAGGAGTGCGGCGTTCGTTGATGTCGCCGAGCGGAGTGCTTCGTAGACGCCCAGCACTTCGACCTGAAGGCGCAGCCCGGCCAGCTGCTCATCCTCAAGGTCACCCATGAGGTCGGTGCCGAAGCCAATCCGGACCCCGGCCTCGTGTGCCAGTGTGACGGCGTTCTTGCCCGCGGCCAGTACTTCCTGGTTCTTGGCTGCACCCACTTCTGTAAGCCCAATTTCCGCTCCGCGGCGGCCCATGGCATCGTACGTCACCAGCGTGGGCACGAGATAGACGTCGTACTCCGCCATGAGCCGGGCGGTTTCGGCATCCAGCAGGTTGCCGTGTTCGATGCAGCGAACCCCGTTGAGGACCGAATGGCTGATGGCTTCGGGGGAGTAGGCGTGCGCGGTGGCGTAACTGCCCCTCCGGGATGCCTCCTCAGTGACCGCCCTGATCTCCGCGGCGCTGTACTGCGGGACACGGATCGGATCGACCGGGGAGATCACTCCTCCGGAGGTCATGAGCTTGATGGCGGTGGCACCGGTCCGGAACCTGTGGCGCACCGCCCGCAGCAAGTCCTCAACACCATCCACCACCTCGCACATGTGACCGCCATGGAAGCAGCTTCCGTCGTTCGCGGCGCGGATATCACCGTGGCCGCCGGTCTGGCTCAGCGCGGGACCGGTAAAGAAGTAGCGGGGACCGGGGCACAGTCCTTCCTCAATTGCAGCCGCAAGGCCCACGTCACCCCCAGCCACGTCCCTCACTGAGGTGAAGCCCCTGCGCAGCGCGGCCTCAAGTCTGCGGGCACCGGCCAGCGCGGAGTAGCTCAAAGGCCCGGTTTCGTTCAGCGCCGAGGTCAGGCTGAGTGCATAGGCGTGGAAGTGGGCATCGATGAGGCCGGGAATCACCACCCGGCCGCCCGCATCGAGTACTGTCTCGGAGCCGGGCCAGGCGCCACTGTCCTCTGTGGTGCCGCGCACGGCTGTGATTCGGCCATCGCGGACAGTGATGGAGCCCTCTACGAGTGCAGGTGATTCGCCGTCGAAGATTCTGGCGTTCCGAATGGTCAGGTTTCCCGGGAACTTGGGGATCACGTGGAGTGTTTCCTTCCTGTTGTCGTCGGCAAGCTAGCTTGTGGCGGCCAAGGCGGCTTCGAGGAGCTGGACGGAGCGCTCCGCAACTACTACGGCGGCGTCCACGGAGGACTGGTCATAGCTGCCTTCGGGGGCCAGGAAGTTCATGGAGCCGATGGTACGGCCGCCGCTCACCACCGGAACGTTGACAATCGCGCCACACCCCAGCGATTCAATGGTTCCGGAGTCGAAGAAGAAGGCGCGGACGGCTTCCCTGTCAGCGCCCAGGAACGGCTGCTGGCCGATAAGGACCTGCTCCAGCCACACAGGATTGGTGTCCCCCGCGAGGGTTTTCTTCCCGCCTATCGGGTAGACCTCGGGGTGGGTGGTGTAAATGCGAGCCATGCTGGTGCCTTCGTCGGCGATGACGGAGGCAGTAAAGAGGCGGACACCGACTGTGTCCCGGGCGGAGGCGTAGACGTCGTCGAAGGATTCAAACTGGGAACTCATGGGAGTCCTTTCTGGTTTCATTAGGGGCTTGGAACGTTGGTTTCTCATGTGTTGTCGCCGATAGCACGGTGAGGATCAAATGGACGGACAGCAACTCGGACGGATTGTCCAAGGGGACGCCGAGTTCCCGTGCGCGGCTAAGCCGGGCCTGGAGGGTGTTGCGGTGCACATCCAGTGCCGACGCGGCGAGGCTTACCGAGCCGCGGTGGTCAAGGAACGCCGCTACGGCTGCCACTATCGCTTCCCGGTCAGGAGAGGCCATCAGCCGTGGCAGGGTCAGCTCAGCCACCAGTGCCACGGCGTCCTTGTCGACAAATGTAAATGCCGCCGCTACGCCCAGACCGGCAAAACCCAATACCGTGCCCGGGCCCGCTGACCGGGCTGATACAGCAGACAGCCGGGCCTCCTGAATGATGGACGGAAGCGGCGGAGCCTCCTCCGCCCAGCGGGACAGGCCGGCCACCAGGCCCAGCTCGGCCAAGGCAGGCTGGAGCCGTGCCTTGAGCCGGAGTTCAAGCTGTGACAGAACTTCCTGGTGTGCGGCCGGAACAAGTGCCAGCCAGCCGCCGTCGACCTCCGCCAGAGGACTGCGTGCAGCGACCTTACGCCAGAGCAGCCTCAGCACAGCCGTCAAGTCGTTACCTGCCGCGTGCACAGTGCTGCGGCAGATCCAGATGGCCGCGTAGCGTTCGTCCCTGCGCCAGCCCAGCTGTGAGAGGAGATGCCGGTGATCTTCCTCGAAGGCGGTGCCGGAAGAACCTGGGCCCTGGTTTAGCCTGGCCAGTGCCGCAGTGGGAACAGCGCGGGCCTCGTCCCGGGAGTTGCCCAACAACCATGCGGCTTTAACGGAGGGAGCCGCTACTTCGAGAATCGAACGAACCAGCCGCAGGTTGTGTACTCCGGAGGCGGGTACCCGGGCGGTGAGGGCTGAAGGGACGGCGGCGTTGGCCGCGCCAACGTCAACCGTGATGACCTTCGCCGAATCCCGCGGGGCAGCACCTGCTGAGGCGAGGACCACCCCGTCGTATTCCAGCGAAACGCCCACGCCATCCAGCTCACCGGATATGGTCTTGAGGACGTCAGCGAGTGTACTGTCCTTGGCCACTGCACGGGCGAACCGGGCGAGCTCGGCATCCACCACGGACAGGGCGGCACCGATTTCAGCTGCCAGAGACAACGCGACTTCGGCCGGATTTCCCTCCGCAGCCAAAAGGGTGATGCCCAGCCGTTCAGCCAGGCCGATCACAGCGTTGGAATAGGTGCTCCCGGCAACGACGACGGCACTGGCCCGCCGCTCCCAGGCATGCCGCAGTGCCGCGGACACAAGCCATCCACCCGAACCCATTTCTGCCGCGAGGACCACAACGGTGTTTGGCCGCACGCGCTGGATTGCCTCCAGCTGCGAGATAAGAACGACGCTTTCGATCACTGCGCTGGTGGGGGTGAGATACAGCGGCGTCGTGCCGCGCAGGGACCCGTGCGCCAGCAGCCCCGCTACATCAAGCCGTGTGTCCTTCATCGACCTACTCATGGCGCCGCCTTGGATGCTTGAGCGGAATGCCGAATGCAGCCGGTTCGGCCAGGTCCAGTCCCGCCTCCGAATACCACTGCGGCGCGGCATTGAGCTTGAGCACATCCACAACGTTGCCTACCCGGACGTCGTCGAGGTTGGCCACAGAGCCGTGCTCGGAGTTGAGCAGCGTCACCATGTCGGGGACGGCTGCCGCTACAGCACCGTCCACAAGCACCAGCAGAATCTCATTCTGGATCTCCAGCCGGATGATCTGCCCGGTGGTTTCATCCTCCAGGGTCAGGCTTGACGGCTGGGCAGGCAGTCCCAGGTCGGTTGGGCGGGACAGGCCTTCGATGTGGCTCACCCGCGCGCGTGCAATCCGCTTCACGCCGAGGAAGTCGGCAAGTGACAGGAACTTGCTCTCCGCCGAGGTTTCGGCGTCGAGGATCTGTCCTATGCGGATCATCCGGCTGATGGAGCCGTGCACTCCGTGCTCCTTCAGCTCACGCGCGGAGCATGGATACATGACGGTGGCGGCCCAGCCGCCGAGCTCGGTGACGAGCGCGCGGACCAGCGTCTCGGCACGCTGCGGATCACTCGCCTCCACCAGGGCGCGCTCGCCGGTTACCCCCATGAGCGCTATGGGGCCAATGGCCACCCCGCCGATGTTCAAGGTGGTCTGGCTGATGAGGGGGAAGACGCGCCCCATGGGATCGGAGTCGATCACGGGAAGCGAGGACTGCAGCCCCACCATGAGCGGAATGATTCCGTTGATGTTGGCGGCGGCGAGTGAATAGATGGCCCGCACCCTGCGGCCCAGCCTGGTTTCAATCGCATCGATACAGCCCGTGAACTCGTCACCCACCGGGGGCATGTCAGCGATGAACAGGCCTTGGGTCACCATGCCCACTGCCACTACCAGGTCATCTGGAGCGAGTTCATCCACGGTGACGAGCTCCACGGACCGGGTCTTCATGGCCTCCTGGATCATGCCGGCGTAGATATGGATGGCCGTGGGATCGATGGCGCAGGCCAGGAAATGGGCACCGGTCCGGAGGTGCCCGACGTCTTCGGCTGTGAGGACCGTGCTCATGCCGTGGCCTCCATGGTTTGCGCGGTGGTCGCCCATTCCTCAGGGCTGGAAGTCCCGTCCGCGGCCTGGACCCGGATCCGGACGATTCCGGGATTCCCGTAAGGCATGGCGAAGACGTTTGATTCGATGATGCGGGTGTCTGTGGGGCTCGCGCCCAACTGGACCGCAGCCGACTGGGCTTCCTCCTCAGCTCGGTGCTGCACCCGCCGCAGATCCGCCTGTCCGCTGACCCTTTCGAGCCTGTCGATCCACGCCGTCAGCGGTGCCGCGGCACATCCTATGAGGGGCAGGTCCTGGGCATCTGGGAGTGTTGGCACCAGGCCGAACTCAGGCGGGGTGTCCTGGCTGGTGCGGACGTCGGCGACCAGTGACGGGATGTCGGCTCGGACTGGATGGTTGGCAGTGTAGGGCTCCACGATGGTGGCGTTGGTGGCAAGGCTCGCTCCAAACCCCTGCCGGATGAGGCTGTGTGCGACAGGAAGACCGCGGCGCATGTTGCCCACGCTCACACCCGCATCGGTGCAGACAACTACTTCGCCATCACGCAGCCCGCCCAACGTGGCCGCGCCGAGGATTGCCATTGCAGGTTCCGGACGAAGCGCGTGCACGGGCGCTACCGCCAGCCGCGCAAGGGGTGCACGGCCGCCGTCGTTCCTGGCATAGGACAGTGTGGCGGCGGGGAAGTGGCGCTTCCCGGCCTCTTCCAGGAGTGCCCCCAGCTCTTCGCCCGATTCCATCAGGGCGCTATTAAGGATGGCTGTGTAGTCACGGTCGCGGAATACGCTCGAGTAGAACTCACTGGAAACACTGATCCGCGTGTCGCTGTTGTTCGACAGGATGGCGTCCGCGATGCGCGTTTCGTGCTCCGGGGAGGCGGTGGAGCCGACGGCGGTGATGGCTACGTTCCGCACGTGTCCGGACAGCATGGAGGGCAATTCCTTCAGGAACGCTTTCAGGTCCAGCGGCGCAAGGGGCCGTCCCCGCAGGTCGTGGCCGCCGCGGACATGCATGGTCCTGATGACTGCAGGCTCAATGAGCGCCGGCAGGACGGTGTGGTGGAACCGATCAGCCGGAGGGCGGGGGGAGATGCGGATTGCGACGACGTCCCCTGGCTGCCCCGCGGCGAGCACGCGTCCGACGTCGGCCGTTACGTCTGTGATCCGGCTCCCGAACTGCAGGCGTAACGCGGACAGCACCCCGTCCAGCGCCTCAGCCAGGCTGCCGGCCTGCAGCTGTTCGGCCACGGAGATGACGGAGCGTCCTTCCAGAACGAGCGCCCGGCAACTGGTGCCCTGGAGCATCAGTCCTATCCTCATTGCCGGGCCTCCTGTTCAACTGCCTGCCGGGCCCCTGCCCCGCGGTGCATCCATGTCATATCTCTAGGGTCCACCCTGGACCGTCATCTGGTGGCTTTGCGGAAGAACAATCCGTCGGCTGCAACGGCCACCAGGATGAGGACACCTGTCACCACCTGCTGGTACGTGGTATCCCAATGCAGCAGGTTGAAGCCGTTGCTGATAACGGTGAGGATCATGACTCCCACGAAGGCCCTCCACATGGCGCCCTGCCCGCCCATGATGCTGGTGCCGCCGATGACCACAGCGGCGATTGCGGTGAGCTCGATGCCGATGGCCATGGCCGGTTGCGCCGAGCCGGCACGCGAGGCAAGAATCATGCCGGCCATTGCCGAGCAGAGACCGCTGATGGCGAAGACCGCAACGTGGATTGAGCCCGTACGGATGCCGCTCAAACGGGCAGCTTCCTGGTTGCCGCCTACGGCGTAGATCCTGCGGCCGAAGGTGGTGCGCCAGAGAACAATTCCCAGGACCACGGTCATTGCCAGCATCAATACCGAGCCGGCCGTGAGGCCGAAGATGCTGGGCCACGTCCAGGTTTGGAAGGTTGCGAGCTGGTCGGGCAGCGGTGCGACTATCGCGCCGCCGGTGATCACGATGGCCAAGCCCCGGTAAATGATGCTCACCGCGAGTGTTCCGATGAACGAGTTGACCTTCGTGCTCACCACGATCAGCCCTGTGAGGGTCCCCAGCAGGGCGCCCACCAGCAAAGCCCCGAAGAACCCTGCCGCAACACCGAAGTGCTGGGTGAGCATCACGCCCGAAATGGCGGAGACCGCGAGGGTTGCGGTGGAGGAAAGGTCAAAAACCCCGCTGATGATGCAGAGCGTGGCTGCCGCGGCGAGCAGTCCCACGACGGCGGCCTGGTCGAACAGGTTGATGAAGTTGCGGCCCGTGAGGAATGTTCCGGTGTTCAGGGCCAGGAAAAGCATGATGGCGGCCAGGCCAAAAACGATTCCGAAATCTTTGAGATTCAGATTGAACTTTTTCTCTGCCGTCGAAGGCACGGCAACTGTTGTTGTGCTCATGTGGATTCACCTATTTCAGGAAAGCGGAAGTCATGACTTCATCGCGGGAGGCGTTTCGGTCGAACTCGGCAACAATGCGCCCGTGCCTCATGACATGGACACGGTGGGACAGGCCGAGCACTTCCTCGAGCTCGGAGCTGACCACGATGACTGCTGTACCCTTAGCAGCCAGTTCAACGATGATGCTGTGGATCCGGGCCTTGGCTGCGATGTCCACTCCCCGGGTGGGTTCATCCACCAACAGCACTGCCGGAGGATCCAACAGCCATTTGGCGAAAAGTGCCTTCTGCTGGTTCCCGCCGGAAAGGTTGGCAATGGGCTGTCCCGGGCGGGCGCCGCGCAGGTCAACTGCCTTGCTGACGTCCTTGACGGCCGCCCTTTCCCGCCGTGAACTGACGAAGCCGGCCCATGACCGGCCCGACAGGGTTGAGAGGGCAATATTCTCTGAGGCTGGCCGGGACATGACCAGGCCCTGTTCTTTCCGTGACTCCGGAATGAGGGCAATACCAGCCCTGATGGCGTCCCTGATGGAGCTAGGACGGAGGCGGCGGCCGTTGATCTCGACGTAGCCGCCGGTGGTCCGGTCTGCACCGAAAATGGCGAGCAAGGTTTCGCTGCGGCCGCTGCCCACGAGGCCGGCGATGCCCAGGATCTCTGCGCGACGGACCTCAATGGATATGTCGCTAACCTTGGCGCTGGTCAATCCGGCAACCCGAAGAACCGTCTCAGCTTTGGACGACACCTGCGGAACGTCGGGGAGGAGGAAATCGACGTCCCGGCCAACCATCAGCCGCACGAGCGACTCCGGCGTGTGGCCGGCAGCGTCTTCGGTGACGATGTGCTGTCCGTCGCGCAGAATGGTCACCCGGTCCACCAACTCCAGGACTTCCTCCAGGTAATGGGAGACGATGAGGACGGTGGTCCCGCTAGAGGCCAGCCTTTTGATAACCTGCAGGAGTTTTTCCTTCTCGGCCTCGTTAAGGACCGCTGTGGGTTCGTCCATGCACAGCACCTTCGCCCCGCGGGCGAGGGCTTTCAGGATTTCCACCTGCTGCTGTTGGCCGATAGGCAGGCTCCCCACTGTTGCCCGGGGGTCCAGGTCAAAACCGGTCTCTTCCAACAACCGGGCGAAATGCTCGCCGTCCTTGTTGGGGCGGAGGAGGCTTCCCCTCTGGGCCCAGCGGCCCAGGAAGACATTCTCCAGCACCGACAGGTTGGGGATGAGTGCCAATTCCTGGGAGATGAGGGAAATCCCGTGGGAGATGGCGTCCCGTGGGGTTGTGATCCTGACCGGGTTTCCGTCCAATTCCATGGTGCCGGAGTCCGCCATGATGGCACCGCCCAGGATTTTGAGCAGGGTGCTCTTTCCTGCGCCGTTTTCCCCCATGATGCCGTGGATTTCCCCGGGGGTTACCGACAGTGTGACGTCCTTCAGCACCGGGGTTGCACCGTAACGTTTACCGATTCCGGAGACCGTGATCTCCGGTGCGGTCCGCCGGCTGGCATGCTCAGGTTTTTCCAACTGTTGTATCGCCATGTTGACCTCTGGAAATGGAAGGGAGTTGAGGGCCGGATCCCCGGGGCCGAAGCGGTCAGGCTCCGGCCCCGGGGTTGCCCCCGGGAGGTGGCTGGACTAGTCCGAGTACTTTGAGACGTAGTTCAGGGCATCGAGTGCTTCTTTGGTGCCCTTGCTGTTGTTGGGGGCCAGGCTGGCCTCGTCGATGGCAGATTCCACTTGCTTGCCCCGCGCCTTGGCGAGCCCCAGTTCGGTGGCCTTGGCGCCGTTGGCTACGACGTCGCTGACGTAGATGGAGAACCATTTACCGGACCGGACCGCTTCCACATTGGAAACGGATGCACCGTTGCCGATGAACTTGATGTCACTGTCCCCGGCGGCTGCGGCGGCGCCGGTGATGGCCTGGGATGCGCCAATCACCACGTCAACATCAGGGTTCGCCTGTGAGACGTTTTGGAATGCCTGGCGGCCGGTGTCCTGGGTGTACCCGCCTTCGACGCTGGCCACGAGCTTGATTCTCGGATCGGTGGCCAGTTCGGTCTTCACGGCATCGGTCCGGGCGTTATCCAGGGGCATGGCCTTGAAGCCTTCGAGGTAGGCCACCTTGCACGTGTCGCCCGGCACCGTGGCGCAGGCTTGCTTGCCCATCTCGCCGAGCACCTTGCCGTTGCGGGTGGGCAGGTCCACGATGCTGATGGCACCAGGGACCTGCGCCTCGATGGTGTCGAACTTTGGCCCGATGACCGAGAATTCGACAACCACCGTGATGCCCGCCTGTACGGCCTGCGTCAAAGGTGCGATGAGGGCCTGGTTGTCATTGGCCTGGACCACGATCACCTCGAACTGCTTGGAGGTGACGGCGTCCTGGATCTGCTGGACCTGGGTCTGGGCACTGAAATTGGAGTCCACGAAGGTGGCGCTGGCGTTGTTGGCTTTGGCCGCCTGCTCCACGCCGAGGTACGTGCCCTGGGCAAAGCCGTTGGATTTGGCAAAACCGAAGAATCCAACGTTGAGTTTCTGGTCTGCACCGGCAGCCACTGCTTCTGTGGTGCTGGTCTGGGCGGGCGGGGCGCATGCTGAGGTCAGCAGGGCGAGGCTCATGAGGGCCATCGCTGCGGCTGGACGTTTGGTGATTTTCACAGTCAATCCTTTCTGGCGCGGCGTTTAGTAGCCGTAGTGGGTTTTGGCGAAGTCCTCGGTGATGAAACCGTTGACAATGTCGTACTCAATGTCTTCTTGGGAGCGCTTGGAGACGTCTCCGAAACCGCCGCCGCCTCCGACGGCGAGGCGGACGACGTCGCCGGCCTTGATTTTCCGTGCGTTGGCCTTCAGCGTCCGGACCTCATCGTGGCGGCCAGGATTGATCACTACCTCCGGGCCCTGGGCGTCAGAACCGCCGAAGAGGCCCCAGGCCGGCGTCTTGGACCTTTCGAACCACAGCCCCACGACGCAGTCGGCCAGGAACTCGTATTCACGGATCACTCCGTTGCCGCCCCGCCACTGGCCAGGGCCACCGGAGTTCGGGCGGATGGAGTACTCGTTGATCCGCAGCGGATAACGGGTTTCCATCATTTCGATGGGCAGGTCCTTGAGGGACCCGTTGACGTTGTTGATCATGGCGGATTCGCCGTCGGTTCCCTGCCAGGCGCCCCAGCCGCCAAGAGTGGCTTCCATGCTGACGAAGTTCCGGCCGAAGCGGGGGTCGAAGCCGGCGGCAGTAATGATCATGGAGTCACCATGGCTGGCGCTGGCTACGCGTTCAGGCATGGCGGGTGCCATTGCCTTGGAGACCAAGTCGATCAGCAGCCCGAGATGCGAGAAGTACCACTGGCATGGTGCCGGTGCCACTGCACCCAGCACCGAGCCGGAACGCACCTGGGTGGTCATGGGGCGGAAGGACCCGCCGTTGGAGTTGGAGTCCGGGCTGACCAGGAGCTTGTACCCCACGCGCAGGGCCGAGACGGCCTGGGCTGCGCCGCAGTTGACCGGGCCCATGGTCTGGTCGGCGGAGCCGGTGACGTCGAAGTCGACAGTGTCGCCGGCGACTGTGATCTTCAGCTTGATGGGGATGGGGGTGTCCAGGTTGATGCCGTCGTTGTCCAGGAAGCCTTCGGCTTCGTAGACGCCGTCGGGGATGTTGCGGACGGTCTCGCGCTCAATCTCCTCCGTCTGGCGGAAGATCTCATCGCGTGCGGCATCGAGCTGCTCCATGCCGTACCGGCCCACCAGCTCCTTCATCCGGGTGGTTCCCATCCGGAGTGCGGCGATCATCGCGTGCATGTCGCCGATGGTCTGGTAGGGGAAGCGGACGTTGGTGCGGATCAGGTCCACCACGGAGGTTTCAATGCCGGCTTCCATGAGCTTGACCGGGCCCATGCGGAAGCCTTCCTGGAAGATGTCCGTGGCATCCATCGAGCCGCCCACATCCTTGGACCCCATGTCCATCCAGTGCGCGCGGGTGGCGGCGAAGCCAACCACCGAGCCGTCGTCAAAAATCGGCGCGAAGATGGTGACATCGTTCAGGTGCGTTCCGCCGAGGTAGGAGTCGTTGAGGATCCACACGTCCCCTTCCTGCCAGACCTCGCGGCCGTACAGCTCCTCCACAGCAATGGAGCACGTTTCGAGGTTGCCGAGGAACAGCGGGAGCCCGGCGGACTGTCCGAGTACGCGGTGTTCGGTGTCCAGCAGCGCCACCACGCAGTCACCGCCCTCGTAGAGGATGGGTGAGTAGGCGGAGCGGATCAGGGTGGCGTTCATATCGTCCGCGGCGCTGGTGAGCGCGTTGCGGATGATTTCCACGGTTACGGGATCCAGGGTTTTGACTGCAGTGATTGTCATTAGTGGTACCTCAATTTCCTTCTGCGTCTTCAGTGCGGATGACCAGGGAGCCGAACTCGTCGACCGTGACGTTGAACCCGGGCGGCACCACGGTGGTGGCGGTCTGCTCCACGATGATGGCGGGTCCTTCGAAGGTGTGCCCCGCGGCCAGGTCGTCGCGGCGCACTACGGTGGTCTCGTGTTCCACGTGGTCAAAGACCACCCGGCGCATTTCGTGCTTGAACTCGGGGCTCTGCGCGGTTGCGAAGAGCGGTGCCTCCAGCCGGCCCAGGTCGCCTACCGCCTGGGTCCGCAGTGCGACGATCTCGATGGGGGCGCCCAGGTTGGAGTGCCCGTAGCGCTCGTGGTACATCGCGGAGAAGCGGACCGCCAGGTCGGCGACGAAGCCCTCTGACTCGGGTTCGTCGGCGGACGTGAGGGGGACGTTCAGTGAGAATTCCTGGGACTGGTAGCGCACGTCCACGGAAGCGGTGGTTTGGCGGCTTTCCTCAGGGACGCCTTCGGAAACCAGGGACGTCAGGCCCTCCACTTCCATCCTTCGCAGGACACCGGCCATGTCAGCCACGTCGATGTCTTCGTCGAGGAAGAAGTACGGTTCGGAGAAGTCCTTGCGGATGTTCGTCTGCAGCATGCCCCACGCCGAAAACGCGCCGGGGAACCGGGGAACCACGGTTTCCGGGATCCCGAGTTCCTTGGCGAGGAAGACCGCGTGCATGGGCCCTGCGCCGCCGAACGCGACGAGGGCAAAGTCGCGGGGTTCGATGCCCCGGGAGATGGTGATGGTCCTGATGGCCTGGGCCATCTGGGAGTTGGCTACGTCGCAGATGCCTTCGGCCATGGCGATCGGGTCCAGGCCGAGCTCGTCTCCGACTGTCTTCAGGGCTGTGATGGCTGCTTCGCGGTCCAGGGCAACCTGTCCGCCGGCGAACCAGTCGGGGTCCACGCGGCCGAGCACCAGGTTGGCGTCGGTGACCGTGGGTTCGGTGCCGCCGCGGCCGTAGCAGGCCGGCCCGGGGGTGGCACCGGCGGACCGGGGTCCCACCCGGAGGCCCCCGGCTTCGAGCCATGCCACAGAGCCGCCGCCGGCTCCCACGGTGTGGATGTTGACGACGCTCATGAGCATCGGCAGGCCCTCAAGGTGGGCTTCGGTGGATACGTCGGGTTTTCCGTCGACAACGAGGGAGACGTCAAAGGAGGTGCCGCCCATGTCAACACCGATGAGGTTGCGGTTGCCGGACACGCCGGCCAGTTCGACGTCGCCCATTGCGCCGCCGACCGGCCCGGACAGCAGCGTCTGAAGCGGACGCTTGCGGGCGGACTCTGCAGTGAGCACGCCGCCGGAGGACTGCATGATGTGCAGCGGAGCCTCCACGCCGCGGTCGGCAAGCTTCTCTTCCAGGTCCAGAAGATAATTGCGGACCACGGGGCCCGTGTAGGCCTCAACCACGGCGGAGGAGGTGCGCTCGTATTCACGCCACTCCTTGGCTGCTTCATGTGAAAGCGAGACGGTGAAATCCTCGCCCAGTTCTTCGAGCAGGATTTCGCGGGCACGAAGTTCATGGGCCGGGTTCTTGTAGCTGAAGAGGAATGCAACGGCAACGGCGCCGTATCCCTCCTGCTGTGCCCGGCGGGCCGCCTGGCGGACGGCAACTTCGTCAAGCGGCCGGATCTCGTGGCCCTGGCCGTCGAGGCGTCCGCCGACGCCGATGACGTCCTTCCGCTCGACCAGGGGAGCCGGCTTGCGGTACTGGGCGTTGTAAAGCTCCAGGCGGGGGCCGCGGGCGATGTGGTACGAGTCCTCCACGCCCGCAGTGGCCAGCAGCAGTACCGGAACGCCGCGACGCTCAAGGAAAGCGTTGAGGCCCTGGGTGGTGCCATGCACCAGGAATTCGATATCGGAAAGGTCGGTAATAATCGATTCGAGACCGGCGATGACGCCGGCGCTCAGGTTGCCCGGCGTGGTGGATGCTTTCGTCGCCTCGTAGGTCCCTGCGCTTTGGTCGTACGCCACGATGTCCGTGAACGTTCCGCCGATATCCATCGACACCCTGTAGTTCGGCATGTGTATCTCCTCATGGTTCTGGTGGAACTTGGTGTGTGGAAAATCACGTTAGACAGGGGGCCTTCCGGAACGTGGTGCATCATGCACAACCTGGGGCCAGGAGATCGGGCTCCCTGCCTAAAGGGGCCCATGGAAAGCCCATTTAGCAGGGGATCTTGGCATCCGAGAAATTGGGGAGTGGATTTCTTGTTTGGGTGCTTGACGCGTCCATGGCGGTGCCGTCAGCCTGTCCCGCCGCTGCGGCGGCGGGCCGCCGGGAAGGCAACCGGCGGCGCCTGGGATGGGGGCGAATGCGCTGTGGGAGAACCCGCCCACTTCTCCCGGCTACGGACTCCGTTAGGGTTGATGCGTGCGAGCCATCCTTCAGCGGGTCACCCGAGCCGAGGTCACTGTCGACGGCGAAACAGTAGGGTCCATCGACCGCCCGGGGCTGGTTGTCCTGGCCGGCGCCACCCACACGGACACTTTGGACGATGCAGCGGCCCTCGCCGCCAAGATCTGGACCTTGCGGATCCTTGACGACGAGAAGTCGTGTGCCGACCAGAACGGGCCCCTGCTGGTGGTCAGCCAGTTCACGCTGTACGCCGACACACGGCGTGGGCGGCGCCCCTCCTGGTCGGACGCGGCGCCGGCGAACACCAGCGAGCCCTTGATTGAACACCTGATCGCTTCCCTGCGCGGCCTTGGGGCAGAGGTTTCCACCGGGCGGTTCGGGGCCATGATGCAAGTGTCCCTGGTCAATGACGGACCGTTCACGATCAGCCTCGACACCGCCGATTTTTCAGCTCCCCGCCGCGGCTGAGCGTCCGGAAGTTCTGGGCAGCGCAGTCCCGCGAGGCGGCGAATACGCTGTGGGAGAACCCGCCAACTTCTCCCGGCCACCTACTGGTTGCCCCCAGCAACCAGACGTAAACTGACCTTCGCATCACGTTCCGTGAGCCCTGGACCAGGAGCCGCTTTTGCTCTGGAAACTGCTTGTTGAATACCTGCGGCCGCACCGGCAGCTGCTGATCGCCGTCGTCGTTTTCCAGCTGGCACAGTCCATCGCGTCCCTGTACCTGCCCACCCTGAACGCGGACATCATCGACGAGGGCGTGGCCAAGGGCGACACCGGCGTCATCCTCAGCCTCGGCGCCCTCATGCTGGGCATCACGCTGCTGCAGATCATCTGCGCCGTGATCGCCGTGTACTTCGGAGCGAAGGCCGCCATGGGTACCGGAAGGGACCTGCGCGGCGCCATCTTCGCCCGCGTGGGGGAGTTCTCCGAGCAGGAAGTCACCAGGTTCGGCGCGCCCAGCCTGATCACCCGCTCCACCAACGACGTCCAGCAGGTCCAGCAGCTGGTGCTGATGGCCGCCACCATGATGGTGGCCGCGCCCATGCTGGCCATCGGCGGCGTGATCATGGCCGTCCGGCAGGACGTGCAGCTGTCCTGGCTGATCGCCGTCGCCGTGCCCGTCCTGCTGATCGGGGTGGGGCTCATCATCACCCGGATGGTGCCGCTGTTCCGGAAGATGCAGAAGCGGATCGACACGGTCAACCGTGTGCTCCGCGAGCAGCTCACCGGCATCCGCGTAGTGCGCGCCTTCGTCCGCGAGGACATCGAGACCGCCCGCTTCGCCCAGGCCAACGACGACGTCACGGACACCGCGCTGCGGGCCGGCCGGCTGATGGCGCTCGCGTTCCCCGTGGTCATGCTGGTGCTGAACGTATCGTCCGTCGCCGTGATCTGGTTCGGCTCGTTCCGGATCGAGGACGGCTCCATGCAGGTGGGCACCCTGATCGCCTTCCTGAGCTACCTGATGCAGATCCTGATGTCCGTCATGATGGCCACCTTCATGGCGGTGATGATCCCGCGCGCCGCCGTCTCCGCGGACCGGATCGGCGAGGTGCTGGGCACCGAGTCATCCGTCCGGCCGCCCAGGAATCCGCTCAGCAGTGCCGTGCGCCGCGGCGAACTTGAAATGCTCGACGCCGGATTCGCCTACCCGGGTGCCGACCAGCCCGTCCTCTCCGGGATCAGCTTCACCGCCAGGGCCGGGCAGACGACGGCGATCATCGGCAGCACCGGCGCCGGCAAGACCACCCTGGTGAACCTCATGCCGCGGCTGTTCGACGCCACCACCGGCTCGGTCCGGATCGACGGCGTGGACGTCCGCGAGCTGCACCCGGACCTGCTCTGGGGGCACATCGGCCTGGTCCCGCAGCGGCCCTACCTGTTCACCGGCACCGTCCGCTCCAACCTGCAGTACGGCAAGCCGGACGCCACCGAGGACGAGCTCTGGACCGCCCTGGAGATCGCCCAGGCCCGCGACTTCGTCGAGGACATGGAAGGCGGGCTGGACGCACCCATCTCGCAGGGCGGCACCAACGTCTCCGGCGGGCAGCGGCAGCGGCTGGCCATCGCCCGGGCCCTGGTGAAACGGCCCGAACTGTACATCTTTGACGACTCGTTCTCCTCGCTGGACACCGGCACCGACGCCCGGCTCCGGCAGGCGCTCAAGCGCAGCACCGCCGGCGCCACACTGGTGATCATCGCCCAGCGCGTGTCCAGCATCGCGGACGCGGACCAGATCCTGGTGCTCGACGACGGCAGGATCGTCGGGCGCGGAACGCACAGCGAGCTCCTGGAGACCTCGGAAACGTACCGGGAGATTGTGTCCTCCCAGCTGGCAGCGGAGGAGACGGCATGAGCACGCCGCACCGGCCGCCGTCGGGCGCCAACCACGCAGCCGGCCCCGGCGCAACCGCACCCGCCTCGAAACCCGGGACTGCCGACGTCGTACGCATTCCCCGTCCGGCGGGCGGGCCGGGACGCGGCGGACCGTTCGCGGGGATGAACGTCCCGGCCGAGAAGGCGATGAACTTCGGGCCGTCGGCCAGGCGGCTGCTGGGCACGCTGCAGCCGGAGCGGGCGTGGCTGCTGCTGGTGCTGGTGATGGGCATCGCCAGCGTGACGCTCTCGGTGATCGGGCCGCGGCTGCTGGGCGAGGGCACCAACCTGATCTTCGCCGGAGTGGTGTCCAAGGAACTGCCCGCCGGGGTGAGCAAGGCGGAGCTGATCGCGCAGCTGCGGGCCGCGGGGGAGAACCAGAAGGCGGACATGCTCACGCCCATGGCGCTGACCCCGGGCGAGGGGATCGACTTCGCGGCGCTGTCCAGCGTGCTGCTGTGGGCGCTGGTGCTGTACGTGCTGGCGTCGGCGTTTATGTGGGTGCAGGCGTATGTGCTGAACGGGGTGGTGCAGCGGACAGTGTTCGGGCTGCGCGAGGAGATCGAGGCGAAGATCCACCGGCTGCCGCTGCGGTATTTCGATTCGATCCAGCGCGGTGAGCTGCTCAGCCGGGTGACGAACGACGTCGACAACATCTCCCAGAGCCTGCAGCAGTCCATCAGCCAGGCGGTCACGTCGGTGCTGACCGTGGTGGGTGTGCTCGTGATGATGGTCATCCTGTCGCCCACGCTGGCGCTGATCGCGCTGGTGACCATTCCCTTGACGCTCGGAATCACGGCGCTGATCGCCAAGCGCTCGCAGAAGCTGTTCGTGGCGCAGTGGAAGCACACGGGGGAGCTGAACGGGCAGATCGAGGAGACATACACCGGGCATGCGCTGGTGAAGGTGTTCGGCCGGCAGCGCGAGGTGGAGGAACGGTTCCGGCAGAAGAACGTGGAGCTGTACGACGCGAGCTTCGGCGCGCAGTTCATTTCCGGGCTGATCATGCCGGCCATGACGTTCATCGGGAACCTGGTGTACGTGGGGATCGCCGTCGTGGGCGGCCTGCAGGTGGCGTCCGGGGCGATGCAGCTGGGCGACGTGCAGGCGTTCATCCAGTACTCGCGGCAGTTCACCATGCCGCTGGCGCAGCTGGGGTCCATGGCCAACCTGCTGCAGTCCGGGGTGGCGTCCGCCGAGCGGGTGTTCTCGCTGCTGGATGAGGATGAGCAGTCCCCGGATCCTGCTTCAGGTGTTTCTGTTAATGGGGCCGGGCGGGGGCGGCTGGTGTTCGAGGACGTGTCCTTCTCCTACTCGCCGGACAAGCCCCTGATCTCCTCGCTGTCTCTGGTGGCGGAGCCGGGGCAGACAGTCGCGATTGTCGGGCCGACCGGTGCCGGGAAGACCACGCTGGTGAACCTGATGATGCGGTTCTACGAGCTGGACGCCGGGCGGATAACGCTCGACGGCGTGGACATCACCTCGGTGCCACGGCGCGAGCTGCGCTCGCGGCTGGGCATGGTGCTGCAGGATACGTGGCTATTCGGCGGGACCATCCGGGACAACATCGCGTACGGACGGCCTGGGGCTACTGAATCCGAGATTCTGGAAGCGGCCACGGCCACCTATGTGGACCGGTTCGTGCACTCGCTGCCAGAGGGGTACGACACGGTGCTGGAGGACGAGGGTTCCAACGTGTCCGCCGGCGAGAAGCAGCTGCTGACGATTGCCCGGGCGTTCCTGGCCCGGCCATCGGTGCTGATCCTGGACGAGGCCACGTCTTCGGTGGACACCCGGACCGAGGTGCTGGTGCAGAAGGCGATGCGAGCTTTGCGGTCCGACCGGACTTCCTTTGTGATTGCGCACCGCCTGTCCACGATCCGCGACGCCGACCTCATTCTCGTGATGGAGGCCGGCCAGATCGTGGAGCAGGGCACGCACGCTTCACTGCTGGCCGCGGGTGGGGCGTACGCGCGGCTGTACGAGGCGCAGTTCGCGGCTCCGGTGGCGGAGGTTTAGGGAACGGGCGCGGCCCCTTGAGACCACGCCCGCCGGAAAGTGCCGCCAGTGGATGGCAGCTGCGTCTTCCTTATGCAGGCGTTTCGTTGGCTGGAGAGCCTACGGCATGCTTCACTGCAGCAACGAGAGAGTGGACGTCGGTCTCGGTGGTGTCCCACGAGCACATCCACCGGACTTCCCCGCGTGCCTGGTCCCAGTCATAGAAGCGGAAGGACTCCCGGACTTTCGCCGCTGCCCCAGCGGGAAGGACGGCAAAGACGCCATTGGATTGGGTTGCTTGCGTCAGCGAGACGCCGTTAATGGCCGAGATTCCTTCGCTGAGAAGTTGAGCCATTTCGTTGGCCTGGCTGGCGGACCGCAGCCACAACCCATCCGTTAGGAGGGCTACGAGTTGCGCAGAGACGAAACGCATCTTTGAGGCCAGCTGCATGTTCATCTTGCGCAGGTAGCTCATGCCTGGGTCGGACTGTGAGTTGAGCCAGACAACGGCTTCGCCGAACAACAGCCCGTTTTTCGTGCCGCCAAAAGACAGGACGTCCACACCGGCGTCGGTGGTGAATGCCCGCAAAGGAAGCCCGAGATGTGCTGCCGCGTTGGCCAGCCTTGCTCCGTCCAGGTGCAGTTTCATTCCCTTCGCATGGACGTGTTCAGCGATCCGTTGGATTTCTTCCGGCGTGTAGCAGGTGCCCAGTTCGGTGGTCTGGGTGATCGATACGACCAGCGGTTGCGCCCGGTGCTCGTCTCCCCACCCCCAGGCTTCGGCGTCGATCAATTCCGGGGTGAGTTTGCCGTCCGGTGTGGGGACCGGGAGGAGCTTTATCCCGCCGATCCGTTCCGGGGCGCCGTTTTCGTCGGTATTGATGTGCGCTGTTGCTGCGCAGATGACAGCGCCCCAACGCGGGAGCAGGGCCTGCAGGGCGAGGACATTGGCCCCTGTTCCATTGAAGACCGGATATGCGGTGGCAGCTGCCCCGAAGTGGGACTTGATGAGAACTTGAAGCGCTGCTGTGTAGACATCTTCCCCGTATGCGGTGACGTGGCCTTCGTTGGCTGCCTGAACTGCTTCGATGATTTCGGCGTGGGCCCCGGCGTAGTTATCCGAGGCGAAGCCCCGGTAAGCCGGGTCGTGCAGGCGCCCCGCGAGTACCTGTGGGACGCCTGCTTTTGTATCAACGCTGACGCTCATGCCGGTGCACCCGCGAGGAGGCCGGCCGTGAGGGGCAAGCGCTGCCCGTTGATCTGTGCTGCCTCCAGAACGAAGATCCGCTGTACAGCGTCGGCAAGGACACTGACATCGGTGTAGCCCGGAAATTTCCGTTCCGGCTGGGCTGCGCGCATCCGGTCATCGACCAGAGCCTTGACCACGAAGACCAAAGCGGCTGAGTGCTGGGCGGAGTGGGGGCTTTCATTGCCTCCCTGCAGGTGCCGGAATCCGTCGGCCACGGCGAGGGTCCATGCCTCGGCGGCGGACTTGACGGCGGCATAGGCGGCGCCGCTCGCTGTCGGCGCGGAGGCGGACTGTGCGGAAACGACGGCCAGTCGACCCGCAGGGGAGGCAGCCAAATCGTCGTAAAAAGCGCGGCTGGTGTTCCTCAGTGTGGTGAGGACGCTGGTGTGCAGGAAGTCCCAGTCTTCATCCGTCTGGCCTGTAATTCCGGTGCCGCCTCGCCACCCTCCGACAAGATGGATAAGGCCGTCCACGGGACCCAGATCGTTACGGACAGACGTCGCCAGGTACTCAACGGCTTGCAGGTCCGCGAGGTCGCAGGCATAGCCCGTGACGTTGTTGTACGCGGCCGCGAGCTCCTGCACCCGGTCCTCGAGGATGTCCACGGCGGCCACGCGTGCCCCTGCATGCGAGAGGGCCTGGACTACCGCGACGCCTGCGGCGCTTGTCGAACCGGCGACGACGACCGTACGCCCTGAGAGGTCCTGGCTCATGCGCCCGCCTCGCCGTCGGTCTTTACAGGGCTCTGCCCGGTGATCCCGGCAGTTGATTCGATGACGGGGCGCATTTTCTTCTCCAGTGCTTCATAGAACATCGACAGCGGGAACTCGTCGTCCAGGACCTGGTCGGTCAGACCCTTGGGCGGACCGTCCAGGGGAAGGGCGCCGGGTCCCTTGGCCCAGACGGAGGAGGGGTTTGGGGTGAGGGTCTCCGAGACGAGGTCATAGGCAGCGAGCCAGTGTGCGGTCTTGGGCCGGTCGATGGAACGCCAGTAGAGTTCCTCGATGCGGATTCCGAGTTCGACGACGACGCCGGCGACGTCCGTCCAGTCGATGCTCAACTTTCCGTCGGTCCAGTGCAGGACCCGGTGCTGGTGCATCCAGGCGAACAGCAGCTGGCCGCCCACGGCGTCGTAGTTACGGACCCGGTTCCCGGTAATCGCGAAGCGGAAAATGCGGTCGAAGATCACGGCGTACTGGACCAGCTTGGCGTGCTTGCGGGCGTCCTCGGAAGCGTTCTCGTCCTTCTCGATCAGGACGGACTCGCGGAAGGCGGTCAGGTCGCAGCGCAGCTCCTCGAGGGAGTACAGGAAGTACGGCATCCGCTGCTTGATCATGAAGGGATCGAAGGGCAGGTCGCCGCGCATGTGGGTCCGGTCGTGGATCAGATCCCACATCACGAAGGTCTTCTCCGTGAGGTGCTGGTCGTGGATGAGTTCCGCGGCGTCAGCCGGCAGGTCCAGGGAGGTGATGTCGGCAGCAGCTTTGAGGACGCGACGGAACCGGGCAGCTTCGCGGTCCGCGAAGATGCCTCCCCACGTGAAGGAAGGGGTGCTCCGGACCGCTACGCTCTCGGGGAAGAGAACTGCGGAGTTCGTGTCATAGCCGGGCGTGAAATCGATGAAGCTGATGGGGACGAACAGCTTGTTGGAGTAGTTAGTTGCCTCCAGGTCAGCCACGAATGCAGGCCAAATGACCTCGATGAGGACGGCCTCGAAGTAGCGGTTCGTGCTGCCGTTCTGCGTGTACATGGGAAACAGAACCAGGTGCGGCAGCCCGTCGATGCGCCACTGCTCGGGGTGGAAGGCTACCAATGAGTCGAGGAAATCCGGTACGACGAAGCCCTCGGACGCCCACCGCTGGAAGTCCTGCACGAGCAGTTCAAGGTAGTCCGTGTCGTGGGGGAGGTGGTGGCGCAGATCGTTGATTGAGTCCGTGATGATGCCGACATTCTGGCGGGCCTGGTCATGGTCGGCGGGTTCCGGAACGGAACCGTCCTGCACTTGAACCTGCTGCAGCCCGACGACGGCTGCCTTCAGGGCCTGCCATGCGGGGAGCGCCTTGAGGTCTTCTGCGCGGATGGTTGTCACTTCAGGGTTTGCGATTACAGACATGCTCGTTCCTTCCGTTGAGGGGATTCCTGAAGAAGCTAGCAGTGCGTAAGCATCCGTGAAGGATTCTTACCGCATGCATAAGAAATACTTTTGCTTGGCGGCTGCTCTTCAGTGCAATGCCTGCGTCTGACCTTTGGGTCGGTGGTTTTAAGACATCCCGGAAGCGGCGTCGACGCGCCCTATCAGATCGTCAGAGCTGCTTAGTCACCGAACGGGCTCAAATCAGCAACTCTTGTGCTCAAATTGGATTGCCACGGCCAATGCGTAAGGACTTGACCCGTCGGGCGTGCAACATTCGCCACGCCAAATGGCGCTTCCATTGCGTGTGTTAGCTTGATCACCATCCTTCCCGGCCGAGTGCTTCGGAAGGCCCAAATTCACCGCAGCTACCTTTTCGGAGGCACCATGGGACTTGGCTCCCAAACGCAATTAAGTGATCGGGCTATTGATCTCAAAGAAGAAATCAAGCCCAATGGAACACAGGGGTCCGCCCTTGCGATAGCGGCAGATCGCCCTTCCGGCGAATCCACCAACGAACTCAAGCGCGGGCTGAACCACCGCCACCTGCAGATGATCGCCATCGGCGGTGCGATCGGTACCGGGCTTTTTGTGGCCTCGGGCAGCACCATTTCCCAGGCGGGTCCCGGCGGTGCGCTGGCCGGCTACGCGCTGGTCGGGCTGATGGTATTCCTGTTGATGCAGTCACTCGGCGAGATGTCGGCCAAAATTCCGGTTGCCGGTTCATTCCAGTCCTTTGCCACCCGCTTCGTCTCCCCGTCCTTTGGGTTCGCGATCGGCTGGAACTATTGGTTCAACTGGGCCATCACGGTGGCCGCAGAGCTGGTCGCGGCCGGAATCATCATGGATTTCTGGTTCCCGGGGGTCCCAGGATGGGTGTGGGCCGGGATCTTCCTGCTGGTGCTGACCGGGCTCAATGCCCTCTCGGCGAAGTCCTTTGGTGAGTCGGAGTTCTGGCTCTCACTGATCAAGGTCAGCGCAGTGGTGCTTTTCCTGATCGCCGGCGTGCTGATGATTTTCGGCATCCTCGGGGATAACTCTCCGGGACTGAGCAACTGGGAAAGCCGCGATGACGTGTTCCACGGGGGCTGGGTCTCGATCATCTCGGTCTTCATGGTTGCCGGGTTCTCCTTCCAGGGCACCGAGCTTGTAGGAGTCGCCGCCGGCGAAGCGAAGAACCCGCGCCGCGAGGTGCCTAAGGCCATCCGCACTGTCTTCTGGCGCATCATGCTTTTCTACATTGGCGCCATCTTTATCATCGGCTGCCTCATCCCGTTCACCGATCCGAGCCTGCTGGCCTCCGGTGAGTCCGATATTGCATCATCGCCCTTTACCCTGGTCTTCGATCGCGCCGGGATCGCCTTCGCGGCGGCCTTGATGAACGCCGTGATCCTGACCGCAATCCTGTCCGCGGGCAACTCCGGACTGTATGCCTCCACCCGGATGCTTTACGCCATGGCCCATGACGGCATGGCCCCGAAGATCTTCGGCCGAACCAATGCGCGTGGTGTGCCGATGGCGGCGTTGCTCGCGACGGCGGCCGTGGGACTCTTCGGGTTCCTGTCCGCGATCGTCGGGCAGGGTGCAGCCTACTCCTGGCTGCTGAACATGTCGGGCCTGTGCGGCTTCATCGTCTGGGCGGGAATCGCGGTCTCCCACTACCGTTTCAGGCGCGGCTTCCTGGCCCAGGGAAACAAAGTCAGCGACCTGCCGTACAAAGCATCCCTGTTCCCCATTGGCCCACTGCTGGCCTTCGCCCTGCTCATACTGGTCATCGCGGGACAGAATTACGAGGCTGTGCTTGCCGGACGGTCCGTGGAGGTGCTTTCCTCCTACATCGGGTTGCCAGTCTTTGTCGCTCTATGGCTGGGTCACCGCTACCTCACCAAGTCCAAAGTAGTGCCGCTGCTCGAGATGGATCTCACGGCACCCAAGGACGTCGAGGACGAACCTAGGGGCGCCACCCAGTAACCAGGCCGGAAAGAGGGAAGCCGGGTGAGAACAGCACCTGGCTTCGCTCCTCCCCAGGTCTGTAGGATCCACATCGTAGTCACCGCCCTCAATCTGCTGGGCGTCGACGTCATCGTCCTGAACTGCGCCATCAGGCAGAACGAGATGTGCAGGAGGAGCCCCGCCAGGAAGGCACCGAATTTCGGCGCGCAGTTCATTTCGGGGCTGATCATGCCGGCCATGACGTTCATCGGGAACCTGGTGTACGTGGAGATCGCGGTGGTGGGCGGGCTGCAGGTGGCGTCCGGGGCCATGCAGCTGGGCGACGTGCAGGCGTTCATCCAGTACTCGCGGCAGTTCACCATGCCGCTGGCGCAGCTGGGGTCCATGGCCAACCTGCTGCAGTCCGGGGTGGCGTCGGCGGAGCGGGTGTTCTCGTTGCTGGATGAGGAGGAGGAGTCTGCCGGATCCTTCGCCCGGCTCCTCGCCCGACGGCGGGCGGGGGCGGCTGGTGTTCGAGAACGTGTCGTTCTCCTACTCGCCGGACAAGCCGCTGATCTCTTCTCTTAGTCTCGTGGCCGAGCCGGGGCAGACGGTGGCGATCGTGGGGCCGACCGGGGCGGGCAAGACCACCCTGGTGAACCTGATGATGCGGTTCTACGAGCTGGATGCGGGGCGGATAACGCTCGACGGCGTGGATGTCACCGCGATGACGCGGTACGAGCTGCGCTCGCGGCTGGGGATGGTGCTGCAGGATACGTGGCTGTTCGGCGGGAGCATCCGGGACAACATCGCGTACGGCAGGCCGTCGGCTTCCGAAGACGAGATCCTGGAGGCGGCGCGGGCGACATACGTGGACCGGTTCGTGCACTCGCTGCCGGAAGGCTACGACACGGTGCTGGAGGACGAAGGTTCCAATGTGTCCGCGGGCGAGAATCAGTTGTTGACGATTGCCCGGGCGTTCCTGGCCCGGCCGTCGGTGCTGATCCTGGACGAGGCCACTTCTTCAGTGGACACCCGGACCGAGGTGCTGGTGCCGAAGGCAATGCGTGCGCTGCGGTCCGACCGGACATCTTTTGTGATGGCGCACCGCCGGTCCACCATCCGCGACGCCGACCTCATCCTGGTGATGGAGGCCGGCCAGATCGTGGAGCAGGGGACGCACGCGTCGCTGCTGGCCGCGGGCGGGGCCTGTGCGCGGCTGTACGAGGCGCAGTTCGCGGCTCCTGCGGCGGAAATTTAAGGGTGGGTTTCGTTCCGCAGACTGGACGACGCTCGAAAGAGAATGTGGGGTTGCCGTTCTACCTTTTGACTTAGACGGGGACGCACAATTGCGCAAAAGCACCTCGGTCGCTGTGTTACCTTCGCGAATCACTGTGAGGCTCTGCCTGCTTGCCCCGAACCAATGCCCAACAGTTTGCTGGACCATCCCCGAGGGGTCGCATGCTCTTCTGTTGGACAAGTCCGACGTGGAACTGCTCAGTGTTACCTACGCTGCAACGAGCCGATGATCCATCTCGTGCGCAGCAATTTCTTCATTGGCTTTGCTGACGACTTCCACGTACTCTTCAGGGGAAATTTTGCCACTGAGCAACTGATCCATTGCTCTGTTGATGACCTCTGAGGTGTTCATGGCGTCCTCCTAGCTGTGATGGTAGTTGAACTATAGCGCGTGCAACTGACGTTTTGCTGGCGGCACGTCTGCGTCGAGCAGTGGGGCAAGGACGTGTTTTTCACTCCCCCGTAGTGCGTCTGGCTGCGGCGGCTCTCGCTCTAGCCATACCCGCGGCTAGCTTGGCATTTTCAGACTTGGCCCGCTCAAGTTCCTGGATGATTCCCACTATTCGGTGCGAGGCGGCAAGCATGCTCCCGACAGATTGAACGACTGCCAAATCGTCGTCAGACAAGTGGTCCCTTGCCGAACTGTCAATGGTCAGCATTCCGTGCTTGGGAGGTTTGCGTCCGACTGACGAGGCCACGACCACCTGGTAGGTGCTGCCACGGCTCGGGGTGACACTGTTGTCATTGTCATTGGTGTAGAAAACTCGTGCGTCCCCCCTTCGCATGAGCTCCTCTATTTTCAATAGAGAATCGCCTTCAAAGGACTCCCGTGGTGATTCGCTTCTGCCCCGGAAGTCGATTAGCTTCGGCACGCCGTTCTCTACGCCGTAGAGAGTGGCACGGGCTGCATTGGGGAAGCGCCCTTTACCTGCAGTGAGAAACAGCAAATCCAGAGCCAAGCCTTGAAATTGGCCAGTCTTGTGCGACGCATCCGCATGACTCCCCGACAAAGGTATCTCTTCGAGTTTCGCGGATAAAGGTAGAAGAACACCCTTTAGCGCATCTCGGAAGTCTTTAAGTTCTTGTATGGCGGCCTTTTCCGCTGCCGTCGCTTCTCGCATCTGGGTCTCGAGGACCTCGGCGGCTACTCGTAGGGCGGTAAGCTCCTGATCAGCCCTCACGCCAAAGTCTTGTAGGTCCGCTTCAACCACCGACGTATGCACCCAAGCAACAACTAGGAGGCTCAGGGCGATCCATCCTGCCCATATTGCGAACATGGGCCAGGAGCCCGAGAAAGCCAGCAGTCCGATGCAAACCGCGAACAGGGTGGCTAGAATTCCCGAAACTAGGCGTGCTCTGGATTGAAGGCTCTTTTCCCAGAGATATTGGGAAATGCGAAGTAGCAGCCTGCGGTATGCCCACTTCGAAGTTCTGGGTGCTGGGCTATCAGGCGTTGAGACGGGCATGAGAGAAAGCTTAGGTGGTTACATACACTCCCGTTGGATTTTTCGCCTTGAATTGCTTCGAGTGAACAAACGGCTCGCCCTGCACCTCCTTCTTGGCGGACTGTTCAGGTTGGTCCTGAGCGTCGCAATACTTCGGAAATGCCTCGCTGGTGGTACCCGGAAGTGGGCCGTCCATAGTCAGAGCAGAGATAGCCGTCGGGGCGGAATGTCCAAGGAAGCCAGGACAATGTAGACGACTTTGCCCCGTCCAATGACTTGGTCAGCCAGAAGCTCCCTCCGGCTACTTCTGCAAAGAAGCCCCTGGGTCAAAAAGCGGAGACCAATGATCCCGCTATTCTTCAACTAGAGGGCAAACCAGTGCCCGCCACATAGACATCACTTTGGGGAGCGGTATGCCATATAGTCTTCAGGATCGGCTCGTGATCGGGCTTGCATCTAGCGCGCTGTTTGACTTGGCGGAGTCCGATGCTATTTTCCGAACGGACGGCGAGGAAGCATACCGCGAATATCAGGAACTACATCTTGACGACCGCCTCAACCCTGGCGTGGCATTTCCATTCGTACAGCGGCTCCTCTCCTTGAACGACTTGGGTGACGAAGACGACCCGTTGATCGAAGTGATCATCCTCTCCCGCAACGACCCCGACACCGGTCTGCGGGTCATGAACTCGATCGAGGCTTACGGATTGCCTATTACTAGAGCAATTTTCATGCAAGGAAAATCGCCGTACAAATTCATGCCAGCGTTGAATATGTCCCTTTTCCTTTCGGCCAATGACAGAGATGTACGCGAGGCCGTGGCGGCCAATCTTCCAGCGGGTCGTGTTCTCGATTCCACCTACGTGGACGATCCCGCTGACCACGACCTTCGCATAGCCTTCGACTTCGACGGAGTTATTGCCGATGACGGTTCAGAGCAGATCTTCCAGGAGAGTGGCATTGAGCAATTCCGTGAACACGAAAAGCTGAATGCAGCAACCCCCCACGATCCCGGGCTACTGCGAGATTTCCTTGCCAACGTGAATAAAATACAACGCATCGAGGAAGAACGCTGTAATACGGATCCTCTTTATAAGCGAAGAGTCCACGCGTCGATCGTGACCGCGCGCAATGCGCCAGCGCATAGAAGAGCTATGGCGACGCTCAAATCCTGGGGTGTCACGGTCAACGATGCATTCTTCCTAGGTGGAGTGGATAAATCGCTTGTCACAAGCGTTCTGAAGCCACACATCTTTTTTGATGACCAGACGGACCATTTGGAAAGAACCGCACTCATGACGCCGAGCGTTCATGTGCCATTCGGCGCCATGAATCTGTAGCAGGAGTCAGAACAGTAGGTGTGCGTAATTTCGTCGTACTCTAGCTGATCGGACAATGCCGCAGACCGCAGATACAGTGATGGTCTCCGACCTGCCAGATGCCTCGATGATGGCCCGGTCTAATATCGACCGTTTCGGGGACAATGACTAGGCGTTCGGACAATCAGCGCATACCTAACGGGGCTCTGGCGGCGATGGTTGAGAAGTACCCCCGAGGGACGATCTCCTAGGCTGGCAGTTCGCGTGCCCGGCGTACCGGCTCCGGTCCTCCGTTCTCAACGGCACAAACTCAGTTCGTAGCCAACAATGAAATGCCGGTTTACGGAGGCGGCCACCACCTCGCTCGCCGTAGTACAGGGACACAGCACAACGTTCCGGCCCCCAGTCCTCGTGTCGCGCTCGATAGTGACTCCGTTCCCCGCCACGTCCGTTCACAGGAGCTGCTGGATGCTGTGAACCAGCGGGTCGTCATTGCCGCTGCTGAGCGATGGGCAGGCTGTTGCAGGGCCGGGATGATTCTGGATGAGGCGACTTCTTCTGTGGATATGCGGGCTGAGGTGCTCGTGCGGAAGGCGATGAGTGCCTCACGGCCCGACCGGACTTCTTTTGTCATTGCCCTCCGTCTCTCCACGATCCGGGACGCGGACCTCACCCTGGTAATGGAGGCCGGCCAGATCGTGGAGCAGGGGACGCACGCTTCACTGTTGGCTGCCGGCGGGGCTTACGCGTGGCTGTACTAGGCCAAGTTCGCGGTTCAGTGGCGGAGGTTTAATGCCGCGAAATGAAACTTGGGAAGTGTTCCGTCGAATTGCAAAGTTCGCTCGACTCCCCTGTCGCGCACGCGAAATGATCAAGCCTGCTCTGAGCTGACTCGATTACAGCGACACCTCTCCAAAAGTCATGGAACGCAGGTCTTTGTCGTGCAGGCTCTGGTTAGATTGTGTCCGAGGCAGAGCGGCAATCGCAGCCCTCAGGGTCTTTTGGTTCAGCCTTCGGGCGGTAACGGGGGTTGAATGAGCAGTCCGACGACGCGTATGCAGGATGCGGTACGAATCCTCATGCTGATCGATAAAGCTGCAGAGCCGATAAGTAACTCCGATGTCTCAGCTGATGCCGCCTTGGCGTCCGCGGTAGGGGTGGTACGGTCTCAAGTCCGCCTGCAGAAGTTGGATTTCTGGGTCAGGAACCCCGACTACTTAGCGAATGAACTGCTCAACGACTATGAAAACGGTGATCAGGACTTGGCCCTCTTAGGACTGGCCGCAGAGATCCTGGACACCGAGGAACCGGAGATGCGCCGATACCCGATGCTCCGATACCTCTTCGGCGCCTACGAAGATCTCGAGGATGCGCTGGCAGTGCTACGCCATGCGGATCTCGTCGTCCGGCGCAAGCAGGGTCGGCCTGGGCACGTAACTCGGACGGATTACTTCCTGCTTCAGGCAGGGAGGGACACGGTTGCCAAAATTGGTACTGACTTCCCGGAATTGATGTGGTACTCGGCGCGGTCGGCTTTAGTTGTTCAGCTAGCGGAGGGGCAAGGCGCAACCCAGCTGAAGGACCGTCAATACATTGTGGACGAATATCTGAATACGTCTCACGGTGTGCGTATCCCGAGCATCACCGAACGAGCGCGGCGGCGTCTAGCGGCAATTCGCGAGGAAATTGAGGAGAAACAAGAATGAGTGTCCCTACTCCAGATGAGTTGACAAATGCGATAGTTAGACGCTCAAATCTGTCTGCAGAGACGGTGGCAAATGTGCTCGTTGGTCATGGCGTGTCGTTAATGCCAGTGCCGCCGGCGCAGCGATCGTTGGACATCCTCCGACTCTCGATAAAAGGCAAAAGAGTTAACACTCTGTGGGACGGTCCGTTCGAGAAAACGTTTGAATTTTCAAGAGGTGTCACTGCCCTGATTACGAATGAAAACCTTCGTGGCAAGTCGACGATATTGGAACTGATCACTTGGGGATTGCGCGGTAGTCCACGACGACTGCGTGATGATGTCAAACCTTGGTTTGATCGAATTTCGCTTGAGTACTCCGTAAACGGAATGCCAATGGCCGTCGTACTTCAAAGGCAAGAACATGGGTTCGTCGCAGACGTTTTGAGGGCCAGCGATAGTGAAACATTGCGCTCTTACCTGGCCGGCGATTCCCCGAGTGGTGAGGTGCATGTGCTCGCGTCAGGACTATCGGAAGGTGAATTCGCGAAGCAGCAGGATCAGATGATGCTGACGCTACTTGCTTTGGAACCAATGACGAACTTCCAAAAGTTCCGTGGAAGCGATCAAGGGCGGCCTCAGGTCAACAGCTGGCCGGCGTACTTCGGCGGCCTCTACCTGCCTCGGGCAGGGTCTGAGGTTTTGCTAGGGGATACGGTGTTTGCAGGGCTTCCCGCGCGCATTCTGCAGATGTTTTGCAACGTCCCGTTGATGAGCACTCACATCCGGCTCACCACACTTTCCAAGCAGGCGCGGCAGGATGAAGCAAACCAGGCACGACAGATAGCAGGGGACTCATTGGCAAGAGCTAAAGAGCGGGCTGCCCTGGCTGTCAGACTTGCAGAGGTTCAGAAGCAAATGAAGTCATTGCCCTCTGGATCTAGTCGCTCGTATGAAGTGGTCGCAGCGGAGTTACGTGACGCGGAACAGGCTCTTGAATCAGCTTCAGCAGAGAGCAGGGCCGCTGGCCGTACCTTTCATGAGGTGAAGGCGGTGCGCCAGGCTGAGGAGCGGCAGATGAATGACATTCGGGAAACCGAGCTAGCTGCGGCGCTCTTCCATGGACTTCTCCCCAAACACTGCCCGCGGTGCGAGCAGAGCATCGAGTCGCAACGCACCGAACTGGAATTGAGCGTCCATCAGTGCGCCGTATGCACGAAAGAGCTCCCGGCCCTTTCTGGGATTGACGCCGATGCAGATGGAGCGCCGGAGGATGCCGGCGACGTATTGGAAGCCTTAAGACAGGCGGAAACAGCTGCCAAGGAGACTGCTGCCGCAGCTGCAACAGATGAGCGGGAAGCACAGAAACAAGTCGAAACCCTCGCAGTTGAATTAAGTAACACTAGCCGTTCAGACGAGTTCACGAAACGCTTGGCGCTTCAGTTGGAGGAGGCTCGACTACAGGGAAGCCTGGAGAGTGTAACTGAAGGCAGTGTGGAGTTGGAGACCTCTGAGTCGCTGGTAGTGCTCGAGGCAGCAGTCGAAGAGCTTGCCAGGGTGACACGCGCCTCGGCCGCGACAGTGTTTGCGGAACTAAACAAGGAAATCGTCACCCTCGGAAAGAAGTTCGGGATCGACAACCTGGAGAATGTTGAACTCGATCGCAGAGGCGGCATGCAGGTGACGACAGCTGGCGTGCAGGCGTCATTCAAGAATGTGACGGGCGGGGAGCGCCTCCGGCTTCGCGTAGCGGTTGTCGTCGCTTTGCTGCGAGTTGGCCATCGAGCGGGCGTGGGCAGCCATCCCGGACTTATCCTTCTTGACTCCCCGGGTTCGGATGAGCTAACAGTCGAGGATGAAGCGACACTTTTGCGTGAGCTGGATTCGTTGAAAGATGAACTTCCGACATTGCAGGTTGTCGTTGCGTCAGCGGAGCCAGCAGCCGTTCTTGGAAATGTTGCACAGGAGAGCACTTATTCGAGCCTGGACGGAAGTCCATTGTGGTGATTAGGGGTTGCAAGGTGAGCAGCCAAGGACGTGGTAATTCGCCTGAATGAACGCATAAATGGGAGATCTAGCGTCGACAGGATTACGGCCGCACACGAAAGGTGGCACGAGTGATGCATCTAGCTGACATATTGCTTCAACTCGCGGTTCCCGGGCCTATGGATCTAGAGGCGCTGGAGGCATTCGGCGACGACATTTACCAAAGGGTGGACTCGGCTGACCTAGATGATGGGGATGTGGTCACGCAAGCGGCGCGTCAATCCGCTCCTGAGTTTGTTGCCCTCGCCGAAGCTGCGTCGCGGGCAAATGACCCGCGGTCGAAACAACTTCTCGAAGTAGTCGCGTCGGTGCTGCCTAACCTCCAGCGGCTAGTGTTCATGGAGACGGCCGATGTTGCATTAAGCTGTCCTCGCTTTATGGATGCGCATGCCCGCCCCCTTGCCGTAGCTCTTGCCAGCCAGGTAGAGATCAACCGGGCAACCGACGGCTTCCAGGCCTACGCATACCTTGAGGTGTTGACGCGGCTTGGCTTATCGCACTCGGCAGCGCGGCTTCGTGCCTTGGACCTACTTTTGTCCGTCACGTCGCAGGACGCCAGCACATTTCTTGAACGATTGCCTTCATTGGTGGGGCTAGCGCTCGATCGGTGGGGCGAGGACGAACTCATAAATGTCCTGGACAGACTGGCCGAGTTCGACGAGGCAAAAGCGGATGCCTTGTTCGAGCTTGCGCAGGTAGGACTCCGAACCGCACTTGAAGGCGAATCATTAGACGCCATCATGACAGGCCTGACATCCACACGTGATCAATTCGTTGCTGTAGAGGCAATGGCTGAATCCCGTGATGATGCGACCATTTTTCGTTGTGCCTTGGACATTATGGTGGCTTTTGCCGGGTCTCCGACGGGTACCTCCGATGATTCATCAGAGGCAATTCAGGACTTGACAAAGGCGATGTCACAACGGGCGATCTTCTCAACTCGGACGGCGATGGGCAGTTGGGCTCGACCTAGGCGTCAGGCCGAAATCGAGTGGTACTCGCTCGCTCATACGTTGAGGGCCGCCACGGATCCACTGCATCAGTCTTCGTGGCTGACTCCCATTGATACGTTGTCGCGAGTCCTTGCTGCCTATCAAGCAGCCCGATCCGTAACCGTGATTTCTCCTGATGGGCTTCGAACCGTATTGGAGCCAACTGTTCAGGCTGCCTTTATTCGACGTGAGGGCCTGCTTGCACACCTAAGGGATGCCTTGGAGTCAGATGCGGTCCAGGAAATTGACGCAGAAGCCGCTCGGAGACTTCTGGATTCTCTGTACTCAGTCGAGAGGCCTGATGGAGGTGGTGCGTCGGGAAAAGTGTGGGCAGCGGCGCCCGCTTTGGCTGCCGAACTTGGCACCGACGCGGACCCCGCTGTCGCAGCTGAACTAGCACATGCAGTCGAAGTAGTACCGGCTGTGATTGGTTGGATGAATCAGGCAGCGGAGGCGCGTGCTCGAGCACGCGCTCGGCGGAGTGATCCAGTTGTCGACCAGCTATTGGGAACTGCCCTGGACGGCTTGGCGAGCTGTGAGGACCTAGCCGGTACTGTCCGGGAAGAATTTGTTGAAGTGCTTGTCGAAGTACTTCGGTTCGCTGCGGATAGGGCGGATGTTGGACGGGGAAGTGGTGGCCCCGACGTTACCTACCTTTTTCCACGGACAGACGGGAAGAATTTTACTGAGGTCTTCCTCCAGCGAGATTTGAATTCATGGTTGAAAAGCTCGTCGTTGCGGCGCTTCACGCGCATGGAGGAGCCCGATGTCGGCGCAGGTCGGGCCGACGTCACGGTCACGCAAGATTATAGGTTCACGATCGAGGTAAAACGCGAGCTTAGGGACGCCTCCCGAAGCGCGCTGCTTGCCGCATATGGAGGTCAGGCTGCCGGCTACACAGTGGTTGGTCCCAGGGTCTCGATTGCCGCGATTCTTGACTTGACGGACCATACCTATGGGATTCCCTCGCTTAGGGAATCCGTGTGGGTCGATGAAGTGCCTGTCGTTGGTGCGAAGCCGCGGCATGTGGTGACAGTAGTTATTCGGGGTAATCGTCCGACGCCTCGCCAAACCCGGACTGTTTAAGCAAGGAATGAATACGAGCGCCCATGTCGTGCCAGTCCCACTGGAGAATATGCAAACGCCCTCTGGCAGCTGGTCCCTTCTTCTTTGACGATGTGCGGACCGGCACTGGCAGGTCGGGCGCCCATCCCCGCCGTAGTACACGGACACACAGCGTCACGTTCGCGCCCCCGCACGTAACCTGTTTAGATGCCTCGTTTCGCGCTTGATATTGAGTCCGTCCCCCGCCCCGTCCGCGCCCAGGAGCTCCTGGACGCAGTGAACCACCGGGTCGTCATTGCCGACGGCGCCATGGGCACCATGCTGCAGGGCCGGGAACTGTCCCTTGAAAAAGACTTCCTGGGGCTCGAAGGCTGCAACGAGATCCTCAACGACACGCGCCCGGACGTCCTCGCGGACATCCACGACGCGTACTTCGCCACCGGCATCGACGCGGTGGAAACCAACACCTTCGGCGCCAACTGGTCAAACCTCTCCGACTACGGGATCGACGACCGGATCGAAGAGCTCGCCCGCAAGGGCGCGGAGATCGCCCGCGAGCGCGCCGAAGCGGCAGAAAAAACAGACGGACGGATGCGCTGGGTCTTGGGCTCCATGGGGCCGGGCACCAAGCTCCCCAGCCTCGGCCACACCACCTACGACTACCTCAAGCAGACCTTCGCCCTGCAGGCCGAGGGCCTCATCGACGGCGGCGCGGACGCCTTCCTCATCGAAACCAGCCAGGACCTCCTGCAGACCAAAGCCGCGGTCAACGGCTGCAAACAGGCCATCGTCACCCGCGGCATCCGGCTCCCCATCTTCGTCGAGGTGACCGTCGAAACCACCGGAACCATGCTCATGGGATCCGAGATCGGCGCCGCACTCACCGCCCTCGAGCCGCTCGGCGTCGACGCCATCGGCCTGAACTGCGCCACCGGACCGGACGAGATGAGCGAGCACCTGCGCCACCTGTCCAAGCAGTCCTCCGTAGCCATCGCCTGCATGCCCAACGCCGGCCTCCCGGTCCTCGGCCCCAACGGCGCGCACTACCCCCTCTCACCCAGCGAACTCGCCACCGCGCACGAGCAGTTCGTGCGCGAGTTCGGCCTGGGCCTGGTGGGCGGCTGTTGCGGTACGACGCCGGAGCACATGGCCGCCGTCGTCGAACGCCTTGCCCCCTTCCGCACCTCCGCCGCCGTCACCAGCGGCGGCCGGGGCGCCGACGGCAGCCGCGTCCCCACCGAGCGCGAAGCCGGCATCGCCTCCCTTTACCACCACGTGAATTTCGACCAGGAGTCCGCCTACCTCGCCATCGGTGAGCGCACCAACGCCAACGGTTCCAAGGCGTTCCGCCAGGCGATGCTCGAAGAGCGCTGGGACGACTGCGTGGACATCGCCCGCGAGCAGGTCCGCGTCGGCGCACACCTGCTCGACGTCTGCATCGACTATGTAGGACGCGACGGCGTCGCCGACATCAAGGAGGTTGTCTCACGTTTCGCGTCGGCCTCCACCCTCCCGCTGGTCATCGACTCCACCGAACCTCCCGTGCTGCAGGCCGGTCTCGAACTCATCGGCGGCCGCCCGGTGGTCAACTCCGTCAACTACGAGGACGGCGACGGCCCCAACAGCCGCTTCGCGCGCATCATGCCGCTGGTGAAGGAACACGGCACCGCCGTGATCGCCCTGACCATCGACGAACAGGGCCAGGCCCGCACCACCGAGGGCAAGGTGGCCATCGCCTCCCGCCTCGTCGACGCACTCGTGGGCGAATGGGGCATGCGCGTCGAGGACATCATTGTGGACGCCCTGACCTTCCCCGTCGCCACCGGCCAGGAAGAAACCCGCCGCGACGGCATCGAAACCATCGAGGCCATCCGCCAGATCACCACCAAGTACCCCGGCATCAACACCACCCTCGGCGTCTCCAACGTCTCCTTCGGCCTCAACCCGGCAGCGCGCATGGCACTGAACTCCGTGTTCCTGCACGAGGCCGTCCAGGCCGGCCTGTCCAGCGGCATCATCGACGCCGCCAAAATCGTGCCGCTCGCCTCCCTCCCGGAAGAACAGCGCAAGGTCGCCCTGGACCTCGTCTATGACCGGCGCGAATACGACGCCGACGGCAACGTCACGTACGACCCCCTGGCCATCATGCTGGACCTGTTCGCCGGCGTCGACACCGCAGCGCTCAAGGACCAGCGCGCCGCGGAACTCGCCGCCCTGCCCACCGGCGAACGCCTGCAGCGGCGCATCATCGACGGCGAAGGCAAGGGCCTGGAAGCGGACCTGGACCTCGCCCGCAGCGAAGGCATGTCCCCGCTGGCCATCATCAACGACCAGCTCCTCGAGGGCATGAAGGTCGTCGGTGAGCGCTTCGGCGCCGGCGAGATGCAGCTGCCGTTCGTGCTGCAGTCCGCCGAGGTCATGAAGAACGCGGTGGCCCTGCTCGAGCCGCACATGGAGAAGTCGGACTCGTCGGGCAAGGGCACCATGGTGATCGCCACCGTCCGCGGCGATGTACACGACATCGGCAAGAACCTGGTGGACATCATCCTCACCAACAACGGCTACAAAGTCATCAACATCGGCATCAAGCAGGGCATCGCCGAGATCATGGCCGCAGCCGAGGAACATGACGCCGACGTGATCGGCATGTCCGGCCTGCTGGTGAAGTCCACGGTGGTGATGAAGGAAAACCTCGCCGAACTCCAGTCCCGCGGCCTCGCCAAGAAGTGGCCCATCATCCTGGGCGGCGCCGCCCTGACCCGCGCCTACGTTGAGCAGGACCTGGCGGAGCAGTTTGAAGGCACCGTCCGGTACGCCAAGGACGCCTTCGAGGGGCTGGCCCTCATGGAACCGCTGGTGCAGGTGGCCCGCGGCGCCGACCCCGCCGCCGTCGGCCTTCCGCCGCTGAAGAAGCGGATCCACAAGGGCGGGCCGAAGTTCACGGTGACCGAACCGGAGGCCATGCCCGGCCGGTCCGACGTCGCCGCCGACAACCACGTACCCGCGCCGCCGTTCTGGGGCACCCGCATCGTGCGCGGCGTGGCCCTGCACGACTACGCCAGCTTCCTCGACGAACGCGCCACCTTCATGGGGCAGTGGGGGCTCAAGCCCGGCCGCGGCGAGGACGGCGCCTCCTACGAGGAACTCGTGGAACGCGAAGGCCGGCCGCGCCTGCGGTACTGGCTGGACCGCATCCTCGGCGAGGGCATGCTCGACGCGTCCGTCGCCTACGGCTACTTCCCCGTGGTCGCCGAAGGGGAGCAGGTCGTAGTCCTGCACCACGGTGAGGATGCCGACGGCGTCCTCGGCACTGCGGGTCTGCTCGCCCCCGACGGCGGTTCAGGCGGTCCGATCGGCACCGAGCGGCTGCGGTTCGACTTCCCGCGCCAGCGCCGCGACCGGCACCTGTGCCTGGCCGACTTTGTCCGCTCCCGCGAATCGGGGCAGATCGACGTCCTGCCCGTGCAGCTCGTCACCGCCGGCTCGAAGATCGAAGAGTTCACCGCCAAGATGTTCGCCGCCAACCAGTACCGCGACTACTACGAACTCAACGGCCTGGTCATGCAGCTCACCGAGTCGCTGGCCGAGTTCTGGCATTCCCGGATCCGCCAGGAACTGGGTTTCGCCTCCGAGGAACCCAAGGACAAGGCCGGCCTGTTCAAGCTCGAGTACCGCGGTGCCCGGTTCTCCCTCGGGTACCCCGCGTGCCCCGACATGGAGGACCGCCGCAAGGTCACGGAGCTGCTGAAACCCGAGCGGATGGGCGTGGTCCTCAGCGACGAGCTGATGCTGCACCCCGAACAGTCCACCGACGCTTTCGTTTTCCACCACCCCGAGGCGAAGTACTTCAAGGTGTGAGTTGAGGGCCTAAGCTTCCCCTATGGGAATTATCATCACACTGCTTATTATCTGGCTTGTCCTTTCGATCCTCGGCTTCGTGGTGAAGGGCCTGCTGTGGCTGGCATTCATCGGCTTGGTCCTGTTCGTGGCCACGGCCGTGTGGGGCTGGTTCAAGCGGAAAGCCAACGTCTGACACTGAGCTTGGCTGAGGACGCAGAATCGGTCCGGGGACACCCGTTTTTGGGCGTCCCCGGGCCGATTGCGTGTCCTGGAACGGTGCAGCACTTCAGGGTGTGAACTGGTGCTGGTCCCCGGCCTGGGCGGAGGAGGCCTTCGCGGCTTTACCGCCACCGCTGGAGACCGGCTTCACCCGCCGGAACGCGGCGAGGATGGCCCGCCCCACCACAATGATTCCGACGATGGTGGTGACGGCGCGCAGGGTGTCCCAGCCCGCCGTCGACGTCACCAGCGAGTAGAGCAGGAAGCTGCTGAGGTTGGTGGCCAGCGGCGCGCCGGCCACGTAGGAGATGCCCGTGCCAGCGCCGACGGCGAACGGCCAGAACCACAGGTTGGTCAGCAGGCCGAACAGGTAGGACGCCACGGCACCGTAGCCGCACAGCATCCACAGTTCGGCTTTCCCGCGCACCCGGCGGGGGAGCAGCCCCGCGCCGGCGCCCACCCACGCACAGGCGAAGATCTGGAACGGCGTCCACGGCCCGATCCCGCCCCACAAGGCACTCGAGACGGCGATCGTGGCGGCACCGAGGAGCATGCCGAATCGGGCACCGAAGGCCCGGCCCGCGAGGATCAGCAGGATAAAGACTGCCTCCACGCCCCCGACGCCGGTGCTCGCCACCCGCACTGCCGAACCGACTGCTGCCAGGACGCCGAGCAACGCCACCGTGTGCGCGGAGCTGACCGAGCCGTCCAAGGACACCACGATGGCGACGACGGCGAGCGGCGCAATGGCCAGGGCCGCGTAGGGGAGGGCCGCGGCGGCATCCTCCGGGAGGGCCGCGGCGAGCAGCGGCCAGCAGAAAGCACCGAGCGCCAGAAGGTTTGCCGCTGCGAGGACGGCGAGCTCGACGCCCCGCGGCATCCGGATGCGGCGCTTTGTTACCGCTCCCTGGGAGTCCGGTTCGATGACCCGCGGTTTTCGTCCGGCACTTGTTGGCCGGGGGAGCGGAAGGTGCACTTCGGGGACCTCGGCCTCCACTGAAGCGGGCGCGACGCCGTCATGCATCGGGAGGATCCGGGCGCCGAGGCCGTGCGCAAAGTCGAGGTCGTGCGTGGCGATCAGGACCGCCGCGCCGGAGTCCGCTGCCGCGCGCAGCGCCGCCGAGACTGCGGTGCGCGCCGCAGGATCGAGTCCGCGGGTGGGCTCGTCGATCAGGAGCACCTGGGGGTCGTCCATAGTCTGCAGCGCGATGGCAAGGATCCTGCGCTCACCCGCAGAGAGGTCCCGGGGATGCTCCTGTCCGATGGGCATCCTAACGTCTCCCCGCAGACGGGCCAGGCGTGACTCCGCAGGCACCGCGGGAAGCCGGTCTGTGCCCGGGCGGCGGCGGTCTGGGTGCCGCCGGTCTGAGCGGCGAGCGCGGGCCTGGCGCCGGTCGGCGGCGCGGAGCTCCGCCGCGACGGTATCCCTGGTGAAGAGGTCGTCCGAGGCATCCGGCACCAGGGCGACGCGGCCGCCGTCGAGCGTTCCGCCGTCGGCCATTCTTGCACTGCCGGTGCCTTGACCCGCCGTACCTTCACCCAGGGCGAGCGCCACCAGGAGGGACGACTTCCCGGCACCGTTCGGCCCCACCAGTGCCACCACTTCACCGCGGTGCAGGGTCAGGGATGCGTCGCGCACCAGCGGCTTGCCCTTGCGGTGCACCGCGAGGTTTGCGGCCGTCAGTACGGGAACGAGGTCAGCCGGCTGTGCCGGCGTTGGAGGCGCGGCGGCAGGGGCGGACGGGGCGGATGGCGCGGCACCGGGTACCAGGGCGCCGCCGATGATGGTCCACCACGAATCGGCGACCGGTACGAGCGGCTGTGCCCGGTGCTCCGCCACGATGACGCAGACACCGGCGTCGCGGGCGAGGGTATCGAGTACGGCGATGACGCGTGCCCGTGCCGCGGTGTCGAGGTCGGCCAGGGGTTCATCCACGAGGAGCAGGGCCGGATGCTCCACCACCGCGGCGGCGATGGCTACGAGAGTGGCCTCCCCTGCCGAGAGGGTACTGATATTCCGGTCCAGCAGCGCCGACACCCCGACAGTCTCCGCGACCTCCAGCACCCGCGCGTTGGCGGTGCCGGATGCCATGCCGCGCAGCTCAAGGGCGAGGGAGATTTCGTCCCGGACCCGGGTGGAGGCGAAGGCGGCGCGGGGATTCTGCAGGACGACGCCGACGAGGCGGGCGGTATCGCGCGGCGGCGTGGCGGCGCGGTCCGTTCCGGCGACGCGCACGGTGCCTGTAATTTCGCCGCCGTCAACGTGGGAGAGGAGGCCGGCGATGCCCCGCAGGATGGTGGACTTGCCGGAGCCTGTGGGCCCGGTAATGACCGTTATGGACCCGCTCGGCGGCGTGAACGCTGCGACGCGCACCTGGGCGTCACCGATACGGAATTGGGCGTCCCGGATCAGGACCGGAACTTCGGTCCCCTGGCCGGGCTGGTGTGCTGCCCGGCTTCCGAAGCCGCGCAGCTCCAGGGCCGCGGCAACCCGGCTCGCGTGCTCGAGGGTGCGCTCGAGCACGGGCACCAGGGCACGGGCTCCGAAGCGTTCGCCCCGCAACCGGAACGCCAGGCGCACGGAGGTCACGGCGTCGGCAAGTGCCGGAAGCGCCGCCCACGCAACCACCAGCATCCGGGCAATGCCCTGCATGGGGCCGCGGCGGGCCAGGTGCACAAAGCCGCGGGCCACGTCCACAAACGCATTGAGGATGCCGAAACCGAGGATCACCCCGGCAATCGGCAGGGCGGACAGGACCGCCGCCCACAAACCGGGGGCCGTCAGCGGGCCGAGGAGCACCACATGGGCGTAGGGAGCAGAAAGCCGCACCGCCGGCAGGTCGAGCAGCACCGGTTCGCCGATGCCCGCCCCGTTGAAAAGGAAGCGGTAGATGACCCGCGCCGCGATGAACACGACGGCGAGAGCCGCCGCTGCGCGTAGCGGCGCGGGTCTAAAGGTCATGCCGTGGGTGCGGCCGGTACGCCGTCGACGGTGTAGAGCAGTTCGAGGCTCTCGCCCGGGCTGACCTGCAGGGTGGCGAGGCCTTCCTGCGCGTAGGCCCAGTCACCAGTGGCGGGCTTGACCCAGAGGGACCAGTAGGCGAATGCGGCAGGCATTCCCGCGCACTCTTCCTTGTACGTGCCGCCCTTGTGGACGATCTCGAAGTCTGCGGCGGGCACACCGTTTACGCGGCACACCAGTTCGTTGGGGTATTGGGTAGTGCCTACGGTTTTCACCTCTGCCTCTTCGAGCACCTTGGAGGCGGGAGTCTTTGCGTCCACGGCCACGCAGACCGACGTTTCAGCGGCGTCCTGCTTCAGGGCACCCGAATCGACGACGACCTTCACACCGGCGCAGGGCCCGCCGGAGGCGTTGGATGAGGCCGCTGCCGAGGAAACCGGCGCAGAGGCGGATGGCTGGGTGGTGGCCGGCGTGGAACAGGCGGCGAGGGTAAGCAGGAGACCGGCGGCGGCGAGGGAGCTCGCGGCGGCGGTACGGATCTTAGTCAAAGTCACGTGTCAAGGGTAGATCGTTGCCTGTCCGGATCCGGATGCCGTCGCGTTGTGTGACGTCAGTTCCACGTCCTTGTCTCTGCCGACGTCGAGGTTTAACGTAATCCCATGGCTCGGCGAATTCGCGGAGATGCGACGGCGGCGGCCGTCATGGCGGCGGGATCGGCGACGTTCCTGGCCGGGGCCTTTATGCCAGTCTCGCGGGTGTACGTCGAAGGTGACCCGCAGCGCAAACTGGCCATTCTGCTGGCGGACCCTGGACAGTGGCGTACCCAGCAAGTGCTCTTGGCTGCAGGCACAGCTGCGTTGCCCGTTGGGGTGGTGATGCTTGCCCGTTACTGGGATACGGGCAGCGGTCGGGGCAGCCGGAAATTCTTGGCGGGGCAGCGGCTTGCCCAAGGCGCCGCGCTTGGATGGGTCGCGGGAGCTGGCCTGTTCCTGGGCCAGCTGAAGACGCGATACAGCGATCCGGAGGCCTTCGCGTTGGGGAAGCTGCCCGGCTGGCCCTTCCAGGGGTACATGGGGGCGAGCCTTGCCGGGATGGCTGCCCTGGGTGGCGCGCTGCTGGCACGGGCGCGTGCCCACGCCAATTCCGGCGCCCTGCCACAGGACCCGCGCTGGCCGGGCTGGCTCAATCTGGGCGGGGCCGGAGTCTTCGCCGCCGTCCTGGTGGCTACCGGTGACCTGCCGCCCCTGGTGGTCTACGTCGTGGAGCTGTCGACCGGGGCTGCGCTGCTACGGCATGCCCGCCGGGGCGCCAACCTGGTCACCACATGGCAGAATCACCGTCCCGGAACACCGGGGCACACGTTGTCTACGCGGAGCTGAAGCGGCAGATCCTGAGCCTTGAGCTGGAGCCAGGGGCGCGCATCTACGAACCGGCAATGGCTGAGGCACTGCAAGTAAGCCGTACCCCGTTGCGGGAGGCCATACGAAGGCTCATTTCGGAGAACCTGCTGGAACAGCAACCTACCGGGGGCGTGCGGCTGCCCGCCCTTGATGAGGCAGTAATTTCCGAGCTGTACGAGGTGCGAGCGGCGATGGAGTCGCTCATGGCGCGGCAGGCGTGCCTGAAGGCGACCCCGGCCGACATCGAAGCCCTCAACGGCATTCTTGAACGCAATGCCGCCATGGTGCGGTTTGCCGATGAAGCCATGAAACAGGGGATGTCGCTGCACGCCAAGATCGCCGAGATGGCGGGGAATTCGTGGGCCCGGCGGTTCCATGAGCAGATCTCCAGCCAGATGGAGCGGTACCGCCACTTCACCAACAGCACGCAGGAACGGCGGGACCAGGCCCTGGCACAGCATCGGATCCTGGTGGAGGCTGTGGCCGCTGGAAAGCCGGAGAAAGCCGCCAAGCTCGCTTTCGACCACGTCATGGGGGCCCGGGACGCTGCTGTGCGCGCCATCACGGGCAGCAGCGTCACCACATGATTGGTGAACTCGGACGACGCTCGGCCGCAGCCCTCCTTGCCCATTCCGCCCTGATCCAGGCGGTGACCTTCCTGGTGCGTCCGGCAGCCACCTACCGTGCACTCGAGCTGGATGTTCCCGGTTTCGCACTGGGTCTCCTTGCGGCCAGCTACGCGGTCTTTCCGCTGCTGCTCGCGGTCCCGACGGGCGGACTGGTGGACCGCCTGGGTGAGCGCCGGCTGATGGCCATCGGATCCGCCGTCGTTCTTGCCTGCTCTGCCTTCCTGCTGCTGTGGGGGTCGTCGATCGTGACCCTGGTCATCGGAACCGCGTTCCTCGGTGCCGGCCAGCTTGCCTGCGTAGTGGGGCAGCAGGCCGTGGTGGCCAACAATGCTGCCTCGTCCAGGATGGACTCGGCCTTCGGATACCTGACCTTCGCGGCCTCGCTGGGCCAGGCACTGGGGCCGTTGGCGATTTCCCTGGTGGGAGGGGCATCGATCCGTCCCGACACCCAGGCCATCTTCCTCCTCTCCGCCTGCATGAGCCTGGTGCTTTTTGTGGCCACCTTCGGCGTCTCGGCCAAAGTCAGCGGCGGCAAAAGGAAAGCAGCCGGAGGTGCCGCTGATGGCAGCGGTGGTGCTGTTTCGCTGCTGAGGACACCCGGCGTCGCCCGGGCCCTGGCCACCAGTGCCACCGTTCTGGCCGTGGTTGACCTGACCATGGTCTACCTCCCGGCGCTCGGGTCCGAGCGCGGGCTCACTGCGGCAACGGTTGGCCTGATGCTCACCATCCGCGCCGTGTTCTCCATGGTTTCCCGGCTCGTGCTGGGGCAGATGTCCCGGAAGCTGGGGCGCATGCGGTTGTTGGTGTCCAGCCTTGCGTTGTCCACTCTCGCGCTTTCCGCGGCCGCAGTTCCCATGCCGGTATGGCTGCTGTTTGTGGTCATGGCTGTGCTGGGGTTGGGGCTTGGCATCGGCCAGCCACTCACCATGTCCTGGCTTTCAGCCCAGGCTGGCTGTAATGGGCGGGACGCTCCTGCTGCTGCGCGGTGTGCGCCTGGACGGGTAGACCCAACGCTGCGGGGCGCCGGCCCTCAAAGGGTGTCCGGCAGCCCGCATGTTGCTGCTCGTTACTGGAATGTGTGCCGCATCTCGCCGATGCCGCGCACATAGGTGACCAGTTCGTCCCCGGGGTTGAGGAATCGCTGCGGCACCCGGCCAACGCCCACCCCGGGAGGCGTGCCGGTAAAGATCACGTCGCCGGGCAGGAGCGGCGTCACCTGCGAAAGCCGGGCGATGATCTCCGGCACGGGGAACACCATGTCCGAGGTGTTGCCCTTCTGGACTTCCTGGCCGTTGATGGAGCAGCCCAGTTCCAGGCTGTCCGGGTCATCAAATTCGTCCGGGGTCACCAGCAGCGGCCCGATGGGGCCGAACCCGGGGGAGGATTTTGCCAGGCTGTACTGGGGCGCCGGCCCGGAGGACTGCAGGGTGCGCTCCGAGAGGTCCTGTCCCACGGACACGCCAGCCACATGCTTCCACGCTTCCTCAGCCGGGATGCGGTACCCGCCGCGGCCGATCACGACGACGAGTTCGGCCTCCCAGTCCACGGTGCCTGGCGGAAGGACGATGGTTCCGTGCGGGCCTGCCAGGGAGGTCACGAATTTCGTGAACACCGTGAGGTCATCGGGAACGGCCAGTGAGGCCTCGGCGGCGTGCGCCGCGTAGTTCAGCCCGATCGCAAAGACCTGCCGGGGCTGCGGCGCGGGATTTCCGAAGGACGACGGCAGCACGTCGGCCAGCGGGGTTCCGCTCCATTGCTCCAGCGTGAAGGCGACGCTGCGAAGCTCCGGCCAGCGTTCGTAGCAGTCCTGGATCCGGGGACTGAAATGTCCGCCGGTTTCCATCGAAACGTCGATCACGTGGTCGTCAGGCGTCACGAGGTGGAGGCGTCCGGAGATATTGGCCAGGCGCACGGTCAGGCCGAAACGTCGAATTCGACGGTGCCCCAGCCTTCGAACGTCCCTGACCAGCGGCCGGTCTCGTTCATTGGCACAGCCTGGAGGCAGCTGCCCGGGAGAACCACTTGGCCGGCTTCAAACTCGACGTCGTAGTCCGCGAGGCGGTTGACCAGCCACGCGACGGCGGCGAGGGGGTTGCCGAGGATGTTTCCGGTGGTCCCGGAGATGACTTCTCGGTGGTTGAAGGTCAGGACTCCGCGGGTATCGCGCAGGTTCAGGTCGGTGACTTTCCGGGGTGTGCCGCCCAGGATGACGGCGCCGGTGGAGCCGTTGTCCGCCAGGGTGTCCGGCAGGCCGATGGCCCAGTCCTTGACGCGGGAGTCAATGATCTCGATGGCGGGCAATGCGTAATCGATGGCGTTGATGACGTCCGCGATGGTGGTGTTGCGGCCGCCCAGGCGGGAACGGAGCACAAATGCCGGTTCGAGCTCCACATAGGGGGCGATGAAATTGTCCCGCCGGATGGTGGCTCCTTCGAATTCGAAGATGCCTGCCAGCAGATGGCCGTAGTCCGGCTGGTCCAGGCCGAAGGCGTCCTGCATGACCTTGGCGATGTTGCCGAGCTTGTAGCCAACGAGCCGGTCGCCACCGGCGAGGGCGTGTTCAACGTTGATCTTCTGGACCTGGAACGCGGCGTCCGCGTCAAGCGCGGGCCAGGCTTCCGTGGGGGCGGAGACGGGCTGTCCCTGCAGCCGGGCGGTGCGGAGCGTGCCGGCGACATCTTCAAGCGTGGTGGTGGACATGGTCCCTCAGTTTCTCTGTGGTTCGGGTTCCGGCCCCGGGCGACTCGTTGCGGGAGGCGTGCCCGGGACCGGAAGGTTTGGGGTGTGGCGCCGGCCTAGCGGTGTTCCGGCTGCCCGTCGATCAGGCGGCTGACGTTCCAGGGGTTCGCGTCCTGCAGTGGTTCGGGGCGGAGCTGCTCCGGGAAGTTTTGGTAAGCCACGGGGCGGAGGAACCGTTCGATCGCCAGGGTCCCCACCGACGTCGTTTTGGAGTCCGAGGTGGCCGGGTACGGGCCGCCGTGGACCACGGCGTGGCCTACTTCAACGCCCGTGGGCCAGCCGTTGATGACGATCCGGCCCACTTTGCGTTCCAGGGCCGGGATGAGCGGAGCGGCAGCGGCGTAGTCGGCGTCGGTAACGTGCAACGATGCCGTCAGCTGGCCGTCGAGCTTGCCGGTGGCTGCCACCAGGTCCTCGACGGCCTTGTAGCGGACCACCAAGCTGGCTGCGCCGAAGATTTCCTCGTGCAGCACCGGGTTACCTGTGAAGGCATCCAGTTCCGAGCTGAAGACCACCGGTGCGGGTGCGTTCTGACCGGGACCATTCCGGCCGCGGCCAAGGAGCTCGACGTCGGCGGCACCCTCCAGCGCGTCGTGGCCGTGGTGCCAGGCTGAGGCGATTGCGCCGCTGAGCATCGTCTGTCCGGACAGCGGGATGATCTCGCCCGAGACGGCGGCGGCGAAGCGGTCCCCCGCCTCGCCGGCAGGAACGAAGACCAGGCCGGGGGAGGTGCAGAGCTGCCCCGAGCTGCCCGTCACGGAGGCGACGTACTGCGTGGCCAGCCCCTCGGCGTCGTCCTCGAGGGCTCCGGGGAAGACATAAACCGGGTTGATGGAGGACATTTCCGCGTAGACCGGGATGGGCTCCGACCGGGCTGCGGCGGTGCGCATCAAGGAAGTTCCGCCGGCGCGGGAGCCGGTGAACCCCACAGCCTTGACGGCTGGATCGGCAACGAGGGCCTGGCCGATGCTGGCGCCGGAGCCGTAAACGAGGGAGAACACCCCCGGGTGGAGGCCCAGGTCGCTGACTGCCTTGACGATGGCCTGGCCCACGAGTTCCGACGTGCCAGGGTGGGAATTGTGTGCCTTGACGATCACCGGGCAGCCCGCAGCGAACGCCGAAGCGGTGTCGCCACCGGCAACGGAAAAGGCGAGCGGGAAGTTGCTGGCACCGAAGACGGCCACCGGGCCCAAGGGAATCTGGCGCTGCCGGATGTCTGCGCGGGGCAACGGTGCACGGTCCGGGATGGCAGGATCGATCCGGACGCCGCGGAAGTCACCTTGGCGCACCACCTCGGCAAAAAGCCGCAACTGGCCGACGGTGCGGGCACGTTCGCCGCGGAGGCGGTCCAGGCCCAGGCCGGTTTCGTTGGAAGCCCGCTCGATGAGTTCGTCGCCAATGCCCTCGATGTTTTCTGCGATGGCATCCAGGAATCGGGCGTGCCGGTCCGGTGACAGTGTGCTGAAGGAGTCAAAAGCATCCGCCGCGGCCTCTGTGGCGGTCCGCAGCTGGTCTTCGCCGATCAGGGTGTAGGACGGTTCCAGCTGTTCGTTAGTGGCGGGGTTGATCCCATGCGTGGTGCCGCCGGTTCCCGAGGCTAATTCCCCGGCGATGAGGGAGTGTCCGTGAAGCGTCATGTGATGCCCTCCTGGGCGGTAGGAAAGTAGTGAGGGGAAGCGTCTGATTACGCGTTGCCTGGTCCGAGGTGCCAGATGCCCAGGGCGGCGAGGAGCTCGCGCGGATCCCAGACAACCCATTCCTCCGCCAGCTTGTCGCCGTCGAAACGCAGGAAGGATGCGCCGGAAACGGTGATGGTGCGGCCCGTGGCGGGAACGTCCATGAACTCGCCCTGGTGGGTTCCCCTGGTCTGCCAGTGGATCGCGGCCGTGGCGCCGTCCTCGAGAATATGGAGGATCTCCGTGGTGGTGTCGGGGAAAGCTGCGTGAGTGGCCTCGATGGTCTTCCGCAGGGTGGCGTAGTCTTCGCTGCCGGACTTGGACCGGCGGACGTAGTCCGGCGCGAGCATCTGTTCGAAGGCGGCAAGGTCGCCGTCGCCCCAGGCACGGTTCCATGCGTCGAGGATGGTCTGCTGGCGGGTCATGATGCGCTCCTTGCCGGCACTGACTCAACTGGTGCCGAAATTTCGATGGGAAGGTATTGTCCGAACTTGCCGGCCCGGAAGAGCAGCGCGTCGCCGCTTCCTTCCTCCATGTTTGTTACTGCGCCCACCACCATGTAGTGGTCGCCCACCACCACCTCTGCCGTGACCGTGCAGTCTATGTAGGCGGTGGCGCCGTCCAGATGCGGGGTGCCCAGGGGGCCGGGCGCGCAGGGGAGGCCCTCGAACTTCTGGGGTCCCTTCCTCGATAGCGAACGGCAGATGCTGATCTGGTCATCAGAGAGGATATTGGCGGTGAACTTCTGCAGCTTGCGAAGCTTCGGCCAGCTGGAGGAGGACTTGTCCACGCAGAACATAACAAGGGGCGGATCCAGGGAGAGGGACTGGAAGGTGCCGACCACCAGGCCGAGCTTCTCGTCGTCGTCATTGATGCCGGTGATGGCCGTAACTCCGGTGGGGAGTTTGCCCAGGACCTGGCGGTAGTAGGCGGGTGTGATGTCGGCCAGGGCCGAGGCGTTGGCTGGGGTGATATCCATGTCGGGTCCTTTGGGGAGTTCGCGGTTCAAGCGGCGTCGCGGAAGCTGCCGAAGCGGCCGCCGTGGAAGATGAGCGGCGCGGAAATCCGCTCAGCGGGCGTCATTTCCAGGGCGCTGGCGATGACTACTATGTGGTCCCCGGCCGTGAACTGCTGGTCGATCCGGCAGTCGAACCAGGCAAGGGAACCGTGGATGTGCGGGGTGCCCCACACGGATTCGGACCAGTCCACGGAGCCGAGCTTGTCTTCGCCGCCCTTCGCGGACAGTGCCCGGCAGACCTGCTGCTGGTCCTCGGAAAGCAGGCTGACGCTGAAGGTCGCGGCCTCGGAGATCTTTGGCCAGCTCGTGGAGGAGTGCATCACGCTGAACGTCACCAGCGCCGGTTCCATGGACAGGGAGGCGAACGTTCCCACGATCATGCCGTTCTGGATGCCGGTCACAGGATCGGTGGAGCAGACAGCGGCTACTCCTGTGGGAAGGTGCCTCATGACTGCCCGGTAGCGTTCGGCGTCGATGGTCGTTGGGGCAATGGCGGTGGCGGTCATGACCGTTCGCCCTTCAGTTCCGTGTGGATGAGGCGGCCGGTGCGCAGGCCGCTTTCGACGGCGCCGTCGAAGAATCCTGCCCAGATGTTGGCGGTGTCGCTGCTGGCGAAGTGCAGGGCGCCTTCGCTGGCCTGCTGTGCAGCGTGGTATTTGGTGAGCTGGCCGGGGCGCTGGATCTGCCAGGTTTCCTCTGCGTAGGGGTCTTCGCCCCATTTGTGTCCGGTGACTTCAAGGACTTCCAGGTCATCGCGCCAGACCTTGATGGCTTCCTGGACCTGCTCGATGTCGGTGACGTCGATGCGGTTGGCGTCGGCTCCGAAGCCGACCAGGACGGCATCCGTGTCTCCGACGAATTCCGTACGGATGACGGAAAGCGGTTTGTCCTGGGCGGAGTACGCGAAGAACGGCTTGATGGGTCCTTTGACCCGGATCCAGGCCTTGACCCCCTGGGAAGCAGTCTTTTCGTGGCTCGCAGCGAGCTTGCCCTCGGAAAGGGAAGGCTGGACATCGAGCTTGTGCAGGATGTTCTGGGGGAGGGTGATGACCACCTTGGTGGCCTGGATTTCCTGGCCGTCACCGTAGGTGACGGTGGCGCCGCCGCTGGTGTGCCGGATGGCGGTCACCGGGGTGTTGAGGCGGATGTCGGCGTGGGTGTCTTCGGCGATGGCATTGGCCAGCCCGTCGTTGCCGTCCTTGAGACGGTAGATGGCCGAGGCCTCGTGCATCAGGTGCCAGTGTCCGGAGGACCCGGCGGTCCAGCGGAGTGCGTTGACGTAGGCGCACTGGTCCAGGGGTGCGTTGAAGTGGCCTACCCAGGCGGCTTCGTTGGCGTTGCGCTCGTCCTCGGAGAGGTCCAGCTTGTCCAGCATTTCCTGCAGGTTGTACTGGTCCGCCTCTGCCAGGTTTTCGACGGTCAGCGGCGCGTCGGGGCGGGGCAGCCACTTCATGGTGTCTTCCAGCAGGCGCGTCATGCCGGGGTCGATCAGCTTCATAAAGTCGTCCAGGTTGCCCCGGCGTACTTCATCGCCGGCCAGCCAGTAGGTTTCTTCCGAGCGCGGGCCCCGGGAGACCTCCAGGCCGTAGCGGGTGACCTCGGCCCAGACATGGGGCTGGGTCCAGTGCAGCCAGTTGCCGCCAAGTTCCAGGTTTTGACCCAGACGGCGCTCGGTATAGAGCCTGCCGCCGATGCGGCCGCGGGCTTCCAGGACCACTACTTTGTGGCCGCGGTTGCCAAGCTCGCGGGCTGTGATGAGGCCGGCAAGGCCGGCACCGATGACGACGACGTCAGTTTGTTCAGTCATGAGAGGGTCCTTCGTTGATAATTCCGTTGGTAGCTGCAGCGTTTAGCGGGCAGCGTCGCTGAGGTGCCTGGCCCGCTGTGCCGTGGCAGGGTGGCCAGCCAGGGTGTATTTCTGGCCGAAGAGCTTTTCGCGCAGGGTGACCGGTTCCTGGTCCTCACCGCGTTCCGGGGCGATCAGGCCTTGGGCACGGAGTTCAGGCAACGCCAGTTCGATGAAGTCCTCCCAGCCCCCGGGCTTGGTGGTGTAGCTGAGGTTGAGGCCGTCGATGTCTGCCTCGTCGCGCCAGCGGCGCAGTTCGGCTGCGACGGTTTCCGGGGAACCGATGATGGTGGAGCCGGTGCCGCCGACGGCAAGGAACTCGGCAATCTGGCGCGGCGTCCAATCCCGGTCAGGGTCCGCCTTGGAGAACATGTCCACCATGGACTGGCCTGCTTTGGTGCCGACGGACCGCAGGGGCGTGTCGAGTTCGTACTCGGACATGTCGATGCCGGTCCAGCCGCTGAAGCGGGCCAGGATGCCCTCGATCGGGGCTGTTTCCACTGCCTTGCGGTATTTGGCCTGTGCTTCCTCGTCGGTGGCTGCAACGACGACAGTCAGCAGGATAACGATCTTGACGTCGCGGGGATCGCGGCCGGCGTCGGCCACGGCCTGGCGGAGCTTGGCCACAGTACGCTTGGCACCCTCGACCGATGTGCTCTGGATGAAGACTGCCTCGGCGTGCTTGCCGCCGAACTCCATGCCTCTGGCGGAGGAACCGGCTTGGAACAGCACCGGGGTGCGCTGCGGTGAAGGCTCGCAGAGGTGGAAACCGGGGACCGTGAAGTGCTCGCCGGAATGTTCGATGGCGTGCACCTTGGCGGGGTCGATGTACGTGGCGGATTCGGCGTCGCGGACCACGGCGTCCTCTTCGAATGAGCTTTCCCAGAGCTTATAGACCACGTCCATGTACTCGTCGGCCATGTCGTAGCGCTCGGCGGGGGTGAGTTGCTGCTGCTTGCCAAGGTTACGTGCGGCTGCGTCTGAGTACGACGTCACGATGTTCCAGCCGACGCGGCCGGCGGTCAGGTGGTCCAGTGTGCTGAACTTGCGTGCCAGCAGGTAGGGCGGCTCGTATGTTGCCGAGACGGTGACCCCGAACGTGAGGTGCTTCGTCACGGCAGCCATGCCGCTGATCAGCACGGTCGGGTCGTTGATCGGGAACTGCGCTGCATCGCGAAGGGCGGCGTCGCCGTTTCCGCGGTAGACGTCGTGGTAGCCGACGTTGTCGGCGAAGAAGATTCCGTCGAACCCGGCCTTTTCCAGCTTCTGTGCGATGCCGGTCCAATATTGCAGGTCGGTGTAGCGGTAGCCCTGGTCCCCGTCATTGCGCCATGACCCGGAAGTCAGGTGCGAGGGGGCGAAGACGTCAAACGCGAAAAGGCTGAGGGGTTCGTTTTTCATGGCAGCGGTGCTTCCTTGGACTCGTGCCGGACAATGCCGTAACTGAAGATTTTGACGTTCAATTTTTGAACACTGCGTTCAATCTAGAATGTAAGCCAGCTCACTGTCAAGGGGCGGATTTTCCGTGGGCATTCTTCGACGTAACTATTGACACCCAATGTGGCGCATGCCATATTTTTGATCACGACGTTCGAAAAATGAACGTACCGGGCGTGAACAACCGCCCCTTAATCACCCGGCAACTCCAAAGCCGGCGCTTGGAAAATTTCCCCAGAAAGAGCACGATCTACAAGGAAGTCCATCGTGAACACACCTGTTACACCCGCACAGAGGCCCCAAGTGCACTCATCGGCTCCCCAGGACCCGCAAAAGAAGAAGTTCCTCGTCAAGCTCAGCGGCGTGATCGCCGGCGGCATGTTTATTGACGGCTTTATTCTGGGCGGCATCGGACTGGTCATGCCGGCCCTGACCGCGGACCTGAGCCTGTCCGCCACCATGCAGGGGCTTATCGGAGCTTCGGCCCTGATCGGCATCTTCTTTGGCGGCCCCATCGGCGGTTACCTCGCGGACAAGGTCGGCCGCAAGCCGATGTTCATCGTCGACCTTGCTATCTTCCTCGTTGGTTCCGCTGCGCAGTTCTTTGTGGCGGACGCCTGGCAGCTCTTTGTGATCCGCCTGGTCATGGGCATGGCCATCGGGGCCGATTACGCCATCGGCTGGCCCCTTCTTGTCGAATTCTCGCCGGCCAGGCTGCGAGGCAAACTCATGGCCTTCCAGGAGGTTGCCTGGTACGTGGGCTACCTGCTTTCCTACGCAGTGGGCTACTACATGTCCACATCAATCCACGCAGACTGGCGCATCATCCTGGGCATGAGCACCGTGCCGTCACTCATTGTGTTCCTGCTCCGGTTGGGATCGCCTGAATCTCCGCGCTGGCTCATCAGCAAGGGGCGCCGTGAGGAGGCGTTTGCCATCGCCCACCAGTGCATGGAGGAGGCCGACATTAAGGACCTTGAGCACGAGAAGCCGGAAAAGCCCAACTTTGCCAAGCTCTTCTCCCCGCAGTACAGAAACTCGACCATCTTCGTCTGCATGTACTGGGTCTGCAACGTCACCCCCTACTTCGCCATCGCCACCTTCGCACCCATCGTCCTGGAAAGCCTGGGGGTTGAAGACGGCCTGGCTGGAGCACTCGTACTCAACGGTGTTGTGGTGGCCGGATCGTTGGCCGCGATGTTCCTCATTGAAAAGGTGGGACGCCGCAAGCTGTCCATCCCGCCGATGTGGATCGCCGCCGCGGCCTTGGTTGTCATCGGACTGTTCTCCCACATGTCGCCGATGATCATCCTCATCAGCTTCATAGTCTTCTCGTTCTTCAACGCCGTCTCCACGGCCCTGACCGGCGTTTATCCCGGCGAGGTCTTCCCCACGGAAATCCGCGGCGCGGGAGTCGGCTTCGCCACGGCGATTTCGAGGATCGGCGCGGCTGCTGGAACGTTCATCCTGCCCTTGTCCGTAGCTGGCCTTGGCGTCGGAACCACGATGCTGATCGCCGCAAGCATCTGTGTCCTGGGCGCAGTGATCTCCCAGTACCTGGCGCCGGAAACCAAGGGCCTGAGCCTGAGCGACACTTCAGCCCCGCTCGGCCAGGCGGCTCTGCTGTAAACAACTTTCAACAGCCACAGATGCCTGGCCGGCTCCGCCCTGGCCAGGCATCTGTGGCTGTTTCTGCCAGCATCGAAAAACCTCTCCGAAGGAACCTATGAAGATCTACGGTGAAAGCGCCCACTCCGCTGGCCTCCCCACACCCCGCCTGACAATTAACGACGGCGGCATCCACCCGGGTGCGTGGGTGAGCTTCCGGGACCCGGCAGTGGACGTCGGCACGCTCGGCAGGGTGCTCGACGCGGGTGCATGCGGGATTATCTTTCCCACTGTGGAGGATCCAGCGACTGCTGCCACTTTGGTCGCGGCCACCCGCTTTGCACCTCGCGGCAAGCGTAGCTACGGACCAACCCGCCGCAGCCCCCGCTACGCTAAACCGGCCCCCGGGGGAATGGAGGGCGACGCGCTGTGTATCCTCATGATCGAAACGGCCGCAGGCCTGGCCAATCTTGATGCCATCCTTGCCACCGGACCTGACGCCATCTTCGTGGGCCCCTACGACCTCTCCCTCAGCCTGGGGATGACACCGGAGGAACTCACCGGCGAGGGGCAGGACGGGATCCTCGCGGACATCGCGCGCCGCTGCCGGGAAGCAAACGTCGTCCCCGGCATCTACACCGGCGAACCGATGTTGTCCGAAAACATGATCAGCCTCGGCTTCCGTTTCATGCCCGTGGCCTCGGACACGGGCCTGCTGGCCGTCGCAGCACGCGACGCGGTGGAGGCCCGGCATCTTCGCCGTTGATTACCCGTGGCCATGCGTAAGCTCACTGGCGGGCGGGGCGTCGACGTCGTCCATGACGGCCTCCTGCCCGATGCTGAGGAGCGCCGTCAGCGGTAAGGGCGGGCGCCAATATTCTTGAACGCCCCGTTCGCTTCTTGAGGCATAGGATGGTGGGGACATCCAATCGGGGCACGTGCCTTGAGCAGACGCGAACGAAACCGGGGTTTGATGTGGCAGCGGAAACAGGCATGGACGTGCAGGCAGCAACAGACGGCGATGATGCCCCGGCCGAGGCGGTGGACCTCACAAATAAGTCCGTCATCAAGGCCACCGTGCTTCTCGGTGAGCTTGGCCGGCACCGCGCAGGCATCACCGTCACCGAACTCGCCCAGGCCGTGGGCATGACGCGTCCAACGGCTTTCCGCCTCCTGTTGAGCCTGGAACAAACGGGGTTTGTGGACCGCGTGGACAACCGCTACACCCTGGGCTGGGAAATGGCCCGCCTGGGCCGGCTGGCTGACCCGTATACAGGTGCGGTGGCCAGGGTTCAGCCCATACTGGACGAATACGCCGTCAGGCTTAATGAGACCGTGAGCCTGGCAATGGTGCGGGACGCCGTGAACTACGACGTGATCGCGGAAGCTTCGGGGTCCCGGTATCTGAACGTGACAATGTACGTTGGGGAAACCTATCCTGTGCACGCCAGTGCCACCGGAAAGCTGATGCTCGCGGAGATGAGCGATGAGGAAGTGGCTCAGGCCTTGCCAAGGAAGCTGGAAGCGTTCACTCCCAACACCATCACCAAGCGAGAAGCGCTCATCCAGGAGCTGCACAAAGTCAGGGACCAGGGCTATGCCGTCCTTGACAGCGAACTCGAAGAAGGCCTCTTTGTGGTGGCACTTCCAGTCCGGGACGTGGCGGGTGCGCTGGTGGGCATCGTCTCCGTAAACGGACCCGAGCAGCGGCTGAAATCGGAAGGCCTGCCGGAGACCATTGACCAGCTGCGTGCGGCAAGCCGGGACATCGCGAAGGCGCTTCTCGGTATTGACTCAGGGGATTCCTGAACGGGTTACCCGGGCCTGCCTGACGCCGCCCACTGCCGCAGGGGAGCCGAGGCATCTCTGCCTCAGTAGGCTTCAGCCATCGCGAGGAGATGCTCCACGGACGGATATTTCCAGCGCACGTACTGAACCGGCACTCCTACGCGCTCGGCCACCAGGGTGTGCGTTACTCCTTGCGGTCCCGCTCCCCTGCTCAACTCCCTGATGCTCTGTGCGAGTGCTTCGGTCCGGCGCGCATCACGTTCCCGGAGCAGCTTGGCGGGTTCTCTGCGGTGCTTCGACTTCTGCCTGTGGCGCCAATTGGGCATGGTCATACTGCAAAGTCGGGAAATAGCGCCAGCTCGTAGTCCGGTGGCAGGACGCAGTAGGCATGCGCCCGTGTGGTGGCCCGCACGCACAGGGGCGGAAGGTATCGGTGGTCGGCGGGCGCGGTCGTTGCGCGTCTTTTCATGGCCATCATCTCCGTTGATTCAGGTCCCAGGACGGACTTATCTGGTAATAATTTGAACGCGACGTTCACTGAGTGAACACTTTCCATTGTGGTACTCGTCCTGGTCTTTGGCAAGAGTGTGCCGCATCCCATCTGTCGCTCGAGTTGAATGGACTGCCACCATGTACGCCAACCCCAAAATCGCTCCGCGCTCCACGCGGTCCGCCACCGTGCCCGACTGGTCAATACTTTCCCGCGGGGACGTCGTGCGGGTGTTGCGCAGGGACGGCAGTACCGCGACTGGCCTTATTGACATGCTTGCCCTGGATCGCAGCGTCCTCTGGCTTATTCAGGACGGCGGGCGGGGGCGGGTCATGATTTGCAGTGCCGACCGGCCCCGGGTGGCTGTTGTAGCCCCGGCCGAGAAGGGCCGTTAGGGGTCATTGCATCCCCGCGTGAGCTGTGCCACAATACTCTTACGTTCAGTATTCGAACGTTGCGTTCAAGTTTTACAACGTAGGATCCGGCTCCGGAACACCGAAGTTCCGAAGCGATCAGTAGGAGGGAAAGCGATCATGTCGATTTCAGTAGGGCACCGCGCCATATTCACAGCTTTCGGCCACCGCAGCTCGGCCGCCGTGGGCGCCCATGCGCCGTCCAGACAGGCGCCGGCGCCGGTCCCGGCCGAAACCACGGTCCCCTTGGACAGCGGAGAGCTTAAGTGCTCGCCCTGGGAAGGCCTGTACTTTGAGCAGGCACAGCCGCTTACCCGAAAGGGGAGCGATCCGGTCTTGGGTGGTCAGCTGGACGGATTCCTTGCCAGCCTGATGTACGGCGAGTGAGCCATGGCGGTCATGATCTACGCTGAGACGGCCGGCGAACGTAATGCCGCATCGTCTGTGGCTGCAGGCGAAGAATGTGACAGCAACAGCTGCTTTTTCTGCACTGGCCCGGAAACGGATTGATAAGCCCGAACGCAGCCAGTCAGGATGCGGAGCGGGTGTCGAACGCCGCAGCCGACTCCCGTAGAAGGCGTGCGACGGTGTCCACCGGCGTGCTGGGTGACCGTCGCCGGTCGAACCGCCGCAGAACAATCCGCCGCGTTCCGAGTCCGGGGACGTCGAGGACGTCGACCCCGTCGTGGGCGACGCCGCTCAATGCCAGGGTTGGCACGATCGCAATACCCTCGCCCGCAGCGACGAGCGCAAGGGCGGTGAGCGTTTCCTGGTATTGATGCACGGTTTCCATCTGGGCGCCGGTTGACTGGCGGAGCCTGCCGAGCACTGCAGAGTTGGCGGCTGTGGGGTCGACGCCGAGCCACGGAAGTGGCAGCCGGGCAAGGTCGATGTTCTCGGTACTGAGCAGGGCGCCGGCGGGAACCACCAGTTTCCATGGCTCGTCCAGCAGCGGCTCCTCGGTCATTCCAGCGGAAAGTGAACGCTGTTCGGCCGTCGTCGAATCCAGCTCGACCACGACAGCGTCGAGTTGGCGCTGGCGGAGCAGCCGCATCAAGTCCGGAAAGTCGTCCTCAACGATCCGGATCTGCAATTGCGGGTACTGGGAGCGCCATTCCGGCAGGCGCGGGATCACCACCGTCCGAACGAAGCTGGTGAATCCGCCCACGCGCACGACCCCGGCGATGTTGGCCCCGCCTTCGATGCGGGCGCGGGCGACGCTGAGTGCGCGTTCGATCTCCTCGCCGGCTTCCGCCACTGCCAGTCCGGCGGGTGTCAAAATTGAGCCTTTGGGCGTGCGCAACACCATGGCGTGGCCCGTCTCGTCCTCCAATTTGCTGAGCTGCTGCGAGACGGCCGAGGCCGTAATTCCCAGCTCGTCAGCCGCGGCGAGCACCCCGCCCGTGCGGGCAACCGCAAGAAGAACGCGCAGTCTGCGCGGATCGATATCCATGTTAAGTAGTTCTAAACCACACCTTCAGTGGAATGCAATTGCTCTAAAGGTGTTTCGTGCTCATAATTGCTGTTAAACGGGACTTTCCCGGCGGAAGAATCCAGGCAAATACCCTCTTCCAAACACCTACATATAGCCCGCCATCTACACTCCGCCCGGCGGATGGCAGCCGGGCATCACCTTTGAAAGGACATCATGGAACTGCTGTGGGAAATCGCAGGTTGGTCGGGGGCCGTTCTGATCCTGTCGGCATACCTGTCCGTTTCCATGGGTTGGTTAAAGGCCGGCAAGCGCTTCCAGGTGGCCAACCTCGTCGGCGCATTTGCCTTCATCGTCAACGGTGCGGTCCACGAAGCGTGGCCCTCAGTGGTCACGAACGTTGCCTGGTGCCTTATTTCCGCCATCGCGATTCTTCGCATGCGGTCCACGAACGAATCGCCGGTGGCCGCAGCCGAGGCGCCGCAGGTGCAGTTCCCCGGCGTCCCTGACACCACCGGCCAGATCGCCGTTGTCGAGGCTATTACTTCTGCCGTTCACGGCGACGTCGTAGGACGGGCGGCTGAGTGCCAGGCCAGCCTGCGTGAGGCACGGGCAACAGTGCCGACGGCGCGGACGTCCTGAGCTGGGGAAGGTCCCCGCGGTCATATGCCCGGGACGCACTTCCCCGTTCCCAGTAGCGCCAGGCCGGCACGGTCCCCGGCCCCGAACTCCAGTTGTCCGCTGTTCTCTTCGTACATCAGCTGGGTGGGATCGTTGACGTGGTCCAGTCCCACCACGTGCGCCAGCTCGTGCATGATGATGGCCCGGACCAAGGCAGGCCCTTCGGGATAGGCCAGGGTTCTGTCAGCCCAGGCGCATCGAGCTGCACTTGGCCGGTGACGTAAACATACGGTTCGCCCGGAACCTGGATGGCGGAGCTGCCGCCGGTGCCAGCGACCTTTCCGGCCAGCTCCGTGGCTTCTTCGGGGGTGGACCAGACAATCAGGATGGGCGCCCACTTTTTGCCGTAGCGGTCCGGTTGGTACGCCTCGCGATCCTTTGAGGGTGCTTCGGTTGTTGGCCCGTCGAACACGAATTGCAAGCCGGTGGCAACGGAGACGGCGGCTACGGACTCCTGAACGAGCTGATCCGTGCCGGGCGGCGCCAAGTCCGGCCGGACTACGTAATGGACCGGACGGCACGGGTCGTAGGCAACAAACGGCTGGTCCGGTTCGGGTGACTCCTGCAGGACATATGCGGTTGATCCGGTGGCCGCAGGCGGGATGCCAAGGGGAGCGGAAGCGGCTTCAAAACCTGGGGGAGGGACCTCGGAGCCGGGCAGGTAGGGCCGCGCCGCTGACATCACGTACCGTTCGAACAGTGTGGGAGTGAAGTAGAGCCCGACTACAAGTGCAATGCCCAGCACGGTGGCCGACCGGGACTTCCACCTCGGCGTGCGCCCCAGCCTGATCCTGCGAAAACCTCGCTTCCTGCCAGCCGTTGGTACAGGAACAGCACGCCACGGCTCAGGATCCTGAATTTTGCCGAGCGCCTCATCAATAGCCCACTGCGGGATCCGGCCGCTCGGCGAACGCCGGACTCCTGGGATGTCCCGCCCGTCCTCAGGCCTTCCGAAGTCCTTGCTGCCAAAATCTGATGCCACCAGCGCCCCTGCCCCCAAACCCATCTCCTACGATGGCTCCGCTCAGCATAGTGGCCGGCTTTATCGCCCGCTATGGACACGGCGATAGAAGTTCCGACGCAGGCGATCGGACGACGGCGGGCGCCTCCCGCCGTCGTACGCTTCCTGCCTTGCCCGTAGGAAGTGCTGCCAACGCGAACCGGGGAACGCGCGGGGAACGGCAGCGACCTACCGTTAAGCGGGAAATCGGAAAGGAGGTGAGAGCAATGGCAGACCACTATGCCTCAGGAACCTGGCAGGTGAAGCAGGGCAGCGACCAGGAATTCATAGACCGATGGACGGAGTTCCTTCAGTGGTCCCGGGCGAACTACCCGTCGATCCTCGTGGCGAACCTCATTCGTGACCGACGTGTTGCCGGTCATTATGTTTCATTCGCCGAGTGGACCGACGAGGCGTCCCGGGACGCATGGAAGCAGAACCCGGAGTTCATGACCCACTTTGATGCCTGCGTGGCGCTGTGCGAGCACATGAGCGGCGCTGATTTCGATCGGGTAGCGACTGTGTAACCGGCTCTATTACCTGATCGCCGACCGCGGTCCGGCCGCCCACAGCGAGAGCCGGACCGCCCGCGCCGGCCAACGCGGCCTGCAGCGGGCGGACCCGGCCCCGTCAGTACCCGCTCTCATGCGCCATCACACCGGTTGCGGGACGATCCGAATGTACGGCTTGGGCTCCTTCCAATCGCCAAAGATCTCGAGGGCCTCGCTGTTCGGCACGGAGCCGGCGATGATGACGTCCTCGCCTTGCTTCCAGTTGACCGGCGTCGCCACCCGGTGCTTCGCAGTGAGCTGAAGCGAGTCGACAACGCGAAGCACTTCGTCGAAGTTGCGTCCGGTCGTCATGGGGTAGACGAGGATCAGCTTGATCTTCTTGTCCGGCCCAATGACGAACACGTTGCGGACGGTCTGGTTGTCCGCGGGCGTGCGGCTCTTGGGGTCCCCGGACGTGGCTGCCGGGAGCATGCCATAAAGCTTCGCAACGGTGTAGTCGTCGTCGCCGATCACGGGGTAATTGGGGCGTGCCCCCTGCGTTTGTTCGATATCGGCGGCCCACCGCTCGTGATCAGCTGTCGAGTCCACGGACAGGCCGATGATCTTGACTCCGCGTCGGTCGAACTCGGGCTTGATCTTGGCCATGTAGCCGAGCTCGGTGGTGCAGACCGGGGTGAAGTCCTTCGGGTGCGAGAACAGCACTGCCCATGAGTCTTCGAGCCAGTCATGGAAGCGGATGTCGCCGAGGGTCGTCTTGGCGGAGAAATCGGGTGCGATCTCACCGAGTTGCAGTCCCATCGTGTCCTCCTGGTGGTTGTGATTTGATGACGGAGCCAACTGGCTCGCCGTCACTTCTGACGGTAAGGCGACCCTGTTCCCCGACCGTTCCCCCAGCTACGCTGAGGGCGTGGAGAAGTGCGCCGTCGTCATGCTGGGCGCGTTCGGTGTCGTGATTGATGGCCGGCCGGTTCAGGACGACGCGTGGAAACGGACCAAGGCGGCCGGGCTCGTCAAGATCCTCGCCCTCGCGGAAGGGCACCGGCTGCATAGGGACGTCGTGGCCGATCTGCTCTGGCCCGATCTCAGCGCTCAGGCTGCCGCTTCGAACCTACGCAAGGCAATGCATTTCGCGCGCGCCGCCCTCGGCTCGCCAGGCGCCGTTCGGGCGCACGGCGACCTGCTGGTGCTGCTGCCAGGCGCGGATGTTTCCATTGACGCGGAGCGGTTCGAAGCGGACGGGCGCGCCGCGCTCGCCTCATCGGCAGGGGTGTCCGAGGCGCTCGCCCTCTATCGAGGCGATCTGCTTCCTGACGATCGATTTGCCGTGTGGGCCGAGGACCCCCGCGACCGGCTGCGCACCCTGTACCTGCGTTTGCTCAAGGCCGCGGCTCGGTGGGACGACGTGGTCAAAGCCGACCCGGCGGACGAGGAAGCCCACCGCGCGATCATGGTTCGTGCGCTCGACGCCGGCGATCGCCAGGGCGCGATCCGCCAGTTCGAGCGACTCTGTCGGCGGTTGCGTGCCGACTTGGGCGTCGGCCCAGAGGCGGCGACCGTCGCGGTCTACGAGGAGGCCATCGCCCAGGACAGCCGACGCGCGGAGAATCGCACCCGGGTCACGTTGGCGCGAGCACTCATCGCCCTCAACAGTGGCGACCTCGTCGAGGCCACGTCGTACGCACGGCGTGCACGCGAGCTGGCCATGGAAGCGGACCTGGGCCGAGAGATCGGCGAGGCCAGCGCAGTGCTGGCGATCGCGGCGAACATGCAGGACCGCTGGCCCGAGGTGTTCGAGGCCGAGTTCGTGGAGTTCACAAAACACGATTCAGCGCGGTCCGGCTACATTCTGGACGCACAGTTGTGCCTCGCCGAGTTCTGCTTGAGCGGACCGGACGGGCACCGGAAACTTGCGCGGCGAGTAGTGCGACTGCGCACGATCGCCGAACGGGCAGGCTCCGTGCGCGGCCTGGCCATCGCCGACCTGTTGCTGGGGGAGGCGGCACTCTTCTCCGGCGAGCTCGGCGACGCGCGCAGTCTGCTCCAGTCCGCACTCGAGCTGCACCGGCGGGCCGGGGCACGGGCCGGCGAGATCGTAACACTGCAAAGACTGGCTGAGGTTGACCTCGCGCAGGATCGGCCCGAGGAGGCCGCCGGGGCAGCCAGTCGCGCTCTGGCTGCCGCTGCGTCCACGTGGCTCGAGCCGCATCTCGTTGTACGCCTTTACGGGGTGCTCGCGGAGGCAGCCAGATCTCCGGCGCAAGCGGTCCGCATCATTGAGCGGGCCGACGCCGCCCTGGCCGGGAGGAGCGTCTGTCCGCCGTGCTCGATGGGGTATCAAGTCGCCGCAGCGACGCATTACGCACTGGCCGGGAAGCTGGACGCAGCCCGCCGCCGGCTCGCCAACGCCGAGCAGCTCGCAGGCATGTGGCCTGGCGGACCGTGGCACGCGGCCCTCTGGGAAGCACGAGCCGTCCTGCGCCGCGCAGAGGGTCACGATGATCAAGCCATCGCCCTGTTTCGGGAGGCGGCAGCTAGTTTTGCCGAGCTCGGCAGGCGCCAAGACGAGCAGCGGTGCCTGGCCCGGGCAGCACAAAGATCGCCAATGCCGGCCGGAAAGGCTTTGGCTGGTAGTTCCTGAGTCGCCTTCGGGCACCCAAATTTTCCATCGCCGCGCCAAAGGCAGGACCCTTGCGGGGTCCTGCCTTCGACGTGTGCGGCTGCACGCTCCTGCGCCCGGCTTTCGGGCTACCTGTTGCGATGGAGTGCGGGAGCGGCTTCCGGACGCCCGCCGGGCTGTGCCGGCAGTCTTGGGGCAGCGGCGGGATTTCTGGACGCCGCGGCCCGACGAACTCACATGATGCCGGTGGGTACCAACAGGGCCCAGGCCAGCGCCGGGGCCGCCAGCACCACGCCGCCGGCGTACATCATCAGCTGCTTGTAGACACGCTGCCGGTCGTCCTCGCGGGCGTTAGCCACCACCAGGGCGCCGTCGGTGGAGAAGGGCGAGACGTCCACAACAGTTGCGGCGATGGCCAGTGCCGCCACCGTTCCGGAGGCGCTCAGCGAGCTGGTGGCCAACAGCGGACCCGCAAGCGGGATGAACGCGGTGAGCAGCGCCGTCGAGGACGCGAAGGCTGAACCGACGCCGATCACGTAGCAGAGGACCAGTGCCACCAGCAGCGGCGCACCAAGCGCCAGCGCCTGCTCGGCGAGGGTGTCGATGACGCCCACGTGCTGGAGAAGGGAGACATAGGTGATCATGCCGGCAACGAGCAGGACAGTGGACCAGGAGACGCCGCCGATGAAAGTGCGGTGTTCCTTGATGTTGACCAGGGCCAGGAGGAGGCCGGCGGACAGGGCCACGAAGCCGATCGGCATGTGGAAGCCGAGCGCGCAGACGAGCATGGCAGCGATGAGCGCCAGCGTCAGGAGCTGCTGGCCGTGGGGGCGGCCGGTGCTGGTCTCCAAGTCTGCGTGCCGGCCGTCGCCGTCGCGCAGCCTGCCCAGCACCGCGAACAGCACCACAGTCAGGACCGACAGGATGAGGTTGATCGCGAAGCTGGCGGTGAACAGGGCGCCCTGGGAAATGGGGAAACCGTTCTTCACTGCGATGTCGTGCACCAGCACCCCGGCCACGGACAGCGGGGAGAAGCCGCCGGCGTGCGCTCCGTTGATGAGGAAAGCGCCCATCACCACCGGGTGGATGCGGGACTCATACGCCAGGCCAATGGCGGCAGGTGCCAGCAGGGCGACGGCGGCGGGGGAGAAGGTGCCCAGCGACGTGAGCGCTGCGGCCATCAGGAAGAACACCCAGGGCAGCAGGAGGGTTTTGCCCCTGACAAGGCGCACGCAGGTCTGGACGATGATGTCGATCGTGCCGTTCCGCTGGGCCATGCTGAAGAAGTAGGTGACGCCGATGATGGTGATGACGATGTTGGCGGGGAAGTCCGCCAGGATCTCCTTGTCGGTCATGCCAAGCATGAAATAGCCGACGCCGAAGGACGCCACCAGCCCCATGACACCGATGTTCAGCGGCCACTTGGTGGCGACGACGAACATCACCACAAGGATGATGAGCGGGATGATCTGTACAGCGGTCATGCTCGGCTCCGATTCCGCGGTGGCCGCCTGGTTGAAGACGCCTCCCGCCAGAACAAGGGCAAGCACACCAAGGAGGGTGATGCCTACCACCGCCATCAGCAGGATACGGCGGCGGCGGGCAGGACGCGGAGACTTTTGGTCCCGGGTCTCCTCAAGAGTGTCAGTGGGGCGTTGCGCAGTCTTAGTCATGGCAGGTACTCCTCATTGAGTGGCGCCCGCGAGGGACTCCTCGGCAGCAGTGCCGAGGGCCTCGGGGAGGTGGATGATGGTGGTTGCGATGGTGCGGGCGGTCCGGTCGACGCCAACCAGCAGGGCGCCGTCGTGATCCTCGGTCCAGGTTTCGATGACTCCGGCGGGGGTGCGCAGTTTCAGGATGGCCCCCAGCGTGTTGCCCGTGATGGCCTGCACGACTGTGCCTGCCGTCCGGGCAGCCAGGGTCAGGGCGATGCATCCGGTGATGGCCAGGGCCGGGTGCGGCCGGCCCATCGAAAGCATCATGACGTTGAGATCACAGCCGGGATCCGACTGCGCCGGGGCGGCGGCAATGGCGAGCTTGGGGATCGCCCGCGCCGCCTGGGCCGTTGTGGCTGCCAGTCCCATGCGTACCGCAGCCTGCCGGCGGATTTGTTCCAGCGTTTCCAGCTGCAGTTCCACTCCGGCCGCCCAGCTGTCGTACCGGTTGGTGTCCAAGCCAAGGTCCTCGGCCCGGATGATCACGACGGGCGCCCCGGCATCGACCATGGAAACTGTCCAGCGGGTGCCCCCGGCGGTGATGGCGTCCGTCGCCGCCCCGGTGGGCAGCAGGCTTCCGGTGGTCTTACCGGCCGGGTCCTGGAAGCCGAGCCCCACACGGTAGCCGGGGAACGGCACGCCGGCCATCTGCGCGTCGGGAACGATTGGCAGGGCGCCGTCGGGGGTGGCCACACGCTGGATGATGATCTGGCCGGTGTTGGTGTTGCGGGTGACGATCCGGGTAACGTCCCCGCTGGGAACCACCCATCCCTTCTCAATCGCGTACAGCCCAACCACTGCCGAGCAGTTGCCGCAGTTGCTGCCCCAGTCCACCGCGGCCTCCTCGATGCCCACCTGGGCAAAGGTGAAGTCCACGTCGATGTCTTCCTCGGCGGGCCGGTGCAGGATCATCGCCTTGCTGGTGGTCGACGTGGCCCCGCCAACGCCGTCGATCTGCCGTGAGTCGGGGCTGCCGAACACCCGGGGCAACCACGAGTCCAGGCTCGTGCCCTCGCTCAGGTGCCCCGCCTCGAACACCCAGCATTTGCTGGTGCCTCCGCGCATCCACTCCGCTTCAATCTTCATTGTTCGTCCACATCTCCTCGTGCCTCGGTTCTTTCAAGGGCCCTGATAAGAGATTGATCTGGATCACAACTTAAGACAATGTTCAATAAATGAAGGGGGATGTAGTATTGCTTCAATCACTCTAGGTGGGCGGGACAGTTCACCCGTGCTCGGGTAGCCCGGCCTCAGAAGTCGGCCTAGTTCCAGCCGATGCAAGTGGTGTGTGCACTGAATTAACCAAAGAAGATGAGGGGTAAAGCGATGCTTCAGGATGGCGAGCAGCCTCTTTTCGACATGCGGCGCCTGGCGCTGCTCATGGAGGTTGTGGAGCAGGGCTCGATCACCGCTGCGGCCGACCTGATGATGTACTCGCCCTCTGCCGTCTCCCAACAACTGCGCAAGCTGGAACAGGAAGTTGGCCAGCCCCTGCTCAACCGCCGCTCCCGTGGCGTGGTGCCCACCGAAGCAGGCCAGGTACTGGCCAGCCATGCGCGCCAGATCATCCGGCAGATGAAAGCTGCCCAGTCCGACCTGGACCAGATCGCCGGCCTCAAGCGGGGAGCACTGACGGTGGGCACGTTTCCCACGCTGGCAGGATCCTTCCTGCCCATAGTCATCCGCACCTTCAAGAAGCGTTACCCGGCTATCAGCCTCTCGCTGCGCAGTGCGCGCTTCGATGACTTGGTGGCGGACCTGCAGTCAGGGGTGACCGGCCTGTGCCTGTTGTGGGATTACCCGTGGAACAGGTTCCATGACGACTCCATCCGGGTCACGGAAGTCTTCCGCGAGAGCACCGTGATCCTGGTAGCCAGCAGCCACGCGCTCGCCGACCGGGAGGAGGTGAGCATGGAGGAGCTGCGCAACGAATCGTGGATCGTGCGTGCGGAGGCGCACCCCGTCGTGGAAGTGCTGCAACGTTCCGCCCACGACGCCGGATTCGAACCAACCATCGGATTTCTCGCCAACGACTACCAGGAAGCCCAGGCCATGGTCAGCGTCGGCATGGGAGTGGCGCTGGTGCCCAGAACCGCCGTCGCCCTTCAGCACCCCGACGTCCGGGTGCTCAGCCTCGGGGATGCGGCCCCCTTGCGCCGCATCCTGCTGGCACAGCGCCAGGACAAGGTTTACGCACCCGCAGAGGTGGCCTTCCACTCCACGCTGCTCGAAATCGCGCGCGAACGGGCCGGCGACTACCTCTAGCCGCTCAGCTGCTGAGGCTCCAGTGCACCCGGATGGCCTCGGCAATGGGGCCGGCAGCGACGTCGACCCGGAAGGCAACGGGTGCGGTCCCGGTCTCTTCGATCACCGAGTCACGGTACACGCGGCCGCACGAGGGACACAGGGTGTAGAGATCCTCATCGGCGGGCCATGACGCCAATCCGGCAGGGACCTGGGTGGGGTCACCGTTGTGGACGGGGACGCCCTCTGAATTGGCCTGGATCAGTCCGTCCTTGCCGACGGTGTTGCCGCACACGCAGGTGATGGTGGTGACATCATGGCCGATCACATCGGCGGTTTCGGTGTCCATGATGACCTCCCCGGTGCTGTAAGAGAGACGTTGTATATTCAGCTTATGCCTGCTGGTCCGTGCCGTCGCCGGCGCTTGTAAATCCCCGTTGTGGTGGGCGGCCAACAGGGCCACCATGATCGTATGAACGCTGAAATTCCGAAGGCGGCGGAGCTTAACCTGCCCCAGGCCTTCCTCCTTCTGGCAACGAACGACACAACCGGAAAACCTGACATTCCGGTGTTTGCACTCAGGACTGCCTTGGCCGGTGCGATGCTGGCCGAACTGGACCTGATCGACGCGATCGAACTGCAGGGCAAGCACGTCAGGGCTACCGGCACCAGCCCGGAAACGGATCTCCAGCACGAGCTGGAACTCATCCGTGGCAAATCCCGGCCGCACGCTCCCAAGCGGTGGGTTTCCATGCTGGAGGGCCGCGCCGAAGTCCAGCGTGCCTACGAGGGGATGGCATCACGGGGCATCGTGGTGCATGTGGGCGAAAAGCACCTGGCCCGGTTCCGGCCCGTACGGTACCCGGAGAAGGACCACGGTCCGGAGGCGGCGCTCCTGGAAAAAATCCAGGCCGCGCTCAGCGGTCCGCCGTCCGCTCTCGAGGTGCCTGATACGGCAGCCGCCCCTGAGGCCAACGATGCGGGGACGACTGACGCCGGGGCGGCGGAGTCCACGTCGCCTGGTGCCGGGGCGCCTGATGCCAAGCCCGTTTCCACGCCGCCCGATGACAGGACCACGGCGCTGATCGCCCTGCTTCAGGCGGCCGGACTGCTCGGAAAGCTCTTCCCGGCGGCAGATCTGACCCGGGCAAATGAGCTGTCGAAGGACTATTGGCCGACCCGCGCGGTGGAGGACGAACTGCGCATGATCAGGCTGGCGCAGCAGGAAGCCGCCAACTTGTGATGCCGCCGGAAGGTGCCGGGACCGGCGCCACCGGCAAAGGGCCGACGGCGGACCTCCAGCCGTCGACCGTTTTTAACGCCATTGGTCAACCGGTTGGTGGATTCTTGGGGGTTGCCTGATAATCGGAAAGGGGGGTGCGCCGCGTCGACCCACCATCCCTCCCCAAAAATCCACACATCAGGAATCTTCTCCATGGACAGTTCAGGCTTCATTGCACTCTTTCTTGCCGGATCAGACAGCACTGCCACGAGCGCACTTCCGAATGCTCCGCGACAGCGCCTTGCCCCCGAACCTGAGCTGTCACGCTGGTCGGTCACCCGGGGCCGGGTGGCCAGTTTGCTCCACCGCCTTGCGTGGGCCATTGAGCCGGATACTCGCCGCATCTACTGAACGGGTCCGTGCCGCCCCCGCTAGACTCGCCGTCATGGGGGAACACAACACATCCGGGGACCGCAAGGCACCGAAGCTTGCCCGCTTGTCTGCCGCCGTCGTGCCCGCGGCGGGCCTCGTCGCGGTGCTGGTGGGGTGCCTCGTTGCGTGGAGCAACGCGAGCGCCGGCATCGGCTGGTTCGCCTACGCGCCGCTGAGCAACCAGCTTTTCTTAGGCAGCGGCATGGCCTTCGTCAGCCAGGGGACGCAGGTTGGCCTGGCAGTGGCAGTCGTTGGCTTGCTGGTCCTGGCGTTCTGGGCCGGCTACAGGATCGGCAGACGGGCCAGTCCGACGGACCAGGTCGCAGGACCCCGCACCGAGTGATGACACCCAGCGCGACCCGGGGAGCATCAGGCCGTTTTCCGGGTCCCTGACCCCGGCATGTCCAAACGACGCCTGGCGTTCACCGCCCCGAAACCGTTGGGGCCATGCCCGTTCTTCCGCAGCAGGAAGTCTTTTCACGCACCACCGCCCAGCGCCCCGGTCGCCTGGGAATGAATCGACCCCTGCTGTACCAAGGAGAACCCTGTGTTCCTGAAAAGTGCCGTCACCGCTCTTGTGGCCCTCACCTCCCTGACCGGAATCGCCGCCCCGCCGGCCGCGCAACCCGCCAACGCACCGGCGTCGGTTGTCCTCGGACGGCCGCTGGCCGCAGCCCATGCCCACAACGACTATGAGCATGACCGCCCACTGTTCGATGCCCTCGAGCATGGATTCACCAGCGTTGAGGCAGACGTGTGGCTGGTGGACGGCGAACTCCTGGTGGCCCACGACCTCGAGGACGCCAAGCCGGGAGCAACACTCGAGAGCCTCTACCTGGATCCGTTGGACGAACTGGTCCGGAACCAGGGCCACAGTGTCTATCCGCACTGGGACGGCAGCCTGCAGCTCCTGATCGACATCAAGAGTGAAGGGGAGGCCACCTACGCCGCCATCGAGAAGGAACTGGCCGGGCACCCGGAGATCATGAGCCGCTACAGCAATGGCGGCACCAAAACCGGACCCGTCACCGCCGTCATCAGCTGGAACAGCCCCCTGGCCACCATGCAGGCACAGGAAAAGCGCTTCGGCTTCTATGACGGACGCTCTGCCGAACTCACCTCCGGCATGCCCGCCGGGCTGATGCCGCTGTCAGGGACAACTGGACCAAGCTCTTCACCTGGCAGGGCGTTGGCCCCATGCCCGAAGCTGAACGCCTGAAGCTGCAGGCCTACGTGGCCCAGGCGCACACAAACGGGTACCGCGTCCGCTTCTGGGCCACCCCCCACCAGCCCGGCGCCGCACGCGACGCCGTCTGGAACGAACTGTTCGACGCCGGCGTGGACCACATCAACACCGACGACCTCGCGGCGCTGGACCAGTTCCTCAGCACCCGCACGCTCTAAGCCATCCCACCCCAGCAGACACGGGAAACCTCCATGCCTTCCAAGACCCTGAAAACCACGACGGCGGCAGCCGTCCTCGCGCTAAGCCTCCTTGCGTCCCAGCCCGCCCAGGCAGCCAACGACACCTCCGACAGCCAGGCGTTCACCTTTGGCGTCATCGGCGACGTCCCCTACGGCGACGCCGAAATCGCGAAGTTCCCGTCCCGCATCCAGGACATCAACGCCGACAGCGCGCTGAAATTCGTCACCCACGTGGGCGACATCAAGAACGGCTCCTCGGTCTGCTCGGACGAGTACTTCGCCGGCATCCGCTCACAGTTCGACACCTTCGAGCACCCCCTGGTCTTCACCCCGGGCGACAACGAGTGGGTGGACTGCCACCGCACCAACAACGGCGCCTACAACCCGCTGGAACGGCTGGACAAGCTGCGGGAGGTCTTCTTCGACCAGCCCGGCAAGACCCTGGGCGCCACCATGCCGGTCAGGACCCAGGAGAGCCTGGGACTCCCTGAAAATGTCCGCTTCACCCAGAACCGCGTGGCCTTCTCCGTGGTGAACGTCCAGGGCAGCAACAACTCGCTGCTTCCGTGGAGCGGCCTCGGCGAGACCGCGCCCACGCCCGAGCAGCTGGCTGAGGTAGAACACCGGACGGATGCCGTGCTCGACCAGATCCGCGAGACGTTCAGCGATGCGGCGCGGCGCAACGACCGCGCTGTTGTCCTCATGACCCAGGCCGACATGTTCGACCCGTCCCTGCTCGCCGCGGCTACCGCCACCCCGGCCACCATGTCCGGGTTCCGCCAGATCGTCGCTGCCATCGTTGAGGAGACCAACCGCTTCGACCGCCCGGTCTACCTCATCAACGGCGACAGCCACGTCTTTGCCGAGAACGAGCCGCTGGCGGAGGGCTCACCGTGGCTGGATGTGTACGGCCAGCCCGCCGCGGATGACCTGCAGCGCATCACTGTGGACGGATCGGCCAACGCCACCAACTACGTTCGGTTCACCGTGGCCGGCAACAGCAGCGACAGCGACGACGTCCTGAGCTGGGAGAAGGTCCCCTTCAGGCAATAGGCACCAGACGGAAGCGGACGACGGCGGGAGGTCCCGCCGTCGTCCGCTTTCCGTGTGCGCAGAAGCTACGCGGCGACCTCGGACGGCACCACGCTGCAGTCCGCCGTCGAGCCGGCGAGCTGTGGTGCCCAGCCGTCCGTTCCCTGCAGGTAGGTCCTGACCGTGTAGTTGCCCGCCTCAGCCACGGGCAGCTGCGGACGGTCGGCGGTCACCTGTGCGCCGGGGCCGATGTTCTTGTACTCGTGGAACCGGGCCTCCCGCCAGGAGAAGCCGCTCATGTCAGTCCAGGGCGTTCCCGAGATATGCGCGCCGAGCCAGGAGTCTCTGACCAGGACCTGGGCCACAGCGCGCGGGTCACCACCGGCGTGCCACGGCCTGCCCAGGTGGACGCTGTTCGCCGCGGCGTCCGAGACGAACCGGCACTGGTCAAAGAGGTAGCCGAACCGGATCGACAGATCCAGGCTCCCCGCCGACACGTAACCGTTGTTCGTGGTCGAGGCGCGGTCCAGGGACCTGATCTCGCAGCTGCTGAAAACAGCGGTCCCGCGGCCGAAGATGAAGTCAACGTCCCCTTCCACATAGCAGCCCTCGAAGTAGAAACGGGCCGGGACGCCCGCCCCCGGTGAGTTGACCAGCAGGGTGTCCTGGTTGCCCAGGCACCTGACGTTGGACAGCACCGAGCGGTCAGCGGTGATATGCAGCGCGACGGCCTGGCGGTCCTTGATCCCCAGATTGGCGGCCTCGTCGAAATCGTTGCTGAACGTCAGGTTCCTGGCTACGAAGTCTGGCCCGTCGATCCGGACCGATGCGCTGCCTGAGGTGCCGAAGTTCCCGCTGCCGTCGGGCTTGGGCGTGCCGGAGGCGTTGTTGTAGACGAGCACCACATCCTCCGGCCGGCTGCCCTGCCCGACGAAGGAGATTCGTGGCTTGTTGCTGGGCACCCGCACCATCTCCCTGTACGTGCCGGGCTGGATCCTGATGACCGTGCGCTGGGAGCTGTCCGCGGGCACAGAGTCGACGGCGGCCTGTACAGTGGCGAACGTCCTGCCCGGTCCGACGTCGAGCGTCACCGGGACGTCGATGGGGCGTTCAGCCGGCCAGTACATTCCCAGCAGGGGGTCGATGGCGGCGTCGATATTCAGGAAGTAGCCCGGCGGGAGGATCTGCTTGGCCTGCAGTTCGCGTGCCACGAGGCGGGCCACCGCCAGCGCACCGGCGGCCTGGAAATGCGTGTTGTCCTCCGAGCCCTGCGGATACTGCGGGTGCTCGCCTGGGGCCAGGAAAAGGAAGTGTTCCTTGGTTCCTTCCGGCCCCAGCTGCTGCCACAGCTCCTTTGACGAAACCGTCAGGTCCACCAGCGGAGTGCCGGACGCCGCGGCGAGTTCCCGTACGGCCTGCGGATACGCGCCGTGGGAATCCCCGGCATTCCCGAAGGAATCAAAACGGCGGCGTTCGACGGAGGTGACCAAGACCGGCTTTCCTCCGCGTGCCCTGGCGCCGTCGACGTACCGGCCCAGGTACTCCTTGAACGTGGTGTCCGGGAGCGTGCCCCGTGCGGGGTCCGCCACTTTCTCGTCGTTGTGGCCGAAGGAGATCAGCAGGTAGTCGCCCGGCTGCATCATGGCCAGGACCCGGTCCAGCTTTCCGGCGTCGGCAAAGCTCTTGGAGGAGGCGCCGGACCAGGCGTAGTCAAACACCGTTGCCTGCGGCCCCAGCAGTAGCGGCAGGGCCTGTCCCCAGCCGGCGCGGGGGCGTTCGGACTGCTGGTATGCCGACGACGTCGAGTCCCCGACGACGAAGATGACCGGTTTGGTGCGGGGTTTCGCGGGGTCAAGGACGGTTTGGGTGACGGCGTTAGCGACGCCCGTTCCCGAGAGGGCCATGGTTCCGGCGGTGAGCGCCAGGGTGGCCAGGACGCTGCGCCGGTTCGGCAGGATGGCGGCCATCAGACTTCCCCTCCCGCAGTGAAGATCGGGCCGGTGGAGTCCTGGAGCAGGGCTGGTACTGCCTGGGCCGGGTGGACCTGGGTGCGCAGGGTTGGCGTCCACGACGTATCTTCGGCCAGCTGGTCCGCGGGCGCGGCAGCGGCGTTGTATTCGGCGCGAAGGTCCGCGATCTTGCCGTTGACGGCGTTCGCGGTGGTGGTGATGGCCGTTCCCTTGAAGCGCCGGATGATGTTGCCGGCGTCGACGCCAGCCGGAAGGGTGAACGCATTGGCCTCGGCGTAGACGTGCGAGTCGAATCCGGCGCCCAGCGTGTACGCGTAGGGGACTGTGCTGTTTTCGGTCACCTTGAAGTGGTTGTTGTACACGTCCACCTGGCCGAAGCGGACACGCGGGGCGCGCTGGCCCACGTTTTCGAACACGTTGTGGTGGATGGTGACGCGCAGCTTGCCGGGGTCCCCGCGGGTGGGCGAGTCGGTGGAGCCGATCAGGAGCAGCTTGTCGTGGTCGGCGAACCGGTTGAAGGACATGGTCACCAGGTCCGAGCCGTTGGTGACGTCGACGGCGCCGTCGTGCACCTGGTAGGGGCGGCCGAAGTAGAGCGGCTGGGAGCTGTCAAGGTTGGGGGCGTCGGTGAATTCGTTGTGGTCGATCCAGACGTGCGTGGCTTGGTTGATGACCTGAAGCAGGTCGTATTCGCTGTTCCAGTTGCCCTCGGCGCCGTCGGTCGGATCCCAGGCCGGGAAGCAGTCGGCGGCGTCCCGCACCGTGAGGTTGCGGACGATCACGTTGGCGGCGCCGTTGACGCGGAGGGCTGCCCCGGAAATGCTGCTGTCCGTGGTGGCGCCGACGATGGTGGTGTTGCTGGGGATGTCCCAGCGGATGGACTTCGCCTGGTTTGCCGCGGCGAAGCGCCTGGCGTCCTCCTGCGGGCCGGCAGGCTTCTGGCTGCGGCCATAGGTTGCCGGGTCGAAGTCCTGGAGGTACTGGTCCAGGCTGTAGCCGGTGCCTTCGGCGTACTTTTCGCAGGTCAGCGGTGAACCGTCAGGTGCCGTGTTGGCGTCGATGGTTCCGTGGACCCGGACAATCTTGGGCTGGGTTCCGGCGGCGGCGAACGCGGCCAGCAGTTCGGCTTTTGTGGAGACGTCGTAGACGTTGGCGTCCTCGGCGGCTGAGCCTCCGGTGGTGCCTGTTCCTTCGGATGCCCAGCCGTTCCCCGGGGAAAGAATCTGGCGCTCCAGCGGGGTTTGGGCGGTCTGGGCGCCAGGGTCGGCCACCGGGTTGGGGGAGGCTCCTGCGGGAGCCGAAATGATCAGTGCTCCTGCCACGGCCAGGGCTGCGGACATGGATAAGTAGGTACTGCGTCTTCGCATGTTCTCTCTTCCGTCATTGGAATGAACTGCGCTCCGGTCCGGCGGCTGCTATGACGACGGTTACTGCGGAGCGCTGAGAAGGACACTACCCAGAAAGCGGTTTCTCAGCAAGGTCCGCGGTCCATGCTTTTGCGTCCCATCGGTCAACCAGATAGCGTGTGAGGCGTGTCACCCACCAGTGGCACATGCTTATGATCTGCGGCGGGAGAGTCCTGCCGGTACGTTTCAGCAGGCGCCGTAGGAGCAAATCCTCCCCAGGAATCTCTCAGGCCCACGTACCGCCGCGGCAAGGCAACTCTGGAAAGCAGTCCGGGAAACCGGGCTCACCGACGGGGCAAGTGGCGCACTGCGGACGGCAGGGCAAAACGGAAACTCTCAGGTCCAATACAGAGCGGGGAGGAACCCGAATCAGCGTGGCACCTTGGTGCCATCAGAATGATGGAGTTCCTCAATGACCGTTTCACCGTCCACCTCCGACGGCCGCCGTTCCTGGCCCACCAGAATCGAAATCATCCCCACCGAGGGAATCGTTGAGCGCGTTGCGGCCAAGGTTCCGCTGACGACACCGGTCACTGTGACATGCCTGCCCCACCACGGCATTGAGCGGACCATGCACGCCGCAGTGCAGCTGAGCGTGCTCGGCTACAAGGCCATCCCGCACCTCGCCGCCCGGAGCCTGCAGAGCCGCGCCGAGCTGACCGGAATCCTTCGTGAATGCGACGCCGCCGGCATCGGCGAGGTGTTCGTGATCGGCGGCGACCGGAAGAAGCCTGCCGGTATCTACGAGTCCGCCCTTCCCGTGCTGGAAGATATCGCGCAGTACACCGGCGGGACGATGCGGGCGGGCATTGCGGGCTACCCCGAGGGTCATCCCCTTGTTGGCCCGGTGGACGTGCTGGACGCCCTGCTGGCCAAGCAACACTTGGCCTCGCACGTGGTGACGCAGATGTGCTTCTCAGCATCGACAATCCTCGACTTCGCCGCGCTCCTGCGCCGTGAAGGCGTGGAGTTGCCGGTCTGGGCGGGGGTGGCCGGGTCCCTGCCGCGGACCAAGCTGGTCTCGCTGGGAACACAGATCGGCGTCGGAAGTTCCCTGAAGTTCCTCAGCCGCAAGGGCCCGCTGGCACTCAAGCTCCTGAGCGGCGACCAGTACTCGCCGGACTCGCTGATTGCCGGGCTGGAAAGCCGTCCCGGCAGCATCGCGGGTGTCCACCTCTACAGCTTCAACAGCCTCGATTCGGTTCCCGGCGGGCCGGAGCAGGCGCCGGCCCCGGCAGCAGCGCTGATTCCGGGGGCGGCGCGCGAGGGCTGAAACCGTAACAGGCCTGCAGCGCTGGCGCCGGGTGTCCTGGAATGCGGGACTACATCCGGGTGGAGATCAACGGGTAGTTCAGTCTGTTTCCGGGCCTTCGCAGAAGTGGCAGCCGTCTTCACAGCCTTCTTGTGCGGACAGTTGGCTAGAGGCTGTCAATGGACGCTCCTGCGGCGGAGAGGGCGTACTTGGGTTTTCGTGATCCGAACTGGCTCGCCATCAAAGTCCATTTCACCAACTCGCCGCTGCTCGGCGGCATGATGCTCCCCTCGGCGACGAGCTGCGCATCTGCCTCCTGGCCGGCCGGCGCCCACCATCCGTTCAGCGGGCAATGTTCGCCGGTCCGCACCTCGCGGCCTTTCCGGGAACTCTTGCTGTGGAACTGCCGGTGCGGGATACGTTTCTTCATCTCTGCTTCTTCGCTCTGCGGGATTTTCGTGGTGTGGGTCTCAGTATCTACCGGCAGAGCGTTAAGGAAAAGCGATGTTTTCCACACTATATAAGTCATTAGAAGTGATGGATCAAGACCTACGTTTCTGGGTCTGCCGGCATGGCAGGTTCGGTCCGGAACTTGATCCGTTTGTGGGTCCCGTCGCAGTACGGTTTGATCGCTGACGCCCCGCATCGGCACAGTGCCGCCGTCCTGCGCTGCCTGGGCACGGGTTCCCCCGACGGCGTGAGGATCTCGAAGTCCCCGCGGACCAGCAGCGGCCCGTCCGGGCAGACGATGATCGAACTGTCGGCGGATTCCTGGTCCATGTGTTCCTGTCTTTCTGTCGTCATGCTGCAGCGGGGAGAACGGTACGGAGCGACGATCGTCCGTTCTCCCACGCGTCCATGATGTGGAGGGTAAGCCTGGTGTCCAGGGCGATGGCCGCCGTCGCGCCAAACAACACGTCCGGGAGCAGGGCCGGTTCCGCCTCCACCAGTCCTCCGGCGAGGTCCCGGCCGGCGATCTGCTCATGCACTGCGTCCGCCTCGACGTGCTCGTCGAAGTAGGCGGTTGCTGCGGCGTCAAGGTTGTGGCGGCGGAATCCGTTGCCGTAGAGCTGGTTGGGCCGGGAGGACGTCATCTCGTAGATCGCCAGATGCCCGGCGATCGCGCCGCGGAGCCGGCGGTTCAGTCCAAAGAGGGACATCATGTTCACCGATGCCAGGGCGATCGCGGGCACGGCGTCAATGTACGCACCGTACCGGTCATCGAGCCCGACGGCACGCATGGTCCTGGCGAAGAGGGCGCTGTGCATCCGGTCCGCGCGGCCGCCGCCGTACTCGTCGGCCTGGATTTCCACCAGGGCGGCCTTGGCGCGGCCGGTGAGGCGGGGAATGGCCCACGTGTGCGGATCCGCTTCCTTGAGCTGATAGATGGATTTCTGGATCAGGAATTCCCGGAGCTGGTCGATTGTGGCCTTTTTCGCCACGTACTTCGACATGCTGGGCCCGGTGTCGGTGGCCGCGAGGGCAAACAGGACGGTGGCCACGCCGTCGCTGACGGGACCTGCCGCCGGAACCGGGGGAACCTCGGGGACCGCGGCCTGGGCAGCGGCCCGCAGTTCCTGTTCGAACGGCTGCTCCAAGAGACGGCGGACGCTGATCAGCCCGGGATGCCATTCCCAGCCGTCGTCCACGCCGTCCAGCCCGCCGTAGTGCAGCTCGTACAGGCAGAAGAGCGCCAGTTGGAGGTCGTCATCCTCAATTACATCTTCAGGCTCGGCCAGCCGTGGGGTGACGAGGGCATGGAGTTCGCCCAAACCTGCAGGGTTATCCGTGGGCGGTCCGGCGAGGATCGAGAGCAGGGCGGCGCTGACCGGCCCCCGCTGTTCGGGGATGTGCATGGTACTCCTAGGAATTTTTCAGCCCGGCGCGGGCGCTTCTGGCGGCGGTTAGGGGTCAGAACCGGTTGCGGCTGCGGGGATTTGCGGCGGGATTCTGCTTGGCGCGGCGGGCGCGCATGATGCGGCTGATGATGGTGGGGAGCAGGGCGAGCAGGAGCTTCTTCATGGCTGTGGTACCGTTCGTCGTTTTGGGGGATTAGACCGCAGGGCCGCCCTTCCATTGGAAGGACGGCCCGGGCAGCTACGTTGCCTCAGGCGTTTTGGATGTGGTCCTTGGCGTCTGTTGCCTTGTCGCGTACGTCTGCGGCGGCGTACTGGCCTTCGGTTTTGAGGTGTTCGGCGGCGTCGGTGGCGGTGGCTTTGACGTTTTCCATGGCTTCCTGGGCTGGTTCCTTCAGGCCCTGGGCCATGTCCTTGGCGGCGTCGGTCAGCTCGACGGTCAGCGGTTCGGCGGCGGTTTTGAGGGCGTCGGCGGCTTCGCGTTCCTTCTCGCTCGCGGGAATGAGGGAGGAGAGCAGCATGCCTGCGCCGAAGGCGATCAGGCCGGCGGCCAGGGGGTTGCCCTGGGTTTTGGCCTTGACCTGGGCCGGTGCCTCACCGATCGCGTGGCCGGCGTCGCCAAGGGCGCCGCTGACGGTGTCGCCGGCGTGGCCCATGGCGTCACCGGCGTGTCCGGTGCCGCTGTGGATGTTGGCTGTGGCGTGGTCGGCTGCTCCCATGACTTTCTCCTTCACGCCGAAGACGGCGTCCCTGACCTTGTCGGTTTGGCGGTGGACGATGTTGGACGGGGTGACTTTGTCGGCCACGGCGTCCACGTTGGTGCCGAGCCGGGCTCGGGTCGCTTCTATGTCTGAACGGATTGCGTCCGGGTTATCGCTCATCGTTTTACCTCACCGGGTTTCAGGGTTGGGGGGATTTCTGAGAGTGTTTCGCCTGTCTGGGGCAGGCCCTTGACCTGCTTGAGTTCCTTGCGGCCGATGGAGGCCAGGACGGCGGCGATGATGCCCCAGATCAGGGCGAGGACGACGGCGGACCAGCCCAGTCCCATCAGCTCACCCAGGGCGTACCAGAGCGCGATGGAGAGGAAGAGCAGGACGAAGTGCCCGGCCACGCCGGCGCCGGCGAGCATGCCGCCGCCCTTGCCGGCCTTCGAGGCTGACTGTTTCAGTTCGGCCTTGGCGAGCTCGACTTCCTGGCGCATCAGCGTGGACAGGTCACGGGTCACCTCACCGAGCAGGTCACCCAACGAGGTGTTATCCGCCTTCACATGCGCCGCCGAGGGAGGCGATTCGGGAATCTGGCTGCTCACAGGTGACGACCTTCCGTATCCCGTACCGTGGTGCTGCGGAACGGATCGTCCTCTTCCCGCAGCGGGGTGTCCGCGGCAGTGCCGGTGGGCAGCGACTGGGTGGACGCCGGTCCTCCCGAGACACGGGGCTCGTCAAAGAGGCCACGGTCGTCGCCGGCAGCGAAAACAGTTTCCTGGTGAATCGGGGTCAGCGGCACCGCGGCAGCCCTGGGAGCGGGGGTAGGAGTCTGCCCGGACAAACGTCCCTGCGCCTCCGGTGCCCCGGCGGCCAGCCCGCGGGTGAGCCTTCCGGCAAGGATGCCCGCACCGGCCGCGAGGAGGAGGAAGGTGCCGGGACGCTGCCGGGCGAAGGTCTTGACCTCGGTGAGCAGCGAACCGGGATCCCGACTGTCGAGCCACGTTGCAACCGACTGCGAACGCTCGGCAGCCTGCCGGATCAGGTCCGACGCAACGCCGGGCTGGTCTGAGGCATCAGCCATGGTGTGCAGTTCGGAGGAGATGCTGCGGATGCCCTCCGCGGCCTTATGCTGCTGCGTGCCTGCCTGGCTGGTGAGGTCCGACTTGGCCTGGTGCAGGAGGTCGCGGGCGTTGGTTTTCACCTCGGAGGCGACGTTGGAGACCTCGGCCTTCGCCGTCTGCGCCACGTCCTTCGCTGCACCCGCGGCCTGGCTGGCTACCTGTGAAGCCTCTTCCTTGGCTGCCTCGGACTTGGAGGCCGAGCCGTCACGTGCGCCCGGGGTCGATACCGGTGCGGCGTTGCCGTACTGGTCCAACGCGGTTGGTGACGCGGTCTGGGGCCATTGGTTTTCAGTCATGGTCGCTCTCTTTCGTGAAGGGTTCGCTGGCAAGAGCCGCCAGCAATGCTGGCTTCGCAATAGTAAGCATGGTTACTAACTAGATACTAAGCACACTTGCTATTGAATGCGCAAGGTGCGGCGCCCATGAGGATCCCGACTTTGGGCAGCGGAAGCACCCGGCGGGTGGCGACATGCTAAGCATGCTTGCCAAGTTGATGCTAAGCATGCTTATGGTAAGGCTCACACCGGACGACCCCAAGGAAGGGACAGCTTGCGATGGCCGCCGAATCAGAGCGCGATCTCCCGGATGGCTGCCGCCTCCTGTCGCTGGCGGCGCGGCTGGTCCAGCGCCGGCAGGATGGCGCTCGTGCGCGGCTGGGGCTCACGCGTGCGGCGGTCATAGCCCTTGAAGGCCTCGCCGCCGGCGCCCTGAACCAGGAACAGCTGGCCGTCGCAGTCCATGCCAAAAGCCCGACCCTTGGCAGGGTCCTGGCGAGGCTGCAAGCCGCGGGACTCGTCAGCCGGAGCCGGCATCCGCGGGACAGGCGCATGCCCGTCGTTGGGCTCACGGGCGCCGGCCGGGCGGCGCTCCAGGCCGCCACGGCGAACCACGGGCGGGGAAGTCCGCCGCCGCACCTCCCGGACCGGGCGCCGCCGTCGTTCGCTCAGCCGGTCCCCATCACGAGCCGCAGCCGGACCCGGCATCCTCCGCTTTCGCCCACAGTCCATTCCAGTTATCAGATCAAAAAGTAAGGAAACTCCATGTACCTGCATACCCAGCAACTGATCAACGAAATCGCCGTGGACGAGCCCGATCCAGCAGCAGCGAACGCGCTCCAGGAGGGCCTCGGTGGGCAGTTCGGCGAGATGCGCACCATGATGCAGTACCTGTTCCAGAGCATGAACTTCCGCGGCGATGCCGCCGCCAAGCCATACAAGGACCTGCTTCAGGGAGTCGGCACAGAGGAGATCAGCCATGTTGAGCTGATCGGCTCCACGATCTCCCAGCTCCTGGACGGTTCCCCGCGGTACCAGGGCAAAAAGACCGATCCCGTGGACCAGCCCGGTGCCAAGGGTGCCACGCCGCTGAAGATCGCGCTGGACACCAGCAACATCCACCATTACCTGGTGGGGGCCCAGGGCGCGTTGCCCGTGGATGCGGCCGGCAATCCGTGGAGCGGATCCTATGTGTACAACAGCGGAAACCTCGTCCTGGACCTGCTGTACAACCTGATGCTGGAATCCACCGGCCGGCTGCAGAAGTGCCGGATCTACGAAATGACGGAGAACAAGACCGCGCGGTCCACCATCGCCTACCTCATCGTCCGGGACCAGGCGCATGAGAACGCGTTCGCCAAGGCGCTGGAAAGCCTGGGGGTGAACTGGGGCAAGGTGCTGCCGATTCCCAAGACCAACGCCGAGCAGTTCCCGGAGGTCAAGAAGCTGCTGGACTTGGGGCTGCAGAGTATCCAGTACACGTTCAGTGCCGACAATCTCAGTGAAGCCGGAAAGCTTTACCGCGGGGCGTCGCCCTCCAACGACGGCACTGAGCTCAGCACGGACGTGATGCCCGAAGGCTTCCCGATGACCATCTCGCCGGAACGCCGCGAGGAATTCGCGCCGGGGCTCGACCCCGACCTGTTGGCACTCATCCAGGCCACCGCCGAGGTGGAACTCAAGGACGCCGACAACCCCAAGGACACCACGTCCACCAGCGCTGCAAAGAGCTCCGGCGGAACTGCGAAGACTGCAAAGACGCCCAAAAAGTCCTGATCGGACTGACCGGGACCGCGCAAAACTGAAGCGGACGACGGCGGGACCTCCCGCCGTCGTCCGCTTGCGTGGCGTTCGTGGGCACGAAGGTGGGGCGTGGCTACCTTGGTTAGGTACCCGAACACTTCGCCCGCATGACAGGAGCCAAATGAACCAGCCCACACCGCCCCGCTGCACCTATCTGGCCTCGATCTCCGTCGAGGTTGGTCCCGCCATCGAAGTGGGCGAAACGTCCGAGGGGATCCGCCGCGTCATTCCGATCCTCGGCGGAACGGTCACCGGGCCTGAACTGACCGGCCGGGTGCTCCCCGCCGGCGCGGATTTCCAGCTGCTCCGCACCCCTACCGCCACCGAGATGGACGCGAAATACGTCCTGGAGACGGACGACGGCGACCGGATCTTCGTGAGCAACGCCGCCATCCGCACCGGCTCAGCCGAAGACATCGCGGCGCTTGTGGCCGGGGTGCCCGTGGACCCGGACCGGATCTACTTCCGGTCCACGCCAAGATTCACCGCCGCGGGCAAGTGGTCCTGGCTCAGCACGCGCATCTTCATCGCCTCCGGCATACGGCTCCCCGATGAAGTGAAGCTGGATGTTTTTATGGTCGAGTGACGGACCGGCGCGCGTACCATCGGAACATCCGGCCCTCTAAGAGTGGAGTAACCCATGCAGCTCGGCGCTTTTTCGATCAGCCTCACGGTCAAGGACATCGCAGCATCTGCCGCGTTCTACGAGAAACTCGGCTTCAGCAGTTTCGGCGGCGACATCACCCAGAACTGGCTGATCCTCAAGAACGGCGAGACGGTGATCGGCCTGTTCCAGGGGATGTTCGAGAAGAACATGCTCACGTTCAACCCGGGCTGGAACCAGAACGCTGAGGCGGTGGACTCGTTCACCGATGTGCGCGAACTCCAGCGGGAGCTGAAAGCCACGGGCACTGAATTTGTTGCCGAGGCAGACGAAGCAACCACCGGCCCGGCGAGCTTCATCGTGGTGGACCCGGACGGCAACCCGGTGCTCGTCGACCAGCACGTCTGACCTGCGAGTCACTCCGGCAAAACGCAAGCGGACGACGCCGGGAACCTCCCGCCGTCGTCCTCTCACCTTGTGCCGCAAACAGCGGCGCTAGACCTCCGTTAGTGCCAGAGCCCCAGGGCGAACTCCGCGATCACCGTGGAAAGCAGGAAGGATGCGGTGATGGCCACCAGGCCCACCGGGATGATCTTCCAGCCGATGTTCTTCAGCAGCGGGATGTCCTTGCCCAACGACAGGCCTGCCAGCGTCAGCATTACGGTGGCGATGGACAGGAAGTCGACCGTTTTGATGATGGTGGTCAGCGATTCCGCGGCGAAGAACCACGGGCTGGAGATGTAGGCGCCGATGGTGGTGATGTAGACGATCGCCGAGATCTTTTTGGTGACCTTCGCCAGCGCGATGCTGACCAGGACCAGGGCGAGCATGATCCCGTATCCGGCGACGATCGAGAGGCTGAGCCCCTTGGCCGCCACCGACGCCGTGCCGATGCCGAGGACGGTGAGGACTGACAGGGACAGCCACAGCGGGAGCTTGATGGCTGCGGAGGATTCGGCCACCTTCTCGCGGAACAGGCGGTTTTCCTCGGCCTGGGCGTCGTCCCGGTCAATGTCGGCCTGGCTGCGCACGGCGCCGCCGCCGGCGGCAACCGCTGCGGCCTCGCGGGTCTGCTTGCGGGTGAGGAGCTTGTAGAAACGGTCAGCCAGCGGCAGCGCGATGTAGATGCCCACGTACACACCAAGGATGGTGGTGATCAGGTTGGACACCGCCGCCATGCCGAGAATGGCCTCCTGGTCTCCGGGGTAGGCCGCGATGATGCTGGCCGAGGACGCCGCCATCATGGAGCCGGATCCCACGCCGGCGCCCATCGCCAGGGCCAGCGGATCAAAGATCTTCCAGTTGGCCACCAGCGAGGTGAGCAGCGTGATGAACACGGCGCCGAACAGGGTGCCGAAGACGTACATCGCCAGGACACCGCGGTACTGGTCCGAATCGGGACCGTACTTTTCAGAGACCATGGCGAAGGACGGCTCGCGGTCCAGGGAGAACGTGGCACCCACTGTGGCCTTGCCCATCCGGAGCAGCACGGCAAGGGGGAGGGCCAGCGCGATGGTGCCCAACAGGTGTCCCACTTCCTGCAGCAGCAGCGCCGGGCCGGCCCGGAGCAGGCTGGGCAGGCTGGGGCCGATGTTGAACGCCAGCCGGGCCACCAGCAGCAGCACGGCCACGCCCACCAGGGCCGCCGCGACCCGCTGCAGGTCCAGGCCCAGGGGCTTGAACTTCTGGATGGAGACCAAAAGGCCCAGAATAAGGCCCCAAACCATGGGGAAAATAACGATTGCGCCGATTCCGATATCGATCTTGGCCTGGCCGATGAACTGCACGGCCAGCGCGATGACAAACGCCAGCGCGGCGACCGGAAGCGTCAGCCGGGCACCAGCTTTGTCGATCCGGGGAGTTGTGGTGCTGGTACTCATGATGTGCCTTCCTGGGTGACAGTACGACGGCGGTATGCCGCTTGGATGAAGCGTTCCCGTTCGGTGGGGGTTGAGGCTGCGGCGGCGACTGTCCAGGCCAGCGCGGTGGCTGCCTCGAACATCACGCCGTACGCCTCGGGGGTGTCGGCAAGCGCGGCGAACGCGTGCGAATGGATGGCCACGTTGGCCCCGGGAAGGCTGAGCCACGGATGCAGGGACGGGATGACCTGGGAGATGTTGCCCATGTCGGTGGACCCGCCACTGAGGCCGGCCGACGGGGACGTGTCCTTGCCGAACGCGTCCATCGCCTCAGTCCAGTGCGCCGCCAGGGCGTCGTCCTGGAGCAGCGGCTCATAGAGCGGTTCCGTGGCCTCGATGTCCAGCATCGTTCCGGTGGCCAGCGCAGCCCCTTCGAAGCAGCGGCGGACCCGCTCGAGCAGGGCCTCGTATTCCGGAAGGGTGAAGGCCCGGCACTCAAAATGGACCACCGCCCGGTCCGGAATGATGTTGGTGACGTGTCCGGCTTCGGCAACGTACAGGGCAACGCGGTGGTCGCCGGGGATCTGCTGCCGGAGCAGGCCAACGGCCACCTGGCTCAGCACGGCCGCGTCGGCGGCGTTGACGGCAAGGTGCGGGGCCGCCGCAGCGTGCGCGGCCTTTCCGGTGAACGTCGCCTTGTACCGGCCTACCGCCTGGGCACTGGTCCCGGCAGGGTTGTAGGTCAGGCCGTCCTGGACGGGATGGACCATCAAAGCCAGCCCGACGCCGTCGAACGCCCCGGCTTCCAACATCAGCACCTTGCCGCCGCCGTGCTCCTCGGCGGGCGTGCCGATGGCCTTCAGTGTGATGCCCAGTTCCTCCACGTAGGGCCGCAGGGCGAGGGCTGCGGCGACGGAGGCGCCGGCGATCAGGTTGTGCCCGCAGGCGTGGCCGATGTCCGGGAGTGCGTCGTATTCAACGCACAGGGCTACGGTCAGCCCGCCGCTGTCGGCACTTGCGGTGAAGGCCGTCGCAAGGCCGCCCGTGCCGCGCTCCACCACAAAGCCGCCCTCTTCCAGGAGGGCCGCGATGGCCTGCGCCGAGCGGACCTCCTCGAAAGAGACCTCCTTGTGGGCGTGGATTTGGCGGGCCAGGGCCTGGACCCTGGGTTTCCAGGTTTCGACGCCGTCCGCAAGGGCTGTGCGGAGGGCCGGGTTTGCGGGGGTGGTGTCTGTCAGTTCCATAAGTACCTGCCTGTTCCGGTTGGACGCATGGGGACGGCTTAGTAGGACAGCGACGGGAAGGGGGAGCCTGCCGCGCGGGTGGGCACCCAGATGGCCTTCGTCTGGGTGTACTCGTCCAGGACGCCGGGGCCGGAGGAGCGGCCGTGGCCGGAATCACCGAAGCCGCCGAACGGGACCGCCACGTGGATGGTCTTGTAGGAGTTGATCCAGAACGTGCCGGCCTTCACCTCGCGGGCAATGTGGTGCGCCCGGGAAACGTCCGAGGTCCACACCGCTCCGGCCAGGCCAAAGCTGGTGTTGTTCGCCCGGGCGATGGCCTCCGCTTCGGTGTCGAACGCGTCGGCGCCCACCACGGGGCCGAAGACCTCCGTGGTTTCGAGGCGGTTCGAGGGCGTGACGCCGTCCAGCAGGGTGGGCATGACCCAGTGCCCGCCGGCCAGCGCGGACCCGGCCAGCGCCTCCGGAAGCGTGGCCCCCGTGACCCGGCGGCCGCCGTCGTGCATTCCTGCCTCGATGAGGGTGTTGACGGTGGCGAACTGCTGGGCGGTGATGATGGGGCCCACCTCGGTGTCCGCGCTCAGCGGGTCGCCGACGCGCAGCCGGGCGGCCTTTGCGGCGACCATCTCGACGAACCGGGCGTGCACGCTGCGCTCCACCAGGAGCCGGGACCCGGCAACGCAGGACTGGCCGGCGCCGGAGAAGATCGCCGAGATGGCGCCGTCCGCGGCACGGTCCAGGTCGGCGTCAGCGAACACGATGTTGGCGCTCTTGCCGCCGAGTTCCAGCAGGGCGGGAATGCCGGCCTGTGCTGCCGCGACGGCCACGCGGCGCCCGGTGGGGACGGAGCCGATGAAGCTGACCTTCCCGACCCGGCGGTCGGTGGTGAGGAAGGCGCCCACGGTCTGGCCGAGACCCGCGGCGACGTTGAACACGCCTGCCGGCAGCCCGGCTTCGTGGGCCAGCTGGGCGAGCCGGACCGAGGAGGCCGGGGTGAATTCGCTGGGCTTGATGATCACGGCGTTGCCCGCGGCCAGCGGGGCTGCGGAGTTCCAACCGGCTGTGAACAGGGGTGCGTTCCAGGGCGTGATGGCGACGACGACGCCCCACGGGACGCGCTCGGTGTAGGTGTGCCAGTTGCCGGGAACGGGGATGGTCTGGCCGGTCAGCTTGTCCGCCCAGCCGGCGTAGTAGCCGAACATTTCGGCCACTTTGGCGGCTTCGACGCGGGCGTCGCGGATGGGCTTGCCGGTGGTGGCCGACTCAAGGATGGCAAGTTCCTCGCCGTGCGCGTCGACAACGCGGCTGACGTTGCGGAGGATGGCTGCCCGTTCGAAACCGTTCAGCGCGGCCCAAACGGCCGCGCCCGCCGTCGAGCTTTCCAGGATGGCGTTGGCGCCCTCGGCGCCGGGGTCCGCGTAGGTGGCAAAGGGTTCGCCGGTGGCGGCCGCGGTGAGGGTGATGCTTTCGCCGCTGCCGGTGACGACTTTGCCGTCAACGAACGCGCCGAGGCCGGCCGGGAAGGCTGCGTCCAGGACGGCGCGGGCGGTGGCTGCCGAGGAGGAGGTGGGTGCTGTGGTGATGCTCAATGTGGTGTTCCTTTGAAGCTGGGGGCTGGGGGAGTGCTTGCTTAGGCGGCGGGGGTGCTGGGGGCGCCGGCGGGCGTGATGGCCGGGGCCACGGTCCGTGCGATTTCGGTGAAGTCGGCGCGCGGTCCAAGTGCGGCCAGGGCGTCCTGCCACTGGCCGGCGACGGCGGCGAGCAGCGCCGGTTTTTCGCCGATCTGCGCGGCGACCTCCACGGCGAGGGCGGCGTCGCGGGCCATCAGGCCAAGGGAGAAGCCCGAATCGTGGGTGCCGCTGAGGACCCAGTTGGGGTACATGTTGGCGGAGACTTTGCTGCCGCCGGAGGCTTCGCTGATGCCGGCCGCGGCCGTGGCAGGATCGATGCCGTAGGCCTTGGCGACGCCGAGGGCCTCGCCCACGGTGACCAGGTTGGCCGCGGCGAGGACGTTGTTGAGGAGCTTGACCACGTTGCCGCTTCCGGGGCCGCCGATGTGGCTGTACTTGCCGCCGGTGAGGGCGAGCAGGACCGGCTCGGCCGCCGTGAGTGCCGCGGCGGTTGCGCCCACGAAGGCGCTCAGCGAACCTGTCGCTGCGCCGTCGCGGCCACCAGAGACCGGTGCGTCCACGAAGGCTGCTCCCTGCGCTTCGGCGAGTTCTGCCATGTGCTTGCTGGTGGCTGGTTCGGACGTAGTGGTGTCGATGATCGCGACGGTTCCGGGTGCGGCCAGGAGCTGCGGGACGGTGGTTTCCACCATGCTGGCCGCGGGCAGGGAGAGGACTGCGTAGGGGGTTCCGGCGACGTCCTCGAGGCTCGCCGTGGTTTTGATGCCGGCCTCGGCCGCGGCGGCCCGGGCGCCGTTGAACGGGTCAAAGCCGGTGACGTCCCAGCCGGCGCGGTGGAGGGTGGCGGCCATCGCCCCGCCCATGGCGCCCAGGCCGATGACGGCGACGCGGCGGTCGGTATTGGTGTTCATAAAACTGCTCCTGGAGTCTGGGGGTCGGGGGGGGGCTGGGGGCTGGGGGGAGGGGATAAGGGGTCAGTCGAGGTAGATGTCGAGGTCTTTCCACAGCTGCTGGGTGCGGCGGATGGCGGTGCGGCTTCGTTCGGGGTGGGCCGCCTCCATACCGGCGAGCAGGCCGTAGATCAGCGAGCTTGCGGCGGTGACGGACTGGAAGAAGGAGATTCCTTCCGAGGCCACCACCAGGAGGTGGTCCGCCGCGGCTGCGAGGGGGCCGCGGCGCATGTCGCTGATGGCTATGACCGTGGCGCCTGCCTCCTTGGCGGCCTCGGCGGTGACAATGATCTGCCGGATGGAGCGCCACATGTTGATGACCACCAGGACATCGCCCTCACCGAGGGTGTTGGTGCTGGAGGCGAGGTGGACGCCGCCGCGGTTCTCCAGTGAGATGGGGTAGCCCATCGTGGAGCCGAGGTGTGCCATCACGCTCGCGGGGCCGGCAAACGAGCCAAGCCCGACGACGGTGATTGACTTGGCGGCGGCCATCGCAGCGATGGCGGCCTCGGCGTCGTCGGCCGTGTTGGAGTCCAGGGTAAGCCGGAGGTTTTCGATGTCGTGGTTGATGGCGTCGTGCAGGGGGCTGCGGTGTTCGCCGTGCTCGGTCAGGGTGTCCTCGGTGGAGATCATCACCAGGTAGCGGGAGCGCAGTTCGCGCTGGAGGTCGGGCCAGCCGCGGTAGCCCAGGTGCTGGGCCGCGCGGACCACCGTGGAGTTGTTGACGTCCGCGCGCTGGGCGATTTCGGCGATGTCGGCGTACGAGGAAAGCTGCGGGTTGCGGCCGATCACATCCACTACCCGGCTCTGCGCCTTGGACAGCGGAACGTCCGGCAGCACGTCGCCCAGCCAGGCGTGGGTGAGGTTCGCGGCGCTGGTGGCGCCTGCCGCGTTGGCTTCAAGATCGACTGCGTTGGTGTTCAATCCGGACCTCTTCTGTAACGTGGCTCACTCTGCAAGGCTGATTGCATTAAATGTACTCTGCAATTTCGATTGCGGAAAGGGTTTTTGGTTTCCGGGTTGCAAATCATCGTTGTGGTAGGCGCCGAACAGGGCCACCATGTTCCTATGAGCGCTGAAAAACCGGAGGCCGGGGAGCTAAGCCTTCCCCAGGCATTCCTTCTCCTGGCAACGAATGACAAGGATGGCGAGCCCGACGTGCCGCAGGCCGTCCTCAAAGCCGGTTTGGCCGGAGCGATCCTCGCCGAGCTGGATCTGCTGGGCGCAATCGAGCTGCAGGGCAAGCACGTGAGGGCCACCGGCGCGGCTCCCCAGACGGACTTCCAGCACCAGCTGGAACTCATCCGGGAGAAGTCACGGCCGCATACGCCCAAGCGCTGGGTCTCGATGCTGGAAAGCCGCGCCGAACTGCATCGTGTCTATGAGGGGATGGCGTCGCTGGGCATCGTGGACCATGTGGGCGAACGACACCTCGGCCTGTTCAAAACCACCCGGTATCCGGAGAAGAACCACGCGCCCGAAGCGGCGCTCCTGGAGAAGATCAGCGCAGCGCTCGGCGGTTCTGCCGCCGGGCAGGGGACGGCCGACGGCGGGATGTCACCTTCGGGTGCGACCGATCGCCGGATCACGGCACTGGTGGGTCTGCTGTACTCGGCGGAGCTGCTCGGCAAGGTTTTCCCGGGTGCAGACCAAGGCCGGGCCAGGGAGCTGGCGCATGAACACTGGGCGTCCCGCGCGGTGGCGGACGAACTCCGGATGATCAGGCTGGCGGAGGCCGAGGCGGCGACTTAACTGGACGGCTGCGCTAACCCGTCTGGCTGGCCGACGGCTGCAGGCCCCACGTCATTTTCCGGATGCTCTCGCGCTGGAGTCCGCTCAGCGCAGCGAGTTCGTAGTCATCCATGACCCCAAGCCGGCGGGCCGTGGCGAGGAGTTTCACGCGCCGTCGCTCGAGCTGGGCCTTCGACTCCTCCAGCCCGGCCAGCTCCGACTTCAACTCGCCGATCACCGCCAGATGCTGCTCCGCCGGCAGCCCGGACGGGAACAGGTCCTCGGACGACAATCCGATGGTCCGGACCGCCCAGCGGGAAAGATCCGCGGCGCCGGCGAGGCGGGTCACCTTCATCCCGTCGCAGAGCGCCTGGGCGATCTGCTGGTTCAGCCGGACGGACAGGGAACGGATGCTGCTCGCGTGGAAGGAAAGCCGCTGCCGTTCCGACCGGAGCTGTGCGCGGATCCGGTCCGCCTGGACAGCAGCCGTGTCAGGCGTCCGTTTGCCCCGGTAACGGTAGCCGCCGCCGTCGGCATGGGTCGTAAAGGCCAAGAGCGCTCCTCGGTTGGGGATCCCGCTGGGCGGGCCGGCTTACGTAGAAGGCTAGACAGGACGGCCCGGCCATGGAAATACCAATAGTGCGTGGAGCCATACCCGGAACGTGTGGCAGCGTTCGCCGTTGGGCAGTAAATCAGTACCAGCCCACCGCCGTCGTCCTTCCAGCCATAAGGGACGCTTATCCGTCCACGCACTTTAGGTCTTATCCAGACCCGGCGGAATTCCCTAATGTCGAAGGAAATGAGTACCGCTTTCTCCTGAGCCCCTAGGAAGAGACCATGACTGAATTTGTCCCTGCAACGCGGGTATCCCGCATCAAGTCCTCCGCCAGTGTGGCCGCCGCGGCCCGTGTGCGGGAGCTGAAGGCAGAAGGGCGCCGTATCCTGGACCTGACGGTCGGCGAGCCGGACTTCGACACACCGGAGCACATCAAGGCGGCGGCTGTTGAAGCCATCAGCCAGGGGGAGACCAAGTACACCTCCGTCACCGGGACCCCTGCACTGCAGCACGCCATCCTGCAGACCATCGAGCTGCGCACCGGCCTGCACTACACCCCGGCCGAGATCACCATCGGAGGCGGCGCGAAGCAGGTCATCTTCACAGCTTTCATGGCCTCGCTGGACGCCGGCGACGAAGTGATTGTGCCCGCCCCCTACTGGGTGTCCTACCCGGACATGGTGCTGGCGAACGAGGGCACGCCCGTGGTGGTGCCCTGCGGCGAGGACGTGGGGTTCAAGCTCACTCCCGAGGCGCTGTCCGGGGCCCTCAATGAGCGGACCAAATGGGTCATCCTGAACACACCCTCCAACCCCACCGGCGCCGTCTACTCCCCGGCGGAACTGCGTGCGCTCGCGGACGTGCTCGCCGGCTTCCCGCACGTCTACGTCCTCACCGACGAAATCTACGACCAGATCTACTTCGGCGAAGGCCGGCTGACCAGCCTGGTGGAGGTGGCTCCCGAGCTGAAGGAGCGCATCCTCGCCGTCAACGGAGTGTCCAAGGCCTACGCAATGACCGGATGGCGGCTGGGCTATGCGGCCGGGCCCGCCCCGCTGATCGCCGCGATCAATAAGCTCCAGTCCCAGATCTCCTCGTGCCCGTCGTCCGTCAGCCAGGCCGCTGCGGCGGCAGCACTCACCGGTGACCAGTCTTTCATCAAGACCAGCGGCGAGATCTACCGCAGCCGCCGGGATGCCGCCGTCGCCGGCCTCAACGCGATCGCGGGGCTTGCCTGCTCGACGCCGGATGGGGCCTTCTACGCCTATGTCAACTGCGCGGGGGCGATCGGGAAGACGGCGCCGGACGGCAGCGTCATCCACGACGACCAGGACTTTGTCCTCTACCTGCTGGACCAGGCGTCAGTGGCTGCGATCCCGGGGTCCGCCTACGGGCTGGGCCCGTATTTCCGGATCTCCTACGCCACCGGCCTCGACATCATCGAGGAATCTGTCGCTGCCATCGACAAAGCCGTCCAAGCCCTCAGCTGAACTATCCCCAAACCGAAGGACAATGACATGATCCACGTCAAGACAAACATTGAAAGGCCGACGGCGGACGCCGTCAGCCGCCTTGCGAAGTTCTCCTCTGCGACCATCCACGAAGCCCAGGGCAGGAAGGGCGCGCTCAGCTCGAAGATCAAGCCGATCGACCGCAGCATGTCCTTTTGCGGACCCGCCACAACGGTCAGCTGCGCCCCGCGCGACAACCTGATGCTGCAGGTGGCCATCCACTACGCGGTGCCGGGCGATGTTGTGCTGGTTTCGGCCGGCGAATTCGCTGAGGCCGGAACGTTCGGCGATGTCCTGGGCAACGCCATGAAGGCCAAAGGACTGGCAGCCATGGTGACCGACTCAGGCGTCCGGGACACCCAGGACCTGATTGAGTTGGGCCTGCCGGTATTCTCCGGCAGCATCAGCATCAAGGGGACTGTCAAGGAAACCATCGGCCCCATCAACCACCCTGTTATTTTCGGCGACGAGATCATCTACCCCGGTGACATCCTGCGCGGAGACGCAGACGGCGTGGTTGTGGTCCGCAGGGACGAAGTGGAAGAAGTTATCCGGCTTTCCCAGGAACGCGACGACGCCGAGCGCGAGCTCATCAGCCTCTACAAGGCCGGCGGCACCACCATCGAACTGTGCAACCTCACCGAGGTCTTGAAGACCAAGGGCCTGCTCGTCGAAGACGCCCAGTAACGACCAAGTGCCGCCGGGCGGGAGAAATCCCGGGCGGCGGCACTTGTGCGTGGAAACCACTTAAGCGCGAACTGGCACGTAATCCCCTCAAATCGGATTTGCGGGGATTACGTGCCAGTTCGCGCTGTGGTGCCGGGAGCCAGCAATGTCAGGGACCGAAGCCGCCGATCTCAGCCAACCAGCGAGCGGGCCATTGCGTAGGAACGCTGAGGTCCCGGCAGGGGATAGGCCGGCGGGCCGGAAATTGTTTCGTCCAAGAGCCAGAGCGTCGCGCCCAAGCCGCTCATCGGCATGATGCTGCCTTCAAAAACGAAGACGGTTTGGCCTGGCTGACCTTCGGGAACCCAGAAGCCATTGGCCGGGCAGTGGGATCCAGTCCTCGCCGCAAGCCGGCTGTCGCTCGACTTGTTCCGGTGCGCACTGCTGATCTTTTTCACGACGTGCTCCCAATCAAATAATCAAGTTAGGAATGATTGCCGGTTTATCCGGCTTCCATTTCCAGATTAGATTCTTGGGGGCATGTTTACTAAGACCAAATCCAACTGCCATGATAAGGAAAACCTGTGGGGTGCCGCACTACCTCGGGTATTTGGACGTGAGCATTTCCTGCAGCATTTCCTTCAGGACCATAAGGACGGCTGACGCCGCCTCCGACAGCGGTTCGTGGTCCGGGGTGCAGAGGGCTATCTTGCATTGCAGCCCGGGGTCAACAATCCGCAGGACCCGGAAGTCTTCCTCATGGAAGAGCGCGTCGGCTGCTGACTTGGGCAGGATGGTGGCGCCCATGTCCGCCTCCAGGAGCCGCGTCAGTGAAGGTACGGACTCCACTTCGCCTACCAGGCGGAGAATCAGTCCCTTGTCCCGCATGCCGGTTTCGATGATCTGGCGGAGAGTGTGGTTCTGCTCGGGGAGGAACAACCCGAACTCAGCAGCTTCCTCCAGCGTGATTTTGTCCGATTCACCGGTGCCGGCGATCGACGCGTTTTTGGCGTTCACCACCAGATGCAGATCCTCCACGATCATCGTGGTGAACTGCACTCCGCGGATAGGCCCCGGTTCGTAGATGAGGGCCATATCCAGCCTGCCGTTTTTTATCGCTTCGCTGAGCACGCCGCCGTAGATCTCCGTCAAATGGAGCACGATGTCCGGGTAGCGGCGGGCTACTTCGCCGATAATGCGCGGCGTAAGGCTCGAAGCCATGCTGTACGGCGCGATGGCAATGGAGACGCGCCCGGACGGTGCGGCCCCGGACGCGGCGACGTCCTGGCGTGCCTGTTCCACCAGCCGCAGGATGGACTGTGCGTGCCGGTACAGGGTGTGCCCGGCTGCTGTGGGCTGGACGCCCTGCTTGCTGCGGATCAGCAGCCGCTGCTTCAGTTCCGTTTCAAGCGCTGAAACCTGCTGGCTGAGCGCGGGCTGTGCCACATGCAGGGCAGCTGCCGCCTTCGTGATGCTTCCTGAGTCAACGATCTTCACGAAGTAGGCGAGTTTTCGGGTGTCCATAGCGGCAATCCTTAGTCTGCGGCGCCCTGAAGCCCCGGCGGGTCATATCCGGATTCTATGGCGGGATACGCAATAGGTCTTTGTGTGATCCACATCTCGGACGCTAAGTTGATCTTCAGAACATAATTTCTGCGACAAACCGATTGTATCCTCCCTAACCATAAGCGGCGATGATGCCCCTATATGCGTTTTGCATAACCATCCGGTTCACAGAAAAGGCAGTTTTCTTTTATGTCCAGGAAATATACGCTCCATACGTTTTAGAAGCATCCTCCAGAATCCGATCGCAAATATTCCGGATCCCTCCTCACTAAGGAAGAGACACAAAATGAGAGTTATCACTAAAGGCAAAATCGCCTTGGCAGCTGCCGCTACGGCTGCCGCCCTTGTGCTCACCGGCTGCGGGGGCGGTGCCGGGTCCAGCGACGGCGGAAAATCCAGCGCAACTTCCGGCGAGCTGAACCTGATCGCCTACTCCGGCGTCTGGCAGGACCAGTACACGGCCGCCGTGATCGAACCGTTCAAGGCCAAGTACCCGGACATCAAGATCAACTACGCCTCCAAGCGTTCCTCCGCCGAAATGCTGAGCGCCCTTCAGGGCCAGAAGAACAGCCCGGCAACGGACGTGGCAATCATGGACAACTCGGTATCCACCACCGGCAACACGCAGGGACTGTTCGACAAGATCGACGCCGCCGCAGTTCCCAACCTGGCGAACGTTCCGGACAAGTTCAAGAACAAGGACGGATTCGGTCCAGTTGTAATGCTGGATGCGGTAGGCCTGCTCTACGACACCGCAACTTTCCCCAAGGCTCCTGATAGCTGGAAAGTGCTCTGGGACCCTGCATACGCCGGCAAGATCAACGTCAACGCTCCGCCGTCACTGCTGGGTCTCTCCCTGACGGCCATCACCTCGAAGATGGAGGGCGAAGACTACACAAAGAGCATTGACAAGGCGGTTGCTCGCCTCAAGGAAATGGCGCCGGGCGTCCAGACCTTCGCACCAAACCCCGATGAGTACCAGAACGTGATCACTGGCCAGACGGTCCTGGGACTGGGACAGAACGCCCGCGGCCAGTTCTACAGCGACCAGAGCAACAAAAAGATGGGCGTGACCTTCCCTAAGGAAGGCACCGTCTACCAGATCAACACCGTGAACATCGTCAAGGATGCCCCCAATAAGGCAGCGGCCCAGACGTTCGTTGACTATGCTCTGTCCGCCGAGGCGCAGACGGCCTTCGCCAAGGCCCTCTTCTACGCACCCTCCGTGACCAACGCCGAACTTCCGGCGGACGTCAAGGACCGTGTGGTTCCCACTGACGGCTCCCTGAACATCGTTCCCCTTGATGTTGAGTTCCTGTCCTCCGCGCGTGACAAGTGGACAGACATCTGGAAGCGCCAGATCATCACCAAATAGCCGTCCCCACGGTGCCCCTCCCCCCACCTGCTTCAGGAGAACTGAAATCGTGACCGAAACAAAACTGTCGATCGTGGATCTGACCAAGAGATACGCTGCCGGTCTTGAACCGGCCGTCGACCGCCTGAACATGGAGGTGGAGGAGGGGCACCTGGTGGCGCTCCTCGGCCCGTCGGGCTGCGGCAAGACCACCACCCTGCGGATGGTCGCCGGCCTGATGGATCCGACCGCCGGCTCCATCGTGGTCGATGGCAAGGAAATCACCCACACTCCCGTGAACAAGCGCGGCATGGGCATGGTCTTCCAGTCCTACGCCCTCTTTCCACACATGAACGTCGAACAGAACGTGGCCTTCGGGTTGCAGATGCGCCAGACCTCAAAGGCCGACCAGAAACGCCGGGTGGCCGGGGCACTGGACATGGTGCAGCTGGGCCACTTGTCCAAGCGGCAGGTCAAGGAACTCTCCGGCGGCCAGCAGCAGCGCATCGCACTGGCACGAGCACTTGTGGTGGAGCCCACGCTCCTGCTCCTCGACGAACCGTTGTCCAACCTGGACGCCAAGCTCCGCGAAACGATGCGGACAGAGATCCGCTCCATCCAGCAAAGGACCCGCGCCACCACGCTGTTCGTCACCCACGACCAGGACGAGGCGCTGGACATGGCGGACCGTATCGCCGTGATGAACGGCGGGCTCATCGAGCAGTTCGGTTCCCCCACCGACGTCTACGAACGGCCGCAGACACGGTTCGTGGCGAACTTCATCGGCCAGGCTAACTTCCTCAACGCCCGGGTCCTGTCCGAGACAGGCTCCGCCAACAACGGCGAAACGCACTACCGGGTCGCCGTCGACGAACTTGGCCAGTTCGGTGCGGTCGGGGCACCCGGGCTGACCGGGTCCACGCATGAACTCGTCATCCGGCCGCACCGGCTCCGCGTGTCCACGCAGCCGTCCAGTACCGAGGCCATCGCGGGCGTTATCGAACGCGTCAGCTACACGGGCGATTCCATCTCCGTGGCCGTCAAAGCCGGCAACCGCGTCCTGCAGGCCCAGGTGCCCACGTCCAGCGGCGACCTGCCCCGTCCGGGCGACGCAGCCTACCTTTCGTGGAATGAGCAGGACGCGTACCTTCTGCCCGCCGCAGTGGAAGCCCCTGCCGCAGTGAAAGCCCCAGCAGCGTGACCGTCACCAAGACGCCGCTCCCGGCCGTCCGCCGCGCCGGCGCCGCTGAGGGAGAGCTGGAACGGGCCACCGGACGGCGGAACCGGCGGACCTACCTTGCCCTCCTGCTGCCCGGCCTCCTCGGGCTGCTGGTGAGCTTCGTTTTCCCGCTGGCCTACATGATCCGGATGTCCTTTAACCGCGGTGCGCCGGACGGCATCATCGAGGAAACGTTCACCCTGGACACCTACATCCAGCCGCTGACTGATCCGTACTACTGGCGGGTCACCCTGGATACGTTCCAGATGGGCGTCACCGTGGGGCTCCTCTGCATCCTGGTGTCCTACCCCGTAGCCCTGTTCCTCGCCCGCAGCACCAGCAAATACCGCGGGCTGCTCATGGCTATAGCTATTGCACCCCTGCTCACCTCGGCCGTTGTGCGGACCTATGGGTGGATGGTCATCCTGGGCACGAACGGGCTGGTCAACTCCTCATTGGACGGAATGGGCCTGATCGATACGCCGCTGAAGCTGACGAACAACATGACCGGTGTAACCATCGGCCTGGTTGAGATCTTCATGCCCTACGCCATCCTCGCCATGATCTCCGGCTTCGGCCGCCTCAGCCCCCAGCTTGAGGAAGCGGCCGGATCCTTGGGCGCCAGCAAGCTGCAGGTGTTCACCCGGGTCACGCTTCCGCTGAGCCTCCCCGGAATCCTCACGGCATTCCTGCTGGTCTTTGTGTTGTCGATCAGTACCTTCATCACCCCGCGCCTCCTGGGCGGCGGCAGCGTCCAGGTGCTGGCAACGGAAATCTACGACCAGACCACCGGGCTGCTCAACTGGCCGTTCGCCGCGGCGCTCTCCGTCATCCTGCTGGTCCTGTTCGGCCTGATCATTGCCGTCTACCAGCGCCTCACCAAAAAGATCGGAGGCTAGCCATGTCTGAGGCCCGCCTTTTCAAACCGCGGTTCAACCCGGCCAAGCCGGCGTTCGGGATCCTGGTATTCCTGCTTTACCTGTTCCTCCTGGCGCCACTGCTGATCGTCTTTGTTGTTTCCTTCGCATCCAACCAGTACCTGTCGTTCCCCCCGGAAGGACTGACCCTCAAGTGGTACGAGATGCTGCCGAAGGAAAGCACCTTCATGAACGGCATGCGGGTCAGCCTCATCGTCGCAGTGATCGTGACGGTCATCGTCCTGGCCCTCGGCGTTCCGGTGGCACTGGCCCTGGACCGCTTTGAGTTCAAGGCGAAGGCAGCGGTGCAGTCCTTCTTCCTTTCGCCGCTGCTGATCCCCAGCATTGTCCTGGCGCTGGGCATGGTCCTGCTGTTCGGCCCCCTGAAGCTCACTAACACTTATGCGGGCATCATTATCGGGCACGTGGCCATCACCATCCCGTTCGTGATCAGGACAACGCTGATGAGCCTGGCCACCACCGACACATCCTGTGAAGCGGCGGCGAGGATCCTCGGCGCAGGGTCCTGGACAGTCTTCCGGCGCATCACGCTTCCCATCATCCAGCCCGGTGTCATAGCCGGCGGCGTCATAGCCTTCATCGTTTCCTTCGACGAAGCCGTCATCTCGCTGTTTGTTGCCGAATCAGGTCTGCCGACGCTGCCGGTGCAGGTCCTGCGGTACGTGGAGAACTCTGCCGACGCTGCCGTCGCGGCATTGTCGGTCATCCTCATCCTGATCTCCCTCGCTGTCGTGGTCGTCGTCGAGCGGGCCATGGGCCTCCGCAAAGCCCTGCGCTAGGTGCTCACGGGATAGGCCCCGGTCATAACCGGGGCCTATCCCGTGACACCGATTACGTCTTTGTGTGGGGCAGAGCACGGTGCCACCCTTGAATAGGACGAGGCTGCAGCAGCGGCCCCCAACGTTCTTCTCCAGCTTCCTACAGGGAGCATTACAGGCAGTACACAACAAAGGAAGGCACACACAATGGGTCGCACAGTTGATCTCGTGGCAGATCTCGGTGAAGGCTTCGGTGCCTACTCCCTGGGTGACGACAGCGCACTTCTTGAAATCGTCTCCAGCGCCAACATCGCCTGCGGATTCCACGCCGGAGACCCGGACATCATGGACCGGACGGTGGCGGAATGCGTCCGGCGCGGAGTCAGCATCGGCGCACACCCCAGTTTCCCGGACCTCCGGGGATTCGGGCGGCGCGCCATGGACCTCACCGCTGACGAAGTACGGACCGATGTCCTCTACCAAATCGGCGCCCTGTCAGCCTTCGCCGCCTACCACGGAACCCTGGTTTCCCATGTTGCCCCCCACGGCCGGCTGGGCAACCTCGTCGCCACCCGCCAGGACTACGCCGCCGCCGTCGCGGACGCCGCACGCCGCGTAAATCCCAAACTGATCGTCATTGCCCAGGACGGTGAGCTCGCTCGGGAGGCGGCAGCCCGTGGCTTGCCGGTGGCCATCGTGGGAATCGCTGACCGGGCTTACGAGGACGACGGTACCCTGGTGCCGCGCAGCCAGCCGGGGGCCGTCATCCACGACCCCGCAACCATCGTCGACCGCACCATCCGCATGGTGTGCGAAGGCGTCATCGAGTCTGCCTCGGGCGAGAAGCTCCCCGTCGTCGCCGACACCGTCCTGCTGCATGGGGACAACCCGGGCGCCGTGGACCTGGCCCGGCTCATCCGCAAGGAACTGACCGCGGCCGGCGTCACCATTGCCCCACTGGCCCAGGTACTGGCAGCCAAAGCGGAAGCCGCCTGAGATGGCTGACAACACAACACCGGTCGAGGTACACGAGTCGGGTGACGCTGCCCTTCGCGTCGTCGCAACGTCCGCTGACCGCGAACGGAACTGGGCAGCGGTGCATGCGCTCGCGGCATGGCTTGAAACGGCCGACGTCGAAGGCGTGCATGGTGCGGTTCCCACATATGATTCTGTGCTGGTCGAGTTCGACCCCTACGTCACGTCCGCCCGCCAGATCAGGGCCTTTGTCCTGCTGGGCATGCGCCAGCTTGATTTTGTTGGCGCCCCGGCCCGTACGCCCCGGGAGTTCGAGGTTCCCGTGGTCTACGGCGGCGAGTTCGGGCCCGACCTTCAAAAGGTTGCGGACCACGAGAGTCTCCCGGTTTCCGAGATCATCGCCCTGCACACTGCCAAGTCGTACGTCATCCGGTGCCTGGGTGCTCCGGCCGGATCTCCCATGATGGACGGCCCGGACTTCCCGCTCCCGGTACCCAGGCTGAAGGACCCCCGCCTTTCGGTGCCCGCCGGAGCAGTCTCTGTGGCCGGACGGCAGGCAGTGATTGCGCCGGCCGTGGCTCCGGGTGGCTGGTGCGTCATCGGACAGACACCGCTGACGGTGCTGAACCCGAACAAGCAGCCCCTGGTTCCCTACATGCCCGGAGACCTGCTCCGGTTCCACGAGATCCAGGCCGCCGATTTCGAGCGCTACGCCGGCCTCGAGCTGGAGGCATCAAGATGAGCGGGACCTTGACCATCCAGCGAGCGGGCCATTCCGTCGTCACCGACCTGGGCCGGTTCAAGGGACCGCGGTACGGGCTTCCCGTGAACGGGGCACTGGACCAGTTTTCCGCCCGGGCCGCCAACATCCTCGCCGGCAATGTGGACAACGATCCGCTGATTGAAGTCACCGCGCTGGACTTCCGGATGCGCGCGGACACGGACCTGCTCATCGCCGTGACCGGCGCACCCGTGGCTCTTACTGTTGGCGGACGCGAATGCCCCCAGTGGGAACCGGTTTCGGTCCTGGCCGGGGAAACCGTGGCGCTGCGCGGCATGAACACCGGACTCCGCGCCTACATCGCGGTCTACGGCGGCTTGGACGCCCCGACACTGCTGGACAGCTGCGCGCCGGACACCGTCGTCGGTTTCGGCCTGAAACTCACCGAGGGAACCATCATCGGTGCCCGGAAAACCGTACCGCCCATCCGGCAGCCGTACTTTGATCTTCCGCTGTTCCGGCTGGGGTTTTCCCGCCCCGGCATCAGTGCCCACCCGGTCATCGATGTCACGGACGGACCGGACATCGCCGAATTCGGCGACACCGCAGAGCTCCTGTTCAGGACCAACTACACCGTGAGCGGAAGGAGCAACCACATCGGCCTGCGCCTCGGTGGAGCGCTTCCGGAACGGCAGTCGACGGCGGAAGTCCTGTCCAGGGGCGTTCCGGTCGGGGCCATCGAGGTCCCCTCCCGGGAGGAACTCCTGGTCCTCCACCGTGGACGCGGCGTGACGGCCGGCTACCCGGTTCTCGGCGTGGTCACCAGCCGCTCGCTGGATGTCCTGGCCCAGGCCAGGCCAGGCGACACGATCAGGTTCCGCAAGACCACGGTGGCTGAGGCCACCGCACGGCACCGGGCCGCCATGCGTGAGCTTGAGGGCCTGCGCACGTCAGTTAATACAGTCTTCGGCTTGCTGGGCGTGGGAGCCCCTGCGAGCTGGCGGGAACTCGTACCGGCCTCCGGAAGCTGAGATCCAGCTATGTCCCGTCTTAGCCATCAGAAACAAGTAAGGATTAAGATGTCAACGTCAACGCGAGCGGCTGGTCCGCAGAACGACCGCCTGGATGCCAGGCAGACCCGGAAAGTGGTAACCGCCGGCTGCGTCGGCATTTTCGTCGAGCTGTACGACAACGGCATCTTCGCCTTTATGGCCGGAACGCTTGCCCTTGTCTTCCTGGCACCCGGAAACCCGGACAACGCCCTGTTGTTCGTCTTCGCCGGCTACGCCGTGTCCTTCTTCGTGCGCCCCCTCGGCGCCGTGGTCTGCGGATTCCTGGGGGACCGCATTGGACGGCAAAAGCTGCTGGTCTTTGTCATCCTGCTGATCAGCGTCGCCACGGCGGGCATAGGCCTGCTGCCCGCCTACTCGGCCATCGGTATCGCCGCCCCGATCCTCCTGGTGCTGCTCCGCATGCTGCAGGGCTTCTCCGTGGGCGGCGAAGCCGCCGGCGCCATGACCTTCCTCGCCGAGCACGCCCCTGAAGGCAAGCGCGGCATCATCACCTCCTACGCCCAGATCGCCTCCTTCGCCGCCCTGCTCACCGGCACACTCGTCGCCTTCTCCATGTCGCCCTGGCTCACCCAGGCAGCGATCGACGGCGGCGGCTTCGGTTCGTTCGCATGGCGCATCCCCTTCCTGGTCGCCATCCCCATGGGCGTCATCGGCTGGTACATCCGCAAGGCGATCAGCGACACCCCGAACTTCGTGAAGCTGAAGGAAGAGGGCGGCCTGTCCAAGAACCCGCTCAAGGAAGCCTTCAAGTCCGCCGAACACCGCCGCGCCATGCTCCTGGCCCTGTTCATCCCGCTGATGAACGGCTCCGGCTACTACGTCCTGTTCTCCTACATGCCCACCTTCCTCAAGGGCAAGCAGCTGAACTTCACCATCGGCGAAGCGCTCATCGTCACCGCCTGCAGCCTCGTGGTCATCTGTATCGCCATCCCCTTCATGGGAGCCCTGTCAGACCGCGTGGGACGCAAGAAGGTCATCGCCGGCTCCGCGATCGCCATGGCAATCGTGGGCATCCCCGCGTACGCTCTGATCGCCACCGGTCAGATGGGCCTGGCCATCCTGGGCGCCTGCATCATGGCGGTTGTCTTCGCCGGCCACACCGCAGTGATCCACATTCTGATTGTTGAGCTGTTCCCTACCCGGGTCCGGTACTCCGCCTACGGCCTGGGCTATAACATCTCTTCGGCACTCTTCGGCGGCACCGCACCGCTACTGATGACCTGGCTGATCTCCTCCACCGGCAACATCTACATGCCCGCCTTCTACGCCGTCATCACCGCGCTGGGCACCCTCGCCGCCGTCAGCACGGTCAAGGACCGGGCGCACCAGCCGCTCAGAGACGCATAACACCATCCATAGCCGGGGCACCGGCGCCCGCACCGAACCCTTCCAATCTTCATCAACCCCACTCATTGGAGACTTCCATGCCTTTTTCAGACTATTCAACAGCCCTGGTCACCGGCGCATCCACCGGCATGGGCGCCGCCATCGCCGAACGGCTGGCCAAGCGCGGGCTCCAGGTACACGCCTTCGCCCGCAATGAAGATCGCCTGAAGGAATTGGCGGACCGTACCGGAGCCATCCCGCACGCCGTCGACCTCACGGACACCGCTGCGCTGACCGCGGCGGTGGAAGGCCTCCAGGTGGATGTCCTCGTCAACTGTGCCGGCGTTTCCCGGCCCGGAAACATCCTTGACTCCTCGGAGGACGACATCGACGAACTGGTGGACGTGAACCTCCGTTCGCTCCTTCAGCTGACGCGGCTGGTCCTTCCGGGCATGGTGGAGCGGGACAACGGCCATGTCATCAACATCAGCTCCATCGCGGGCATCTACAACTTTTACGGGCACACGGTCTACCACGCCACCAAAGCGGCGGTGCACCAGATTTCGCGGCAGCTGCGCAACGACACCGTGGGCAAGCGCATCCGAGTTACCGAGATCTGCCCAGGCCGGGTTGAGACCGAAATCTTCGGCCGCAACATGGGCGGAACTCCCGAGGCCATGGAAGAAGCCTGGCAGACCTATTACGAGGGCTACGAATCCCTGACCACGGACGACATCGTCAACGCGGTGGACTACACGGTGGAAACGCCCCGGCACGTAAACGTGGGCATGCTGGAACTCATGCCCACCTTCCAGGTCCCCGGCGGACTCACCTTCAACCGCCGCTAAATACACCGGCGTCCCCGCACAGCCACAAGCAGAAACGATAGGTCCCCGATGCACAACATCCGTACGGTCAGTTTCCCCGACAAACAGCTGCTCGCAGACCTGGAGCCCCTCCCAGGTGGGCTCCGGGGAGTGATCTGGGATCTCCGGTCCGACCCCGAGGGCGGAACGCTGGATGAGATCGATGCAGTGGTGCTGCCCTATATCGACGCCGGTGCGGTGCTGCCTGCGCTGGGCAAGGTTCCGGGGCTCAAGTTCGTCCAGACCCAGTCCACCGGTTTCGACGGCGTGCGAGAAGCAGCGGGCCCGGGCGCGGCTGTGTCCAGCGCCGCCGGAGTCCATGCCGCAGCCACCGCGGAGCTGGCGTTGGGTCTCATCCTCGCCAAGCTCAGGGGGATCGATCAGGCGGTCAGGGACCAGCAGCGGGCGGCCTGGCGGCCTGAGCGCCGTCAGTCCCTTGCGGACCGGCGCGTGCTGCTGGCCGGCGTCGGTGGGATCGGCCAGGAGATCGCAAAGCGGCTCGAACCTTTCGAGGTGAGCGTTACCCGGGTGGGCAGCGCCGCCCGCGAGGACAGGCACGGGCACGTGCATGCGTCGTCGGAACTGGCAGAACTGGCAGCCAGCCACGACATCCTTATTTCGGTCCTGCCACTGAGTGACCAGACCCACCATCTGATCGGGGAGAAGGTCCTCGCGGCATTGCCCGACGGCGCGCTGGTGGTCAACGTGGGCAGGGGAGCCGTGGTGGAAACCGCCGCCCTGACCAAGGAGGTCACCTCCGGCCGGCTGCAGTGCGCGATCGACGTGGTGGACCCGGAGCCGCTCCCGGCCGACCACCCGCTGTGGGGTACTCCCAACGCCCTGATCACGCCCCACGTTGGGGGCAACGCGTCCGCTTTCGAGCCCCGGATCCTCAAGCTCCTCGCGCAGCAGCTGGAGGCGCTGGCAGCCGGCCGCCTGCCGGCCAACCTGGTCCAGAACGGCCCCTTCTCATGAGTACGCTGTTTGATTTGACGGGGCGGGTTGCCCTGGTGACGGGGTCGAGCCGGGGGATCGGTAACGCTTTGGCGCGGGCGTTGGCCGATGCCGGTGCGACGGTGGTGTTGAACGGCATCAATGCCGGGCGGCTTAAGGATGCCGCGGCGGCGATGGCCGCGGATTATGCGCCGGGCCGGGTGCACAGCATCGCGTTTGATGTCACCTCCGATACTGAGGCGGCGCGGGGTGTTGCGTGGGTGGAGGAGCATGTGGGGCCGTTGGAGATCCTGGTGAACAACGCGGGGATTCAGCACCGGGTGCCGATGCTGGACCTGGATGTGGCTGATTGGGAGCGGGTGATCACGACGGACCTGACCAGCGCGTTTTTGGTGGGCCGGGAGGCTGCCCGGTTCATGATTGCCCGGGGCAGGGGGAAGATCATTAACATCTGTTCGGTGCAGACCGACCTGGCCCGCCCGACGATCGCGCCTTATGTGGCGGCGAAGGGCGGGCTGCGGAACCTGACCCGCGCGATGACCGCGGAGTGGGCGGGGTCGGGGTTGCAGATCAACGGGATCGCGCCGGGCTATATCCATACGGAGATGACGCAGAACCTGGTGGATGATGAGCAGTTCAATGCCTGGATCCTGGGGCGGACGCCGGCGCACCGGTGGGGCACGGTGGGTGACCTTGCCGGGCCCGCGGTGTGGCTGGCCTCGGACGGGTCGGACTTTGTGAACGGGCAGACGATCTTTATCGATGGCGGAATGACGGTGGTGGTCTGATGCCCGCGAACACAACAGCGACCGAGTCGGCCCTGCCGGTGTCGGGTGTGGCGGTGGTGGCCCACGCCGCCAACGACCTGCGTATCGATGAGGTGCCGTTGGCGGCGCCTGCCCCGGATGAGGCCGTGGTCGAGGTCCGGTATGGCGGGATCTGCGGGTCGGACCTGCATTACTGGCTGCATGGCGCGGCGGGGGAGTCGATCCTGAAGGCTCCGCTGGTGCTGGGGCATGAGATTTCCGGGGTGGTGGTCCGCGCCGCGGCGGACGGTACCGGGCCCGAGGCGGGAACCCCGGTCGCGGTGCACCCTGCCACGCCCGGGCCCGGTGCCGGGGACATCCGCTATCCGGCGGACCGGCCCAATCTCTCTCCGGGCTGCACGTACCTGGGGTCCGCGGCACGGTTCCCGCATACCGACGGGGCGTTCAGCCGCTACGTGAACCTGCCGGCCCGGATGCTCCGGGCGCTCCCGGCGGACCTGGATCTGCGGACCGCGGCTTTGATCGAGCCCGCGTCCGTGGCATGGCACGCCGTGGCCCGGGCGGGGGATGTGGCCGGGAAGACCGCGCTGGTGATCGGGTCCGGACCCATCGGCGCGCTTGCCGTCGCGGTGCTGAAGCGGGCCGGCGCGGCCAGGATCACCGCGGTGGACATGCACCCCAAACCGCTGGAAATCGCCACCGCGGTCGGTGCTGACGAGGTGATCACCGCCGGTGACGCGGACGCGATCGCGGCGGTCCAGGCCGACGTCGTGATTGAATCCTCCGGCAGCCACCACGGACTGGCCTCGGCCATCCAGGGCGCCGCCCGCGGCGGGACCGTAGTCATGGTCGGGCTGCTGCCCACCGGACCGCAGCCGGTCCTGATCTCCCTGGCCATCACCCGGGAACTGGACCTCAAAGGCTCCTTCCGCTTCAACAACGAGATCGACGACGTCATCACCGCCCTCACCGACGGCACCCTGCACATCGGTCCCGTCATCACCCACGACTACCCCGTGGAACAGGCACTCGAAGCCTTCAGCATCGCCCGCAACTCCGCCGAATCCGGCAAAGTACTCCTGCGCTTCGGCGAGGAAACAGCATGATCAGCACCCTGCCGCCCCTGGTGGTGATGGGCGTGTCAGGCTGCGGGAAGTCAACCGTCGGCGCCCTGCTGGGGGAGCGGCTGCGCGTTCCGTTCTTCGACGGCGACGACTTCCACCCGCCTGCCAACAAGGCAAAGATGGCCAGCGGGACGCCGCTGGATGACAACGACCGGGCGCCATGGCTCGCCGAGATCGGTGCCGCGCTGGCGACTCCGGCTGAAGGAGCCGGCTCACGCATCATCGCCTGCTCGGCGCTCAAGCGCCGGTACCGCGACGTGCTGCGAAGCTTCGCACCGGACCTGGTGTTCATCCATCTGTCCGGCGAGGCCGCGACCATTTCCGGCAGGCTGAGCGGCAGGGCGCACGAGTACATGCCCGGCAGCCTGCTGGCCTCCCAACTGGCAACGCTCGAACCTCTGGGCGCGGATGAGGCCCATGTTGTGGCGGACATCCTCGACGATCCGATGACGCTGGTGGACGGAATCGTCCGGCAGCTGGAAGTGCTTCGGCCGGGCTAGACTCTCCGAATCAGATGCCGGTCGTGGGAGCGCGGAGGAACAGAGAACCCCATGCGCAGCTTCACGCCTGTAGAACAACGCATCGACGAGCGGGCCCACCGCGTCCTGGACAACGCCCCAGCCGGAGGATTCCGGTCACGGCTCACCGAGCTTGTGGTCTTCGGCCTCAAACAGGCCTGGGCGTGTATCTTCGGTGCCGCCCTCCTGACCGTGCTGATGGCGGCGCGGCTGGAAACGCTCCGCGAGCTGCGCGTGATTGTGCTCTTCCACCTGGTGGGGACGGTGATGGAACTGTTCAAGACCGACGTCGGCTCCTGGTCCTACGAGGCCGAAGGCTTCCTGCGGATCGGCGCGGTTCCGCTGTTCAGCGGCTTTATGTACGCGGCCGTCGGTTCGTACATGGTGCGCGGTGTACAGGCTCTTTGACCTTCGTTTCGCCAGGTATCCGCGCCGTTGGATCACCGCGATCGTGGCCATGCGGATGCCGCTGGTCATCGCGTTCCTGCTGGTGGCGCTGTTCATCTGGATTGCCCAGAATATCGCCACATGGTCCGGCGCCTGGCTCTACCCCAGCCAGATGAACGGCTGGCACCTGGTGCCGCTCGACAAGCTGGTGGCATGGTTCCTGCTGATGATCATCTCGGTGGTGCTGGTGGCGTGGGTCTACACACCCGAGCCGCCGGAAGAGCTTGCCGAGGCTCCTGGAGCGCTGCCGGCAGTGGCCTCGGACGTGTCCTCGCGCGACTGACGAAGCGGCACATCCGGAGCGATGGCACTCATCTGCCGCCGCCGCCGGGCGGGCAGGGTAAGGACAAACAGGCTGCCGGCGATCAGCGCCGCCCCGGCCCAGGCGAGGGCGGGCAGGCGTTCGCCCACCACTAGGACTGCGAGGACGGCCGCCACCACGGTCTCCGCGAGGGACAGGGTGGTGGCCGTGCTCGCGCGGACGCGGGCCAGGCCCCAGCCGAACAGTACGTAGCCGGCGAACATGGGGACGATCGCCATATATGCGCCCACCGCAAAGTTCTGCCAGGACGCGAGGAACGGCGCTCCGGTGGCCGCCAGCACGGGCATCAGCAGCAGGCCGCCGATCCCGAAAACGGCGCCCATCACCGCCCGTGAAGGGACCCCGGTGTTGATCAGGCGGTGGGCGGCCCAGGAATACAGGGCATACGTCAGTCCGGCCAGCAGCCCCAGAACGATGCCCGCCGGCGTCGACCATTCCGCGCCTGCTGCCTGGTCCGGGTGACCTGCTTCCGCGAGGCACAGCAGCACCGCGCCGCTGACGCCGAGCAGCGCACCGACCACCCACCGGCGGGTAAACCGCCGCTTATCCACCACGCGTTCGACGACGGCGGAGGCCAGGGGTGCCGACCCGATGGACACGACGGTCCCCACAGCCACTCCGGCCAGATGCATGGAGGAATAGAAGGCGAGCGGATACATGGCTACAGCCAGCGACCCCAAGGCCACCGTGCGCCACCGCCGGCGCAGGGAACTGCCGAACGCCAGCATCGGGCGGGCGGCTATCGCCGCCTGCAGCAGGCCGCCGAACCCCATGGCCACCGCCCCGATGGCCAGCGGACTCACGTCCGGGGCAAAGGTGGCCGCTGTGCCGGTGGTGCCCCACAGGACGGACGCGGCAAGCACAAACAGTGCACCCCACGTGGCTCCTTGGAAGCCGGCCGGCTTCACAGGGCGCCGATCAGGGTGGCCGCAATGGCGCGGGCTTCCCGGACACGGTTGTCGTTACCTTCGAGGCCGGCGCGGACCATGGAGCCTTCCAGGAGGAACGCCAGGTGCCTGGCCATGGCCGCGGACTGACCCGCAGAGTCCGGCAGAAGCCTGGCCAGGTGCCCGGCCAGCAGCGCCTCAACCTCCTCCTTGTGCCGCCGGACCACGTCCCGTCCGGGATCCCCGGCAGGGAGTTCAGCCGCGGCGTTGAGCAGGCCGCAGCCGCGGAAGCCGTGCTCGTAGGCCAGGTCAGCGTGGTCCGCGTAGGCATCAAAGACCGCCAGGACGCGGTCCTTGGGGTTCATTGCTTTCTCCAGCCGTGCCCGGTACAGCCCCAGCCACTCCTCGTGGCGGGCGTACAGGTAGGCGGTCACGAGATCGGCCTTCGAGGCGAAGTTGTTGTAGAGGCTCTTCTTGGCCACGCCGGCTTCGGCGGTGATGGTGTCGATGCCGGTCCCGGTCAGGCCAAAGGCGTAGAAGCGCCTGGCGGCGGCCTCGAGGAGTGCGTCGCGGGCAGGCCGCCGGGGAGCGCGGCCTGTTGGGGCAGTCTGCTTGGTTGTCATGATCGGTCCTGATCGCGTTGTTTAGTAGGTAGACCAGTCTACCTACTAATTCGACAGGAGCAAGTGCTGGGAGCCGGGCCGCCGAAGCTGGCGGGCCACGGGTGCATCCGGGGCGATCCCGGCTACCCTGTTCCTTGGGCGGCAACCCAGCTGACCGATGGTGGGTGGGCATCGTGATCGTTACGGCGGGAGGGTCTAATGGCGATTGATTCGGCATGGGGTGGGCGGGGATCGTTGCTCAGCCCCGACAGCGACACCGCAAAGATGCCGGGACGGGCAGAGGACTCTACTGCTGGCATGACGGTGCTCGTGGTCGACGACGACGAAGGGTCCCGCCTCGTGGCGCAGGCCGCCGTCGAAAAGTCCGGGCATCAGTGCATTGTGGCAGCGGGCGGCGACGCGGCATGGCAGCTTTACCAGGAACACCGTCCCCAGGTGGTGGTCAGCGACCTGATGATGCCGGGGCTCGACGGGTTTGACCTGTGCCGGGCGATCCGGGCCGCCGAGACCAACTCCTACACGTATGTTGTGCTGTTGACCTCGCACGGCGCCCAAAAAGACGTGCTGGAAGGGATGAAGGCCGGGGCCGACGACTACGTCAGTAAACCGCTGGACCCCTTCATCCTGCATACCCGGCTGCTGGCCGCCCGGCGGGTTACCGCGCTTCACGGCGCGCTGGCCGATGCCCTGGATGAAGCCCGGGACAGCAATGAGCGGCTGGCGGAATTCACCGGCCGGGTCAGCCATGACCTGCGCAATCCGCTGACCTCCATTCTTGGCTACGTCGAACTGGGCGAGATGGACGGGGAACCGGCTCCAGAGGAGGCCGCCGAGTACCTGCGCATCGTGGGCAAGAGTGCCGGGAGGATGCTGTCCATGGTGGAGGAATTGCTTGCGTTCGCTTCCATCGGCGGTTCAATGGCGTGGACCCGGCTGTCGCTGGCGGGCCTGGTGAACGACGTTACTGATGACCTGAGCGTGGGGCTGCGCGGAGCGGGTGCCGTGGTCGAGTGCGAAGATTTCGATTTCGAAGCTGATGAAAGCCAGATGCGGGTGGCGCTACAGAACCTGATCCAAAACGCGCTGGCTTACCGCCGCCCCGGAGTGCCTCCGGTCATTCGGATCACGGGGCAGCCGGCGGGCGCCGGCGCCGTGGTGCTCGTGGAAGACAACGGCAAAGGGATCAGCGCAGGCGACCGGCGGCGGGTGATGGAGCCCCTGGTCCGCCTGCACCGGGAGGGAGATCCAGCCGGCACAGGGCTGGGCCTGGCCACGTGTGCCAGGGTCGCGGCCGCCCACGGTGGGCGCCTGGAGATCTCCTCGAGCCCCAGCGGCGGGACGACCGTCAGTATCCACCTCGGTGCACCTTAGTGCGATGCTGCAGCAGCCGTAGGAGGACAATCCAACAAAAGGATTGTGGGGCATTCGTGTAAATTCGGGATATGGCCACCCTGAACCCCAATGCCCAACCTGACTCCTCCCGCGCACTTCCGGGTGGAGGAGCCAGGCTGCGGGTGGCTGTGCCGTCGGTGGCAACCCGAGTGGCCTCGGAACTGCGGCTGCAGATCGCAGAGGGTGACCTCCAGCCCGGCGCGAAGCTCAAGGAAGAGGCCCTCTCGGAGGAGCTCGGCGTCTCCCGCAACACCGTCCGCGAAGCCTTCGCCGAACTGGTCAGCGAGCGCCTCCTCGTCCGCGAACCCAACCGCGGGGTCTTTGTGGCCAGCCTCGGAGCCAAGGACATCCACGACGTCTACACCGTCAGGCGCGCCATCGAAGTGAGCGCCGTCCGGGGCGGCGGCACCCCCGAACGCATCGCCGCGGTGCGGGCAGCCGTGGAAGAAGGAAAAATGGCGGCCGCTGCCGGGGACAATGAAGGCCTCGGCAGTGCCAACCAGCATTTCCACGGAGCCCTGGTGGCCTTGGCGGACAGCGAGCGGCTGAACACCATCATGTCGCAGGTGCTGGCAGAGATGCGGCTCTTCTTCCACAAGGCATCGGTTGACGGCGGCTTCTACCGGCACTGGCTGGCGGACAACGACCGGATCTGCCAGGCCCTCGAAGCGGGCGACCCGGAGCTCGCCGCCGAACGCTTGACCGATTACCTCAACCGGTCCGAAGAGCACCAGGCGGCAGTGCACGCGGCCGGGTCTGCGACTTCGAAGTAGCCCACAGCACCCACTCTGAAACCCTAAGACAAAAAATGGAGCCCCCGCCGGGGGGCTCTTTTTTGCATGCCCGGAAACTGGGCCATTAAGGAAACAGATTCGAATCAGCCCTTGACGGTGTGACCTACGTCGCGTAAATTGTTCAACAAGGAGATTGTTCAACAATCCAACGATCGTCGCAGTTACGACTTCCGCACCACCGGCAGCCGCCTCTTCGCTCCTTTTCCCGGCTTGCGACGCCGCAAGCCCGGACGCCGGGGCACCCAGCACATCCGCGCAGCGGATGACATCCACTCTCTTCATGGAGGAACAAATGGCCACTCCCCAAGCAATGGCCCCCGTAGACCCGAAGCCCCCGGTGGGGCGCAAGGACATGTACAAGGCATTCGCGGCCAGCCTGACCGGAACCGCACTGGAGTTCTACGACTTCGCCGTCTACTCCGCGGCGGCTGCGATCGTCTTCCCGCTCATCTTCTTCCCGGCCTCGGACCCGGTGACCGGAACCCTGCTGGCGTTCTCCACCTACGCCGTCGGCTACATCTCCCGTCCCGTCGGCGGCATCATCTTCGGCCGGCTCGGGGACGAGATCGGCCGCAAGAAGATCCTGGTCATCACGCTGATGCTGATCGGCGTGGCCACCTTCCTTATCGGCCTGCTCCCCACGTATGACAACATCGGCGTTATCGCCCCCGCCATCCTGGTGTTTCTCCGCTTCGCCCAGGGCGTCGGCGTCGGCGGCGAATGGGGCGGCGCGGTCCTGCTGTCCAGCGAATTCGGCGACCCGAACAAGCGCGGATTCTGGGCCTCTGCCGCGCAGATCGGCCCGCCCGCCGGCAACCTCATGGCCAACGGCGCACTTGCCATCCTCACCCTGACCCTGTCCGAAGAAGACTTCCTGAGCTTCGGCTGGCGCATCGCGTTCCTGATCTCCGCACTGCTGGTGGCGTTCGGCCTCTGGATCCGGCTCAAGCTCGAGGACACCCCCATCTTCAAGGCCATGGAAGCCCGCGGCGACAAGCCCAAGGCCCCCATCCGCGAAGTCCTCGCCACCCAGCGCCGGCCCCTCATCGCCGCCATGCTCAGCCGCATCGGCCCGGACGTCCTCTACGCGATGTGCACCGTCTTCACCCTCACCTACGGCATCCAGGAGCTCGGTTTTGACCGCGGCCAGGTTCTCGTCGCCGTCCTGATCGGGTCCGCACTCCAGCTCTTCACCATGCCGCTCGCCGGAGCCATCTCCGACCGCATCAACCGCCGCCTGGTCTACGGTATCGCCGCAGTGGCCGCCGCCGTCTGGGCCTACCTGTTCTTCATCGTCCTCGAGGGACGGTCCCCGGTCATGCTGATTGTGGGCATCGTGCTGGGCCTGCTCTGCCACTCGTTTATGTACGGACCCCAGGCAGCGTTCGTCGTCGAGCAGTTCTCGCCGCGGCTCCGCTCCACCGGCAGCTCCCTGGCCTACACCTTCGCCGGAATCATCGGCGGCGCCATCGCACCGTTCATGTTCACCCTCCTGCTGAGCACCTATGACAGCTGGGTCCCGGTGGCCATCTACCTCAGTGTCGCCTGCGTCCTGACCCTGGTTGGCCTGGCCCTGGGCCGCGACTCCAACGTGGCCGAGGACGAGGAGTACCTGCAGTCCTCAGCTGAACTTGTGGAGTCCAAGTGAGCCAGCCACACGCCCACCTCGCCCCCGCCGACGCCCGCCTGCAGTTCCGCAATGGACTGGCGACCCCCACCTCCGGCTGGAGCGACGGATACACCCAGGCCAACCTGATCGCAGTCACGGCAGACTACGCCGACGAATTCATCGAGTTCTGCCGGCTCAACCCCAAGGCCTGCCCGATCATCGACATCATCCCGGCGGGACAGTACGAAAGTTCCCTCGCTGCTGGATCGGACATCCGCACGGACATCCCCGCCTACCGGGTGTGGGTGGACGGCGAACTGTCCGAGGAAGTCACGGACGTCGCCTCTGTCTGGCGTGACGACATGGTGGGCGTCCTCATCGGCTGCAGCTTCACCTTCGAAGCGGCACTGGCCAGTGCGGGGATCCCGCTGCGGCACACCGAAACCGGCCGCAACGTGCCCATGTACCGCACCACGGTCGAGTGCACACCCGCCGGACGGATCCACGGCACCATGGTGGTCTCCATGCGGCCGATGCTGCCCGAACTGGTGGACACCGCCATCCGGGTGACGTCGGAGGTGCCCAAGGTGCACGGCAGTCCGGTCCACGTCGGATCGCCCGAGGAGCTCGGCATTGCCGACATCAACCGACCGGACTTCGGCGACGCCGTGGAGATCAGGGACGGGGAAGTGCCGGTGTTCTGGGCCTGCGGCGTGACACCGCAGAACGCGGTGATGGCATCCAGGCCCGCCTTCGCCATCAGCCACGCCCCCGGGTACATGTTCATCACCGATATCCCCGAAAGCAACTACCGAGAACCGGCGGGAGCGGCATCGTGAAGAAGAGGATCCCCGTGGCTGAGAAGCGGGCACGCCGCATCATCAACCTGTCGGTGCCGCGGCAGCAGGCCACCGGCGCGCACTGCGAATTGAGCGGCGTATGGAGGAGCCCCGCGGGAGCGAGCATCTGGCTGTCCGAAGGCCAGCTCCTCCCCAGCGACTCCGGCCGGCCGTGCATCTGGACCTACGCCGGGCCGCCGGCAACCAAAGCCAGTGCCGGGGGTACCCGGTGGGCAGGCCCGGAGCACCACAGGCTGTAGCGGCATCAAACGCAAGCGGACGACGGCGGGACCTCCCGGCGTCGTCCGCTTCCGTTTGGCGGGGGCGGGCGCGAAACGCCTGGCCCCCGGCAACGCTCAGTCTTCCGTTGGCGGCAGCCGCAGGACGTCCGTCGCTGCAATCAGGTACGGCACGGGATCCGGGTCCGTTCCCACGGCCCACTGGATCCACGCCTCGAACGTCGCCCCGATCAATGCGGCACAGAGGTAGCGGGCGGTCTGTTCGGGCACGCCGCGCAGCGTGAGGTAGGACAGTGCCCGTTCGCGCTGGGCGCCGAGGAATTCGTAGCTCCGGCTCATCAGCTCCGGGTGTTCGGCGATCATCCGCAGCCTGCCGCGCGTCACCGCCAGGTCCGGCAGGACCGCAACCCCCGCAATCACGGCCTCGCGCACACCGGCCAGGACGTCGCCGTCGGCCTTGTCCTTAGAAGGCGGCGACTCCAACACATGCTGCGATGCCTCGATCACGGGCCCGGTGCCGCCCCAGACGAGGTCGGCCTTGCTGGCGAAATGGCGGTACAGGCTCTTGCGGCCGATGCCGGCCTCGCGGGCGATGTCCTCCATGGAGGTCTGCTCATAACCGTTCTCGGCGAAGAGGTGCAGCGCCAGGGCAGCCACGGTGTCGGGGTCGATGCTCACGGGCCGTCCGGAGGGGCGGGTGGCGGTCTTCAGGGCGTCCGTTGGCATTCCACCAGTATTCACCCTTACATAATGACACAGAGTGTCATAAGCTGGTGGGCATCATCCCTCACACGTCTGGAAGGACATCATGGGCAACGAAGCCACGTGGCAGGAAACCATCACCGGCGGGCGCTTTGCAGGAAAAACGGTCATCGTCACCGGCGCCGGATCGGGCATCGGCCAGGCCACCGCCCTGCGCGTCGCCAAGGAGGGCGGCAGGGTCATCGCCGCCGACATCAGCAAGGAACGCCTGGATGACCTCGTGGCAGAGAACGCCGGACTGGACCTGGTCCCGGTCGCCGGCGACATCTCCACCGAGGAAACCGTCGCTGCTGTGCTCACCGCCGCCGCGGGACGGGTGGATGCGCTGGCGAACGTTGCCGGCATCATGGACAACTTCGCGCCTATCCACGAGGTGGACGACGACCTCTGGGACCGCGTCTTCCGGATCAACGTCACCGCGTTGATGCGCCTCACTCGCGCCGTGGTGCCGCTGATGCTGGAGGCCGGCACAGGCTCCGTGGTCAACATTTCCTCCGAGGCCGGGATCCGCGGCTCGGCTGCCGGCGCCGCGTACACGGCGTCCAAGCACGCCGTCGTCGGCCTGACGAAGAACTCCGCCGTGATCTACGGACCCAGAGGCCTGCGGTTCAACGCCGTGGCACCGGGCCCCACGATCACCGGCATTGTGGCGAACTTCGGCTCCCAGATGGCCGCCGAGCGGCTGGGGCCGCTGATGCAGGCCAACATCCCGACGCCTGCCACCGCGGCGCAGCTCGCCGCGTCGATCACGTTCCTTCTCAGCGACGACGGCACCAACCTGAACGGCGCCATCCTGGCGTCCGACGGCGGCTGGTCGGCGCTCTAGGGGAGGGGCGCCGCAGGGGAGCGGCACCAAACGCAAGCGGACGACGGCGGGACGTCCCGCCGTCGTGCGTTTCTGCTCACGAACGAGTGGCCGCACAGCATCCTGGACTCGCTTCCGTAAGGCTGACTCGTGGGGCTGTCAGGGCAGGCGGGAAGGCCTCAGCAGCGTGGCGGCGCCGGCGCGCTCCGGGTCCAGCGGTACTGGGCTGACCAATACCGCGGGACCGCGGTGAAGGACGCCGTCCGAGAGGACCTGACAGCGGATGCCGCCACGTCCGCGCATGGCCTTATGGGCGCCCGGGGCGAGCATCTCGTCCATCCATGCGCAGGGGTGGGCGGGACGGCCTGCCTTGAACTGCGCGATTTCGCCGTTCGATTCGAGCGCGAAGTCGCCGCCGAGCAGGGGAGGCAGGTCGGCTCCCCGAAGAATCACGTTGCGCCGTGTCAGCAGCGGGTCGAAGGGCGCCGTTCCCAGCTCCGCGGCAATCGATTCAAGCGCTTCCACGGCCATCACGGTGACCGCGGCATCCATGTGCGCAGCCTTCCCGAAGAACCGGTCGCCCACGATCCCTTTGCCCGCCACCAGCTCAACCCGGTCCGCGTCCGTGGTGGGTACGTCGGCCGCCCCCTCGCGCGCCCGGCCAAAGTAGGCGTGCGCCGGGGAGACCAGCAGGTGCAGGACCTCCACGTCGTACCGGTAGCTTGCCGTCATGCCCTAAAACTATCGTGTGCGGTAATGCGCGGCCACAGACGCATCCGGACGACGGCGGGACATCCCGCCGTCGTCCGCTCTGGGTGGAGGATTAATCCAACCCTCCTGGATGATTTGGTGCCGTGTGAAGAGCTAGGGCCGTCGGGACTCGAAACGTTCGCGGGTGAGGAACACCAGCTGCGCTTCCTTTTCGGCCAGCTGCACCCTGGCGCCGGCTTCGAACCCGAACCTCACGAATCGCGCGATCGCCTTGCTGTTCCGTGCGTCCGGCTCAGCGACCACGCGGTCCTTGGCGGGATCGGACAGCTGGCACCGGATCAGGCCCGCGAGCACGGTAGCGGTGAAGTTCGGGACCGGCCGTGCGGCCGGGGCCAGCAGCAAGTGCAGCCCGGCATCCTCGGGACGGGCCGGGTAGGCGTCAGCCACCGGATCCTGCAGCGGCTCGTAGGTCTGGAACAGCCCCACGGGCTCGTCATCGATGGAGATCAGATAGGCGTGGTGAGTGTCCAGGCTGTCCACGAACAGGTAGATGTCCCGGACTTCGTCCCGGCTCATGGACTGCATGCCCCAGAACCTCGCCCGGTCCTCCCTGACCCAGCCATGAAGCAGGTCCGCATCACTTTTCGGGGCAAGCGGAATCAGCCGCAGCTGGCCCAGCCGGGGCAGTTCCTCTGTGTAGACGGCGTCCCTGGCGGAGAGCGGAGCGGCGGTGTCAGCGTGGGTCATGGTTCTCCTTGGTCAGCTGCTCCCAGCCGGTGATGACGGGGATGAGGTCGCCGGCCGCCCAGAGGGGCAGCTGGCTGGCGAAGTGTGCGTCGTCGGGATTCCCCGAGGCGCCGAACGGCACAATCCAGCGGCTCGCGGCCCGGTCCGCCAGGTCCCAGACGTAGCGGGCCACGGGCCCGCGGAACGACCTGTCGGTCACACCGGGCAGGCTCTCGGTGGACAGGACGCAGCCGGTGTCGCCGGACAGGCCGGTGAGGGGGACTGCCGGCGCCAATCCTCGGGGTCCGTGATCGTCCAGGGCATGCAGCGGCAGGACAGTATGGGTGGATCCCCAGGTTTCCGCGTATGCTGCGGCGGCCACTTCCTCCAGCGCCTCCCGGGCGGCCCAGGATACGTCGACGCCGGCCGCCGGGCCGTCCGCGATCAGCGTTTCGAGGGCGAAGCCCACCCGCGAGGCGGCGTTGAGCCATGGTCCGAACAGAGGGGAGAGGCCGTGCGGTTCGGCGAGGGGCAGCAGTTTGGGTGTGCGCGCCAGCGCGATGACCAGCGCAGACCTCCAGGCCGCAAAGACTCGGGCGTCGCTGCGGTCCGCGTCCATGTGGCCGTCCCACGACAGCAACCGTTCCCGGAGGGCACCCGCCGCAGCGGACAGCGAAGCGGGTTCCTGCAGCAGGGCACGGAGCGCCGGCCAGGAACCGAGCTGGGTGTCCATGTGGATCCGCTGCATGGCATCCGCATCCAGCCCTGGCCCGTGATCCTCCAGCAGGTGCCGGATCCGCCGGGCCCGGTGGGTGGGGGCGAACTCGAGCCCCAGCTGGTCCCCGCCGCCGGAATCGCGGTCGTTGGCGTTCACGGCAAGGGAGGCCACGCGGGATCCGGGCATTTTCTCCCAGTCTCCGGTCCATTGGTGCTCCGCCGACCATCCCGGCACAGGGCGGACCCGGTTTTGCCGGCTCCGGACCGGAACCTTTCCCGCGACCAGCTGGCGGACGTCACCGCCGGCGTCGGCAACCAGCACACAGTTGACCGGTTCCACCCAGGAGTCCAGCGCCGCTTCCACGTCCCCGGCGGACCGGCTGCGCAGGAGGGGCAGGAGGGCCTCGAAACCCAGCGTCCCCGCTGCCCGGGCCGGCGTCCGCAGGCTCAGCGCCCCGCCGTCGGGCTCTGCCGAAATGACCGGACCGCGGCCGGTTTCGATGACTTCCACCGTCTCAGCCGCGGAGCCGCGGACCAGGATCTCTTCCCGATGGTGCGTACGGACCGGCTCCCAGCCTGCTGGCCCCAAAGCCGACATCACGCCGTCGTTTTCCCGCAGCTGCTCGCGGAACAGATCCTGGTAATCGGCCATGGCGTTGGTGACAGCCCACGCGACTGACCCGGTGTGGCCGAAGTGGGGGATCCCGGGGACGCCCGGGAAAGCCAGCCCGACGACGTCGAACTCCGGGCACGCCAGCCGCACCTGCTGGTAGACGCCCGGGAGTTCCATCAGCCGGTGCGGGTCGCCGGCGATGAGCGGGGAACCGGACGCGGTCAGGGTGCCCGCTGCGGCCCACGCGTTGCTGCCGGCCCATACCGGGGCCTCGATGCTGAACAGGTTCACGGCGTCGTCGCCGAGGGTCGCGGCCACGTGTTCGCGCCAGAGTTTGTTGGGGAACGTGCCGAAGAGAATGTGGTGGACCAGGAAAACGCCGAGCGGCGTCCACGGCTCCCACGGGGCCGGGGTGGTGTCCGTTGCGCGGAACTCGGCGGCATCCCGGCGGCCTGCTTCGAGGGCGTGGTTCACGCCGTCCACGTAGGCGGTGCACCAGCGCCGAGTGTCAGCGTCCAGATTTTCGAAGCACCGGCGGGCGGTCTCGTCCAGCCGCACGCGCCGGGCGAACCGGTCCCAGTCGAGTCCGTCCGGGCCCAGATGCTCCGCCGTCCGGCCCTCCGACCGCCAGCGTTCCATCTCGATCTGCCAGGACCGGTCCGCTGCCGCGTTGTAGCCCTGGAGGAAGGACAGCTCGCCGGGGGAGCCGGCCCGCAGGTGCGGAATGCCCCACCCGTCCCGGAAGATCTCAGGCGGCATGGCCGGGGAACTGTCGCTGGGGGCAGTTGCAGTGGTGGTCACGTGAGTCTCCGGTGGTTAGGTAAGGCTTAGCTAACCAAAGAATAGGGCGACGCGCGGGGTTCGCCAAAATGTTGCGTCCGAAAACGGAAGCGGACGACGGCGGGAGGCGGCCGCCGTCGTCCTCTTCCGCAGTGCCCGCTCTTGGCTGTCTCCGGTACATTTGTGGGCATGGTTCCTCGACTTGCCGACATTGGCGCAGAAGGCATTCTGCTCGCCGGGGCAGGCCGCGCCATTTTGCTGCAGATCGCAAACCCGGCCGTGGGGCACGGTGTGGCCGAGCACAGCCGCTTCACGGAGCGGCCGCTCGACCGGCTGCGCGGAACACTCACCTACGTCTATGCCATCGTCTACGGCACCGACGGACAGGTGGCAGCCGTCCGCCGCCGGGTGAACCGGGCCCATGCGCCGGTCCGGCGGGCTCCGGACGAAAGCTCCAAGGGGTACAGCGCCTTCGACGCGGAGTCGCAGCTGTGGGTGGTGGCGACACTCTATGACACGGCCGTCACCGTCTTCGAGCGTGTCTATGGCCCGCTCGACGAGGAGACGGCCGACCAAATGTACCGCGACTACGCGAAGCTCGGAACAGCACTGCAGCTCCCGGCCGAGCTGTGGCCTGCGGACCGCGCGGCCTTCCGCGCTTACTGGGACAGCCGCATAGAGTCCCTCACCGCCGACGACGCCGCCGTGCGGGTCGCCCACGGCCTGCTCCATCCGCGGACCGGCCCGCTCTGGTACCGCGCCGTCATGCCGTTCGCCCGGTTCCTGACCGCAGGCTTTCTTCCCGACCACCTCCGCCAGGGCTTCGGGCTGACGTGGAGCGCAGGCCATGGGCGCCGGTTCGACCTCGCCATGCGGTGCACCGCGGTGGTTTATCCGCGGTTGCCGCAGCGCATCAGGCACTGGTTCAAGAACTACTGCCTGGGGCAATTGGACGCCGCGTAGCCGTCCCGCCCGGTGCCGAAAAGACGCTCTCTCACTTCCTGCAGGAAAGTCCCAGATGGTCTCTCACTTTCTTCAGCAGAGTGAGAGACCATCCTGGAAAAAGCTGCAGGAAGTGAGCGAGCGTCCTGGGTTAGAGGGCGGTGCTGGGCTTTGATTCGCGGACGCTTGCCGGCGTGAACACAGCCCCCGTGTCCGGGAAGGACGGCACTTCGATCCGGGCGTGTTCGTGGACCTCGGTGACCGTGCGGCGGGTGTGCTCGGCGATCTCCTCCATGGTGGCCACCCACATTCCGTCCATTGCCTTCACACGTTCCATGAGCTGCTCCAGGGCAACTGCCTTGGACGGCCGCCCGGAGATGAACGGGTGGTTGGTCAGCACAAAGCAGCTTCCGGCCGCGTGGTGTGCCTCTGCCTCGAGGGTCCACATTTCCAGGACCTTCGCGGGGCTTTCAATGACTCCGCTGCCGGTGACACCGGGGTAGAAGGCGTACTGCTCCCAGTCGTCCAGGGCCCAGTCGACGGGGATTTCCACGATGTCCCGGCTGTCGCCCGGCGCGACGCTGAAACGGTAGGGGGCGTCGCCGTCGAGCAGGCTTGAATCGTAGAGGAAGCCCCGGTCCGCGAGGAGGGCTGCCGACTGCCAGTTGAGCTCCCACCACGGTGCGCGGTAGCCCACGGGCTCCACCCCTGCGGCCTTGGCGAGGGCGGCGAGTCCGCGGTCCAAATAGCGGGCTTCAGTCTCGGCGTCGATCCCCTGCATGTGCTCGTGCAGGTAGCCGTGGTGTGCCACCTCATGCCCGGCATCCACGATCCGGCGGACGGTGTCCGGGTAGCACTCGGCGGTGAAGCCAGGGACGAAGAACGTGGCCCGGATGTCCTGCCGGTTGAGGATCTGCAGCAGCCGGGGAACGGCGACCTTGGGTCCGTACGACTGGTGGGTCATCAGGGACATCCGGCGGGTGCTCTTGGGATCGTGGGCGATCGTGCAGGACTCGGCGTCGACGTCGAAGGTGAAGGAAGCTGCTGCGTGCTTGCCGTCGGGCCAGGTGATCGGGTGGGCTTCGTCCGGGAAGGCGAGGGGGTTCATGTCATGGTTCCTAGTGGTTCAGAGTTACAGACGAGGTCTGGCGTTGGGTTCCCTGTTCAGATTTCGGCGGGTGCAGCCTGCGGTCCTCCGACGCCGGCAAGACCAGGCTCTGCTGAATGGCTGGCGGGGACGTTCAGGGCGCTGTCCAGGTACTTGCGGTGGGCCTTCGGCCCCAGGACTGCGTAGGTCGCAGCGCTGGCGACTCCGCCGGCGAGCCATGACAGGTCCCAGCCGCCCAGGGCCACGGCGATGGGGCCCTGCATGGCGGGCACAAGTCCGTACATAAACAGCCAGGTGGCGAAGATGCCGACCACGAGGGAGATGACCCCTGCCCAGTTGATGCCCGGAAGGCGCTTGGTGCCGACGGCGTCGAAGAGCCGTGCCGGGTTGCCGGGCCAGCGCTTCTCGATCCAGAAGTAGTGGACCAGCATGACGCCGCCCCAGGCTGCGACCCAGGCGACGAGCCCGATGAGCCAGGCGTCGAGGACCGCTGCGAAGTCCTCCTGGAAGATGAAGAAGACGACGGCGGCAAGGGAGAAGACGCCGACGAACAGGTTGAGCTTGCGGCGGCTGATGGTGATGTCCAGCGACTGCGTGGCGACGGAGAACGTGTAGATGTTGAGGATGTTGGTGGCGATGGGGCCGTGCAGCACCATTAGGAGGACGGGCAGTGCCAGGACGCCGAAGTTCTGGACGATGAGTTTTCCGGGATCGATTTCGCCGCTGTTGGTGGCCAGGCTCGCACCGAGGATGCCGAGCCAGACCACGGGGATGAACTGGCCGAGGACGGACGCCAGGTAGACCTTTTTCTTGGGGACTTCCGTACTCACGAACCTGGAGTAGTCGGCCGCGTAAGTGAACCACGTGATGCCCCAGCCGATGCCGATGGCGGTCATCACGGCGCTCATGGCTGCGATCCGCTCCGACCCTTCAAGGATGTTGCCTGCCGGGCCGGCGTAGGACCAATTGATCTTCATGCCGAACCAGGCGACCGCCGACATCACGGCCAGGATGATGATGGTGGGCGGGACGGTCCACTTTTCGAAGGCGGCGATGGCTTTGTAGCCGAACCAGGCGATGGCTACCTGGGCGGCCATGATGGTGGTGGCGACCCCGATTTTCCAGGCGTAGTTCTGGGCTGTTGGGTCCACCCAGCCGAGGGTGCCGAAGAGGGCCATGACCAGGTCCAGGATGATCCACGTGTTGACTGCGCACCATCCGATCACCAGGAGCGCCTGGATGGCTGCCGGGAGGTAGTTGCCGCGGCGGCCGAATGCTGCGCGGGCCAGGACCATGCCGGTGGCGCCGGTTTTTTGGCCGAGGAGGACAAAACAGCCGAACAGAAGCATTCCGATCAGGTTGCCCAGCACCAGCACCGTGACGGTGTCCGCGAAGCCCAGCCCCAGGTGGATTCCGAGGGCGCCAAGGACCCAGTTGATCGGGGCCAGGTTGGCGCCGGCCCAGATCCAGAACTGGCCCGAGACTTTGTGGGTGCGCTGGGATTCCGGAATGGGCTGGAGCCAGGCTTCGACGTCTTCTTGGTGGGCTGGCTGCCCGGCTATTGGCGCAGAAGTTGGTTCTTGCATGGGGGCCTCTTCGTTGAGGGGATGGGGATTCTTCAAGATTATGTGGCCCACCGCACATGCACCATCTACAATCTGTCGTGAAGTACAGCGACTTACGCGACGGAGTGTCATGCCAATACGCCTGCAGGATGTTTTGAACCATTCCACCCTCATTGCTGCCGAACCGGTGGTCCGCGCCGCCGCAGGAATCGCGGCCGAAACGCAGCTCCGGTGGATCCATTCCAGTGAAGTCCTGGACATCGCCCCGCTTCTAGGCGGCGGTGAGCTGCTGCTGACAGGCGGCCAGGCCCTCGCGCTGGCAAGCGACACGCGGCGCACCGGATACATCCGGGAGCTGGCGGAGCGGGGTGTGGCTGCGCTGGCCATCGAGACCGGCACTGAGCTGCCCTCCATTCCTTCGTCGATGATCTCGGCGGCGGAAAGCGCAGGCCTTCCCCTGATCGAACTTCGCAAAACGGTGCCGTTCGTGGGCGTCATGGAAGCAATCAACTCGCTGTTGGTGAGCGAGTCTGCAGGCCAATTGCAGCAGGCTGACCAAGCAAGCCACGCCATGGCGGTTGAACTGGCCCACGGCGGGAGCCTCGACCGGATCCTTGCCGTCCTCGCGGAAGCCACCGGCTCAGAAGTGGTGTTGACGTCGACGGCGGGAGCCACCCTGGCGAGTGCGGTGCCGGCCGAGGGCGCTGACAGCTCCAACCCGGCCGAGGCAGAGGACGGGGCGCGGGACCACCGCACAAAGGTCATCCACGTTGACGTGCCAGTGCGGGGAGTGCCTGCTGCCCGCCTCGCCTTGCACGTCCAGGGGGACGCCGATGTGAACCTGGCCAGGATCGCGGGAAGCCGATCCGTGGACATTCTTGCCCTTGCCCTGCTGCAGCGCATGCCACCCGGCCTGAAGGAAATGGCGGGCGCAGCACTGATCAGGGCAGTCGACTCGGGAACCCAAAACTGGCGGCTCCAGCAGCTCGCGCCGGCGGCGGGGATTCCGGCGGCTGGCCAGCTTGTCGCCGTCGTCATCCGATCTCCTGAAACCCAGCAACTCCGCACGGCGGTGGAACACCTCCTGCTGCGCGCGGGCCACCCAAGCGCGAGCTATGCCGACAACGCCGAGCTGCTGGTTCTGGCCGGCCTTCGCCCAGGCGACACCCAGGGGGACCGGAACAAGATCATCACCGGGCTGCACTCGCTGGCCGCGCCCGACGGAACTGTCAGCGCCGTTGGTCCGGTCACCTCCGGGATCGCATCGGCCCGCTGGTCCCTGGCGGAGGCGCGGCTGACCCTGCAACTCGCCGCCGACGCCGAGGCATTCAGGCCCGGTTCGCGACCAGGCGCCAGGGTGCTGGACGCCCAGGAATTCGCAGTGGAGCGGCTTGCCGTTGAAACCATGGACGAGGCCCGGCGGGAGGAGTTCATTCGCCAGGAGCTGGGAGCAATCCTCGACCATGATGCCCAGCGGCGGTCCGTTTTAGTCGAAACGTTGAGGGTTTGGCTGGACTCAGGATGCAACACCGCGCAGGCTGCCCGTGAGCTGCACGTCGAGCGGCAGTCCATGCATCAGCGGTTGCAGCGGATCTTCTCGCTGTGCGGCGGCGACCCCCGCGGGACCGGCAGGCTTGTTGCCCTGCACCTTGCGACGAAGCTGGCAAGCCTGCCGCGATCCGTGGGCGGCTGGCGCAACTGATGCACGCCTGAAGCAACGCTGGGGCGCGTTTCGGACCCATCAGGTGGGTGAAGACGCTTGACGTCACCCCATTTTTGGCCATGACCATTGACCCGCGCCCTCGGCGGAGCTATATTGATGCAACAAGGTTGCGTCCAACGCAACATGTTGAGGGCAATGAAGTCCCGTTCACAGCATTGAAGGGAAAGCGCGCAATGACCATCATCACCGAGAACGCATCGTCCGTAGCCGAGCTCGAGCGCCTGAAAGTACTGAACAACGGCGAAAAGGTGGACCTGACGTTCTCCGGCGCCGAGTTCGAGCGAAGGCTTGCCGGTCTTCGCCGGATCATGGCAGAGAAGGACCTGGACGCCGTCGTCCTGACCAGCTACCACTCCATCAAGTACTACTCGGACTTCCTGTTCACTACCTTCGGCCGCTCGTACGGCATGGTGGTCACCAAGGATGACACAGTCACCGTGACGGCCAATATCGACGCCGGCATGCCGTGGCGCCGGAGCTACGGCGACAACCTGGTGTACACGGACTGGCGCCGGGACAACTACATCTTCGCCATTCAGGAAGTCCTGCGGACGCGCGGCATCAACCCGCGCCGCATCGGCGTCGAGGATGACTCCTTGCCGCTGGACAACCGCAACAAGATCCAGGCAGCGTTCTCCGGCGCAACGCTCGTGGATGTGGCGCAGGCAGCGATGCGCCAGCGCATGATCAAGTCAGCGGAGGAAATCGAGGTCATCAAACATGGTGCCCGCATTGGCGACCTCGGAGGCGAGGCCATCCGCAATGCCATCACGGCTGGCATCACCGAGTACGAAGTTGCCCTGATCGGCACCGAGGCAATGGTCCACGAGATCGCCAGGACGTTCCCCAACTCTGAAATCCGGGACACCTGGGTGTGGTTCCAGTCAGGGATCAACACGGACGGGGCCCACAACTGGGCCACCACCCGGAAGGTCCAGGAACACGACATCCTTTCGCTGAACTGCTTCCCCATGACCTCCGGCTACTACACGGCGCTGGAACGCACCCTGTTCTACGGCGAACCGGATGCCCGTTCCCTGGAGCTCTGGAACATTAACGTGGAGGTCCACAAGCGTGGCCTGGAACTCATCAAGCCTGGCGCGGTCTGCAAGGATATCGCCGCCGAACTGAACGAGATCTACGTTGGTTATGGGCTCCTCGCCAACCGTACTTTCGGCTACGGGCACTCCTTCGGCGTCCTCAGCCACTACTACGGACGCGAAGCCGGGTTGGAACTCCGCGAGGACATCGACACTGTCCTGGAACCGGGAATGGTGGTCTCCATGGAACCCATGATTACTGTCCTCGACGGGCAGCCTGGTGCCGGCGGCTACCGCGAACACGACATCCTGGTGGTGGGCGAGGACGGGGCGGAGAACATCACCAAGTTCCCGTTCGGGCCGGAGCACAACATCATCGGGGCCTGACTCTCCCCTGACGCGCAGGAGGCGGCGCCACGTAACAGGTGGTGCCGCCTTTCCGGTCCCCGTACGGAATGATAGTAACCACCATGAGCCAAGAAGAATCCCCTGAAGCCAGCGGAAACGGCGATACGAGGGGCACGTCCGTCATCGTCAACGCCATCGCCGTGCTGCGAACCTTCACCGCCGATGAACCGTTGCTCGGCGTAACCGAGATCGCCACCCGGGTCGGCCTGCACAAAAGCACCGTTTCGCGGATCCTGTCCACTTTTGAACAGGAACACCTCGTGGAGCGCGATCCAGAGACCCGCCGGTTTCGGCTTGGTCTGGGCCTCATTGCCGTTGCGGGGCCGCTGCTGGCCGAACTCGAAGAGCGCCGCGTGGCCTACCCGGTCCTGCGTGAACTCACCGAGCAGACCGGCGAAACGAGTGCACTCATGGTCTGGAACGGGTCCGAGGCGATGTGTGTCGAACAAATCGCCAGCCCCCACCAGATCAAACACACCACTCCGCTGGGAGCCAGGTACCAGGACGCCATGAGCGCCTCCGTCCAGGTCTTCCTTTCCACCGAACCTGCCGAACGTGTCCGAGCCTTATTGCGCAGCGGAGCCATCACCTATCCGGGACTGGATGATGCCAGCCTTGAGGGCTACGAAATCAAACTCGGCGACATCGGCCACAGGGGATGGGCTATCAACTACGGTGAATCATCGATCGACGAAGTCGGGGTGGCCGCACCCGTCCATGACCACCGCGGGGACGTTGTGGCTGCGGTCCTCATCCCTGCCCCCCGGTTCCGCGTCTCACAAGAGCGACTGCAAAGTCTGGGCGAAGCCTGCGCGGCTGCGGCATTGCGGATCACCAGTCGCCTCGGAGGCCGGGCGCCCACGAATCCAGAACAGGCGAACCGGCACTAGCTCCAGGATCCGCGGCTCGGCTGCCATGGATTACAGCGGAAAGCTGGACCCGGGATCACCACCCGGTGTACTGGAGCGATGCGCAGATGATTCCAAGCATTGCCATTACGCCAAGAACGCCTACTGACCAACCTTCGATGGTCTTTCGCCGCTTGGCATTGCGTCTGGTGTGAGTATCGCTCAGCAAGGACGAACGTTCGGCAATCCTGCTCAGAGGGCGGTCACGCGGATCCCCGGGCGGATTTCCAGTCCGGCGTGACCGGACGAGGGTATCTGGCATTTGCTGCTTTCCAGGCGGAGGACATGATCGGGCCGAATAGTGCACTGCATCATGCGGAAGCCGGCACCTTTCCGGTGCCGGCCGCCGCACCATACGTAAGGCTCAGACGATGGCGGCCTTGAGCTCCTTGGCTGCCAATGCGGGATCAGCTGCACCATAAATTGCACCGCCGGCTACGGCAACCTCGGCGCCGGCCCGCTGGACGGCTTCGATGGTGGAGAGGTTGACGCCGCCGGCCACCGAGAACGGGACGCGTGCTTCTGCACCGGCACTGAGCAGTCCATCCAGGTCGAAGCCGGGCTGGGCCTGCTCGTCCAGGCCTGCGTGGAACTCCACGAATTTGGCGCCGAGGGCCCGTGCTTCCTTGGCGCGGGTGACCTTGTCCGGCACGCCAATGAGGTCCACGACGATGCCTTTGTTGTGTGCATGGGCCGCCTTCACGGCACCGGCGATGGTCGAATCGTCAGCGCTTCCCAGGACGGAGACCAGGTCTGCGCCGGCCTTGAATGCGATATCGGCCTCAAGTTCTCCGGCATCCATGGTCTTCATGTCGGCGAAAACGATCTTGTCCGGGTGGGCCTGTTTGATTGCGGTTACAGCCGTAAGTCCGGCTGCCTTGATCAGGGGCGTACCGAGTTCGATGATGTCAACGTACTCGGCGACCTTACCGGCCAGCTCAAGCGCGTCTTCGGTGGTCAGGAGGTCCATGGCTACCTGAAGCTTCATGATGTTTCTCTTTCTGTTGGTGTTGGCTTGGGGTTAAGGCAGAGGTTTATTCGAGGTTTGCGTGCCGGAGCCAGAGTTCCTCAGCCGGTGCGTCGGTGTCGTTCCAGATGGTTTGGAAAATGGCTTCGGTGAGGACGAAGAGGACCTGTTCGAAGAGGCTTCCCGAATACTGGCGGGTGACACTGGAGTTGTGATCCGTCTTTTGCGCGGCAGGTACGATCACTAGGGAATCCGCCAGGTCGGCGAGGCGGGAGTCGGGGTTGGTGGTCACCGCGGCCACACGGGCACCGGCCGCTGCAGCTGTTTCGGCCGCCTTCACCACGCCGGATGTGGAGCCGGAGCCGGAAGCGACCAGAAGCACATCGCCGGCGCGGATGGCCGGAGTTGTGGTGTCGCCCGCTACGTGGACGTTGAGGCCGAGATGCATTAGCCGCATGGCCGCCATGCGGAGGACGAGGCCGCTGCGGCCGGCACCGGCGACGAAAACCCTGTCGGCGGACCGGATGGATGCCGTCATCGCTTCCAGTCGGTCTCCATCGACCTGGGCTGCGGTGCCACCGATCTCGTCGGCAATGACGGACAAGTTCTGGAGAATTGCCCCGGCGCTGAGCCGGTCCGATGAACCGAGTGCTGTTGAACCCACAATTTTCTCCTTCGCTCTGTTGGAGGCCTCCATCCATCCGGGATGTATTCCGCCATCAATCCTGCCGCTGCTTTGGTATGGGTGTAACGCCCATAAAAGATGGTTATAGCTATACTTTCTGGTAGTTCGTGATCTGCTCCTGCCGAAAGGGCCCCATGACCAGCTCCCCAGTGGACAGGCTCCCCTCCCTCATGCCGCATGGCGGCCCCGGCGTCCCGGCTTTGCCATGGCCTTTGCTGGAGTCCGTCGCGGCGGTGGCGAACGCGTCACTGACCTCCATAGCGGAAGAACTACGGAAGGCGCTGGCTCCTTATCTCGGCAGCAGTGCCCTGGTCATCTTCACGGAGGACTGCACCGGCAGGCCCCAGAAGAAGGCGGGATTGGAGAGCATCATCTCAGGCGTGTCCATCGATGAGCTGGACAGCCTCCGTGCTGGCCTCAGCGGGGAGGAACCTTGGGTGGGGGAGGCCGTGATAGCCGCAAAGAAACGACCAGTTCTCGCGATGAAATACCTCTCCAGCAGGGCTTTGCTGGTGCTCACGGACCCTGTTGTGCCCGGCCGTGAGGCCGGTAACGCGGCGGCGGACGCAGATATCGCCAAGTACCTCTGGCACCTTGCCGCGCGCAGGATTCAGGAAAAGATCGCGGATGCTCCGCCTGCATATTTGCTGGAGTCCAGGGCGGCGTCAGCTGAACGCCTCCGGGTGACTTCCGAGCTGGTGGACCAGCACGCGACGACGCTTGAGATCGTCGCCGGGGCGCTGAGATCAACGGCACTGGACGACGCCGCAGCACGTGAAGCAGCCACTGATTTGGTGGCCAAAGCCCTTGTGCGGCTGCGCACATTGAGTGACAGGACCACGGACCTGATCGAAGAGCCGGTAGCCAGGGCATTCGAGCGCCTCCGGGAAGACCTTCTTCCGCTGACCCGTTTCAGCGGGGTGGAGGTACAGTTCGTCGAACCTCCCCTGACCGGGCGGGCACTCCCGGGGGAAGTCGCCCATGCCGCCCGAGCGATCGTGCGGGGCTTACTGCTGGCCATGCTGGACCAGCCGGAAGTTCGAAGGGTCAGGGCCCAGTGGGATTGCGACGGCGAGAATCTGCTGATCAATGTCCGCGACGACGGCGGCGGGACTCTTGCGGCGGACGCATCCAGTTTGGGCAGGCTGGACCGGCGGGTCCAGGCCCTGGACGGAAAGATGCAGGTAGAAGTCATGCCCGGCTGGGGTGCAGATGTCTCAGTGACACTGCCGTTGGATGCCCCGCAGGCTGCTCCGGCCGACGTCAGCGCTTGGAAATTGGGCAGCCGCGAGCTGGAAGTGCTGCAGCACTTGGCATCCGGTCAGCGGAACAGGTCCATCGCAGGCGCCCTCAACATCAGTGAAAACACGGTCAAGTTCCACGTGGGAAACATCTTCCGGAAGATGGGCGTCACCTCGCGTACGGAGGCGATAGCTCTGGCAACCAGCTTCGGCCTGCGGTGAATTGAAGCATTAACCGTTCGCGAAGGGCGGCAGAACGTCCACCACATTCTGCACACCGAGCGCCGAGTGGCGATCCCGCAACGCCCAGCTGAACAGTCATGCTTCCGGGTCGGATGCGGCGCAGCCGCCGTCAGCGGAGACCAAGATCGCTGTCAACATACGAGCCGGGGCGGTTTTCGGTGTGGTCCTGGCAGTTGCAGCAACCATCCAGCAGCAGCCGAACGGTCACAGGACTCGATGCTTCAAGCTGGATATCCACTGACTCTTTTCCGTTCCTGCTAACCCGGAGAGTCGGGCCTTGATCGTGGCGGTCGTACATGTAATAACCTCTGCTGCTGGGTGGGGGTGTGGGTGTGCCCCGGTGGCACGGGGTGGGGTGCCGCGTGCCGCCGGGGCGGGTTGTTGTTGGTGGTGTTATTTAGTGTTTGGGTGGGTCTGTTTGGTGGGTTTGGATGGTTGGGATGCTGCCGGTGTGGGTGCCGCCTTGGTGGGAGTCGGGGTCCGGGCATGTGTCGGCGCAGTCGTGTTTGGTGACGAGGTCGAATTGGACGCCGCCGTGTTGTTCGACTCCGGTTCTGATGGCCCGTTCGACGACGGATGTGGCCAGGCGCCGTCGGAGGGAGAGGGGATCGCGTCGTAGGTCTTTGGCGAGGGCGAAGCAGAGCAGGAGCATGACGAGGATGAAGGGTAGTGCTGCGACGATGGTGATGCGTTGCAGGCCGGCGAGGGCTTCGGAGGGTTCGTCGCCGCCGGCGAGCAGCATGACTGCGGCTACGGCGCCGGTGAGGGTGCCCCAGAAGATCACGACTCCGCGGCGGGGGTGTTCGGCGCCGTTGGAGCTGAGGGATCCCATCACGATGGAGGCGGCGTCGGCGCCGGTGACGAAGAAGATTGCGACCAGGACCATGGCCAGGATGATGACGGCGGCGGTGAGCCAGCCGGGCATGCCGAGGTTCTTGACCAGGTCGAAGAGTGCGCCGTCGAAGTTGACGGAGGAGACTCCGTCGGTTGTTGTTACGAGCCCGGGGGTGCCTGCTTTGTCGGCTTCTTGCTGGATGTGGAAAGCGGCTCCGCCGAAGATGCCGAACCAGATGACGCTGACGACGCTGGGCACGAGCAGCACGCCGGTGACGAACTGGCGGATGGTGCGGCCGCGGCTGATGCGGGCGATGAACATGCCGACGAAGGGTGTCCAGGAGATCCACCAGGCCCAGTAGAAGATGGTCCAGCCGGTCATCCAGCTCCGAAGGGCTTCGTCGCCGACTGCTTCGGTCCGGGATGACATTTCGGCCAGGTCGCGGGCGTAGTCGCCGACGGCGGAGGGGATCAGGTTGAGGATGAACAGGGTGGGGCCGGCGATGAAGACGATGAGTGCCAGGACGACGGCGAGGACCATGTTGATGTTGGAGAGCCACTGGATGCCGCGGCTGATGCCGGAGACGGCCGAGGCGACGAAGCAGAAGGTCAGGACCGCGACGATCCCGACGAGCACGGGGGTGCCGACTTCGCCGAACCAGCCGTTGGAGGTCATGCCGCTGCCGATCTGGAGGGCGCCGAGGCCCAGGGAAGCGGCGGTGCCGAAGAGGGTGGCGAAAATGGCGAGGATGTTGATGAATTTCCCGAGCGGGCCTTCGACCATTCTGATGCCGAAGAGTGAGGTGAAGGCTGCGGAGACCAGTTGCCGGCGGCCGAGGCGGTAGGTGCCGTAGGCCATGGCGATGCCGACTACTGCGTACATTGCCCAGGGGTGCAGGGTCCAGTGGAAGATTGAGGTGGCCATGGCCGTCTGGATCGCTGCGGGGGTGCGGCCGTCCACGGTTCCGGGCGGGGGAGAGATGTAGTGGTAGAGCGGTTCGGCTACTCCGTAGAACATCAGTCCGATGCCCATGCCGGCGGCGAACATCATCGCGACCCAGGAGACGGTTCGGAATTCGGGTTTCTCGCCGTCCTTGCCCAGCGGGATGTTGCCGAACTTGCCCAGGGCCAGCCAGAGGACGAAGACGACGAACAGGGAGGCCAGGACCATAAAGAGCCAGCCGGTGTATTCCATGACCCAGTTCAGGGCAACCGTGGAGGACGAGGCGAGGCTGTCCCGGCCCACGAAGCCCCAGATCACAAAGGCGATGGCGATGGCGCCGGTGATTCCGAAGGTGACCTTGTCGAGGGTGAGCGAGTGGTTCCGGCGTGCCGAGACGGCCTGCTCGGTTTTGGCAGTACGCAGCTCTTCGAGGATTTGCTCGTACTCTTCGACGTCCGGCAGTGGTTCTCCGGACCCGTCCTCCGGATCAAGGACAGCGGGGTTGGGGTCTTCGTTGGGGGGAGTTACTGCCAAAGCGTAGTCGGCAGGCAACTCCTCTGGGGGTGAGGGTTTTAAGTCACGGCTAATAGCCATGAGCGGGTCCTTTGCTCGGCGGATCATGGGCTTGCGATTCATAACTTGGCCTTCAACGGGAGGAAGCCCCCAACCTTCCTCCCGGTCCAACGCATTTCCCCGGACTAGTTGATGTAGCCGTTCGGGTTAAGGACATACTTCGTGGCGGCTCCGGCATCGAATTCCGCGTACCCCCGCGGGGCATCCTCGAGCGAAATGGCCGTGGCGTTGACCGCCTTGGCGATCTGGATCCTGTCATGCAGGATCGCCATCATGAGTTGCCGGTTGTACTTCATCACCGGGCACTGGCCGGTCGCGAAGGAGAGCGACTTTGCCCAGCCGGTGCCCAGGGACAGGGACAGGCTGCCCTTTTGGGCCGCCTGGTCCGCGGCACCCGGATCCCCGGTGACATAAAGGCCGGGAATGCCTACGGACCCGCCGGCTGCGGTGAGGTCCATCAGCGAATTGAGCACGGCGGCCGGTGCCTCCTGGGCCCCGGCACCGTGTCCGTGTCCGCGGGCCTCGAAACCGACCGCGTCGATGCCGGCATCGACCTCCCGGACGCCGAGTAACTGCTCAATCTGGTCAGCCGGATCGCCGATTGCCACATTGACGGTTTCGCAGCCAAAGGATCGGGCCTGGGCCAGGCGGTCCTCATTTAGATCCCCCACGATGACCACCGCGGCCCCCAGCAGTTGCGCGCTGGCCGCCGCTGCAAGCCCCACGGGACCGGCCCCGGCAACATAGACGGTCGACCCGACGCCGACACCAGCCGTAACGGCTCCGTGGAAACCGGTCGGGAGGATGTCCGAGAGCATGGTCAGGTCCATGATCTTCTCGAGGGCCTGGTCGCGATCAGGGAACCGCAACAGGTTCCAGTCCGCGTAGGGGACCAGGACGAACTCCGCCTGCCCGCCGACCCATCCGCCCATGTCAACATAGCCGTAGGCAGACCCTGGACGGTCCGGGTTCACGTTCAGGCAGATTCCTGTCTTGCCCTCCTTGCAGTTCCGGCAGCGCCCGCAGGAGATGTTGAAGGGGACCGAAACGATGTCCCCGACCTTGATGAACTCGACGTCGGGCCCGGTCTCGATGACTTCCCCGGTGATTTCGTGCCCCAGGACGAGGCCGGCCGGGGCGGTCGTGCGGCCACGAACCATGTGCTGGTCCGAGCCGCAGATGTTGGTGCTTACGGTGCGCAGGATGACTCCGTGCGGGACCTTCCGGCCGACATTGACGGGATTGACGCCGGGCCCGGCCTGCAGTTCAAAGGTGGGAAACGGGGTATCGATGATTTCCACGATCCCCGGCGCCTTGTATGCAACGGCTTTGTTACCTGACATTGAATGGCTCCTATGGGTTGGCGATCGAACTCCTCACGGCGATGCTGGTCGCATCAGACAGTCTGTGAGGTAGTTGTTGTCAGTTTTGGTGAAGCAAGCTGGAGCGGCTAGGCGTCGATCACCATATCGGTGCGCGCTGTGGAGCAGCAGGGCAGGAACTTGCCTGCATCGATTTCCCGTGCCCGGATCCCGCCCTGGTGGTTCATCTCGACCTCCCCGGAAAGCTTGACGACCTTGCAGGAGCCGCACATGCCTTCCTTGCAGTTCGCGCCGATCCTGACGCCCGCACGCTGTGCCGGACCGAGGATGTGCTCGGTGGGGTCGATGCGCACATTGATGCCGGTGCGCATGAAGGACAGGGTGAGGCTTCCCGTTCCTACGGTGTCGAAGGTCGAAGCATCGGGAGCCCCGGCCTCCGGCGCCCCGCCCGAACCGCCGTCGGGGTTTTCGGAACCGGGTGCGTCCGGGTCGACGGTTTCCAGCGGCAGCCCCGTGGCCTTCAGGGTTCCCTCGGCGTCGTAGCCGGGCTCGTAGAGCCCGAACGCTGAGGGCTGGCTTTCGTAGTAGTCCTCGGCGGAGTCAGCGATTTCCTCGGCGATTTCTTCGGCAATGTCCACTGCGAGCGCGAGCTCCGCCTGGTATTCAAGGAGCGTCTGACGATCTCCCGAGAAGAATTCCATATAAATGGAGGTATCGTCGACGCCAACCTTCCCCAGGAGCTCGGTGGCGGTGTTCAGGTAACCCTCCGGGCCGCAGGCATAGACCTGGCGGCCGTTGGCATCGGGGGCCACCTCATCCAGCATGGCTGCCGTCAGCCTTCCGCTGAGCCCTTCCCACCCCTCGGGTTTGTTGCGGTCGCCCAGGGAGTAGAAGACCTTGATGCGCGAGTCCACGGAGGCGATGTAGGCCAGCTCCATGTGGAAGGCAAAGCCTCCGGCCTCCGCTCCGTGGTAAAGCACCACAACATCGGCATGTCCGGGCAGGGAGTGGATGGTCCGCACCATGGACATGATGGGGGTGATGCCTGCGCCGGCGGCCAGCAAGAGATACCGCGCCCGGCGGTCGGCATCCGGCAAGTGGAATGCGCCGACCGGTCCGAGCATCTCCAGCACAGTGCCGGGTTTGACATTCTCGTGCACCCACGGTGAAACCAGTCCCGTGGGGTCGCGCTTGACGCTGATGTTGAAGGTCCAAGGCTCAGTCGGGGAACTGGACAGCGAATAGCTGCGGTCCACCGGATCCTGGTCCTCGCCGTTCACCGGGAAAGCGACGTTCACATACTGGCCCGCACGGAACGCCAGGGGCGCACCGTCGCAGCGGCGGAACACGAAAGTCATCAGGCCGCCCGCCTCGGGAACGGTCTCCACACATTCGGCCATGAACTCCTGTGGATGCCAGGGGCCCAGTGCACGGGCAGCGCGGGCGGGCGCCTCGGTGCTGCCCATGACCCTGTTCCACGGCATCTCAAGACCGCGAATGCGCTGTGGTTCCTGGATGGCCGTCTCGGTGAGGAGTTCAATCATGCCAAGTGCTCCTGGACACGCTGCACGTACCAGTTGATGAACGCCTCGACCTGGTATTCGCTCTTCATGTACGGGCCGGGCTGGTAGGCGGGGCTGCCGGCACCCTTCTGGCACAGCTCCACGAACGCCTTGTCCTGCAGGTTGGTCTGCTTCCAGGTGTAGGTGAGTTTGTCCAGATCGTAGTCGACGCCTTCCTCGGCGTCGTCAGCTACCAGCCAGGTGGTGCGTACCAGGGTCTGGTGTTCGTTGACGGGGAAGACGCCGAACGTGATGACGTGGTCGCTCTGGAAGTGGAACCAGCTGTTGGGCTGCAGGTGCATCGAGCAGCGGCCAAGGCGGAAGTCCCGCAAGTCGCCGAGCAGCTTCTTGGAGAGCCTGCGCCCATCGGGCGAGAACGATTCGCCCTCTCCGTCGAGCGATTCCCGTGAGATGCGGATTCCGGCGATGCGTGTGTCGAGCTCCTCGACGACCTCGTAGGGGAGGTCATAGCGGCGGCAACGCTCCTCGAGCGAGGACTGGGCTTCCTTGTTGCGGTCCCATACTTCTTCGAGATGGGCCGGGATCAGGCCCTCCGTCAGTCCCCAGGTGGGAAAGAGGGAGCAGGCGAGCTCCGGGTGTCCGTCGCAGTGGTAGCACTCACGGTTGTTCTCCATGACGAGCTTCCAGTTGCCCTCCTCGATGATGTTTTGCTGGTAGGCGACTTTCGTCTTCGACAGATCGTGGGGCGCGAGGTATGGCTCGAAGATCTTGGCGGTTTCGTCGAAATCCGTCGGCGGTTCGTCCGCAATGCAGACGAAGATGAGTCCGGCCACCTCGCGGCTGTGGGCGCGCTTGAGGCCGAAGCAGCCCTTGTCGAACTTTGTCTCCCCCGGTGCCGAGGCGTGGATCAGATTGCCCTCGGGGGAGTATGTCCAGGAGTGGTAGCCGCAGACCAGGTTTCCTGTTGACCCCGCGGGCTCGGTCAGGACACGGGCGCCGCGGTGGCGGCACACATTGTGCAGGACGTTCACGCCGCCGTCGTCGTTGCGCAGCACGATCAGGGAGTAGGGCCCGTAGTCGACGGTGATGTAGTCACCCGGCTCCGGCAGTTCCGCGATGCTGCCGGCAAAGATCCAGTGCTGGCCAAAGATGGCCTTCATGTCGATGCTGAAGATCGTCGGGTCGGTGTAGAAGGGGGCATCGAGGGAATATCCCGTGCGCCGGAACTCGAACAACTCGGTGATCTCCGCCAGCTGCTCTGCAGGCAAAGATGAAGCGAGTTTTCCGCGAGAGTTGAGGGGCAAGACTGGAACGGACATGTGTTTCCTCCCGGGAGGCGTGGATAAGTGTGTGATTCGTGGGGACCACGGCTGCGTGGGGTGCGAGCGGCGTTGTCGAAAACCTTGTAATGATGAGATTAGGGATCATTGATCCACAACAAAAGCGCAAGATTTGGAAGATATCCGTGCACAATAGGTGCATGATTGATGCGAGGCTTATCACACTTAGGGTGTTTGCCCGGTGCGGAACCATTGGCGCAACCGCGGAGCTCACAGGGTATTCCCCCTCCGCCGTCTCTGCGCAGTTGCGGGAGCTCCAGCGCCTGCTTGGAATGCAGCTGCTGACCAAGGACGGCCGGGGTGTGCGGCTGACCGCCACGGGCCGGTTTCTCGTGGCGGGCTCGGACAGCCTCATTGCCGAATGGGAGAGCCTGCGCGCTGCCGCCATGGAGGCAGGCGACCAGGTGCCGTCCCGTTTTGGGCTCGGCGGATTCTCGACGGCGGCCGCGCAGTTGCTCGCGCCGCTGGCCGCCACCCTGCGTTCAACACGCCCCCTGCTGGAGGTGCAGGTACTGGAGGCCGACCCGGCCCGCTGCTTCGATTTGTTGGTTGCCGAGCGAATCGACCTGGCGGTCATTGTTGCCATGCAGTCCGACACTTATGTTGAGGACGACCCGCGCTTCGAGCAGACAGTTCTGCTCGACGATCCCCTGGACGTGATCATTCCCGGTGACCATCCATTGGCATCGCGGGAAAGGGTGACGCTCGAAGAGCTCGCAGGGGAACCGTGGATCACCGAGGCCGCCGGCTCCACGTACCATTCCCTCTTCACCGCGGCGTTCACAGCAGTGGGAGTGACACCGCGGGTTGCCCATGAGGCCGTTGAGTGGGAAACCCAGATCGCCTTCGTGGGTGCTGGGCTTGGCGTGGGCCTGCTGCCGCGGCTGGCACCCCTGCGTAGTGCCGAGAACGTGGTTCGACTGCGCATTACCGGCAAAGGGAAACCCGCGCGCCGCATCGTCGCTGCGGTGCGGAGGGGCAGCATCGCATCGCCCCTGATCCAGGAGTCGCTTGGCATCCTGCAGGCCAGGGCCAATCGGATCCTCGCCGCCCGACCCGAAGACGATCTCTAAATGGCAATACATTCCTGCTGGGTGGGGGTGTGGGTGTGCCCCGGTGGCACGGGGTGGGGTGCCGCGTGCCGCCGGGGCGGGTTGTTGTTGGTGGTGTTATTTAGTGTTTGGGTGGGTCTGTTTGGTGGGTTTGGATGGTTGGGATGCTGCCGGTGTGGGTGCCGCCTTGGTGGGAGTCGGGGTCCGGGCATGTGTCGGCGCAGTCGTGTTTGGTGACGAGGTCGAATTGGACGCCGCCGTGTTGTTCGACTCCGGTTCTGATGGCCCGTTCGACGACGGATGTGGCCAGGCGCCGTCGGAGGGAGAGGGGATCGCGTCGTAGGTCTTTGGCGAGGGCGAAGCAGAGCAGGAGCATGACGAGGATGAAGGGTAGTGCTGCGACGATGGTGATGCGTTGCAGGCCGGCGAGGGCTTCGGAGGGTTCGTCGCCGCCGGCGAGCAGCATGACTGCGGCTACGGCGCCGGTGAGGGTGCCCCAGAAGATCACGACTCCGCGGCGGGGGTGTTCGGCGCCGTTGGAGCTGAGGGATCCCATCACGATGGAGGCGGCGTCGGCGCCGGTGACGAAGAAGATTGCGACCAGGACCATGGCCAGGATGATGACGGCGGCGGTGAGCCAGCCGGGCATGCCGAGGTTCTTGACCAGGTCGAAGAGTGCGCCGTCGAAGTTGACGGAGGAGACTCCGTCGGTTGTTGTTACGAGCCCGGGGGTGCCTGCTTTGTCGGCTTCTTGCTGGATGTGGAAAGCGGCTCCGCCGAAGATGCCGAACCAGATGACGCTGACGACGCTGGGCACGAGCAGCACGCCGGTGACGAACTGGCGGATGGTGCGGCCGCGGCTGATGCGGGCGATGAACATGCCGACGAAGGGTGTCCAGGAGATCCACCAGGCCCAGTAGAAGATGGTCCAGCCGGTCATCCAGCTCCGAAGGGCTTCGTCGCCGACTGCTTCGGTCCGGGATGACATTTCGGCCAGGTCGCGGGCGTAGTCGCCGACGGCGGAGGGGATCAGGTTGAGGATGAACAGGGTGGGGCCGGCGATGAAGACGATGAGTGCCAGGACGACGGCGAGGACCATGTTGATGTTGGAGAGCCACTGGATGCCGCGGCTGATGCCGGAGACGGCCGAGGCGACGAAGCAGAAGGTCAGGACCGCGACGATCCCGACGAGCACGGGGGTGCCGACTTCGCCGAACCAGCCGTTGGAGGTCATGCCGCTGCCGATCTGGAGGGCGCCGAGGCCCAGGGAAGCGGCGGTGCCGAAGAGGGTGGCGAAAATGGCGAGGATGTTGATGAATTTCCCGAGCGGGCCTTCGACCATTCTGATGCCGAAGAGTGAGGTGAAGGCTGCGGAGACCAGTTGCCGGCGGCCGAGGCGGTAGGTGCCGTAGGCCATGGCGATGCCGACTACTGCGTACATTGCCCAGGGGTGCAGGGTCCAGTGGAAGATTGAGGTGGCCATGGCCGTCTGGATCGCTGCGGGGGTGCGGCCGTCCACGGTTCCGGGCGGGGGAGAGATGTAGTGGTAGAGCGGTTCGGCTACTCCGTAGAACATCAGTCCGATGCCCATGCCGGCGGCGAACATCATCGCGACCCAGGAGACGGTTCGGAATTCGGGTTTCTCGCCGTCCTTGCCCAGCGGGATGTTGCCGAACTTGCCCAGGGCCAGCCAGAGGACGAAGACGACGAACAGGGAGGCCAGGACCATAAAGAGCCAGCCGGTGTATTCCATGACCCAGTTCAGGGCAACCGTGGAGGACGAGGCGAGGCTGTCCCGGCCCACGAAGCCCCAGATCACAAAGGCGATGGCGATGGCGCCGGTGATTCCGAAGGTGACCTTGTCGAGGGTGAGCGAGTGGTTCCGGCGTGCCGAGACGGCCTGCTCGGTTTTGGCAGTACGCAGCTCTTCGAGGATTTGCTCGTACTCTTCGACGTCCGGCAGTGGTTCTCCGGACCCGTCCTCCGGATCAAGGACAGCGGGGTTGGGGTCTTCGTTGGGGGGAGTTACTGCCAAAGCGTAGTCGGCAGGCAACTCCTCTGGGGTATGGGATTTTAGGTCACTATGAGAAGCCATGAGCGGGTCCTTTGATCGGTGAGGCATGGGCCTGCGGTGAACATGGCCCTCGGGAGTCAGGCCGGGCGGAAGGCTGGGGGCCTCGCCCGATTCGATGATCATGTTGTTGCCGTCGACATTTTGCACTTTGTGGTGCCCGCCGGCGGTTTCCGGGGGTGCGTCCGGGGCTCCGGTGCATGGGCACCTCTATGTTGAGGGGATTGATTTCGCGCTACGTGGGTTAAGACGGAATCGTTCCGCATGGCTCAACGGTGTTCGTAGTAAGCAACAGATTGCGCTCGATAGCAAGGGATGTCAAGGGTTGGGGCGGATTTGCCGGGAATGTGACACCCGCCGGGAGATGGAAGCCGCTGTTGCGTATCACGATGGCCGTTGCGCAAGAAGACAGCGCAAAGGATCCCCGTGAGGATTGCGAAACATGCCCGTTGGGCCGGGCCTACCGGCGCCTGTAGCCCATTTTTGTGCTGATGGTCAGGCCTGCATCCTTGAGCCCGTCAACAAGCCCGGGCTGGTCTTCCGGCGTGAACCGGAAGGCGGGGCCGGAAATACTCACCGCAGCGATGACGTTTCCCAGGTGGTTGTAGATCGGCACTGCAACCGCCGTCAGCCCGATCTCGAACTCCTCGTGAACGACGGCATAGCCATTGCGGGCGACGTCCAGAAGCTGCTTCTCAAGCTCCGTGCGGTTGGTGATGGTCCGTGGCGTGCGGGCAGGGAGGCCGATCCTTTTGAAGATCGCGTCCCTTTCGTCGGCAGTCAGGGCAGCGAGCAGCACTTTTCCACTGGACGTTGCGTGCAGCGGTGTCAGGCTGCCCACCCAGTCATACGTGGCCAGCGTTGAGGGTCCCATTGCCTGGTCCACGTTAACGGCGAAATTCGATCGCAGCACGGCCAGGTTGACTGTTTCCTTATATGCCGCTGCGAGGCTCTCGAGAACCTCCCTGGCTTCGTGAACTACGCTCAACCTGCCCGGGATGGACGATGCCAGGCGCAGGATGCCAAATCCCAGCTGGTACTTTCCACGTTCGCTGTTCTGCCGCACCAGCTCGCGCCCGACCAAGGATCCCACAAGCCTCGACACGGTGGACTTGTGAATCCCCATCTCTTCGGCGATTTCACTCACGCCGGCGTCGCCTTCGCGGGCCAGGATGTCCAGGATCTGGAGCGCGCGGTCCACAGATTGGACGCCTCCAGCCTGCGCCTCGGCGTCCTTGTCCGGGTCATTGCGTGCGGCCATCATGCCTCGTGTCGTCATCTATGCAGGGTGTGCGAGCCCGGATGGAGGTTCCAGCCACCCTTCCTGCTCATCTTGAATCATCCTAGACCGACACTGCCGCAAGGCCGTCAATCGGCGTCAGGCGCGGCAACGCAGGACCCCGTCGGCACCAACTGACCACGGCCCCGGCTTCGTCGCCCTGGACGGCAGCTGTGGCCTGGTCCACCGAGATGGGGTCAGCGCTGAACTCGGCAAAGACAACGTCAAGGCCTGGCATAGGTCTCCTCGCGGGCCACCTTCCGCGGACGGCCCAGCCTTTCACGACCGGCGTAGACGTTCAGGCTGTGTCCCCTGCTGAATCCAACCAGCGTCACTCCGGTCTCGACGGCGAGGTCAGCGGCCAGGCTTGAGGGCGCGCTCACAGCAGACAGGACGGGAATGCCGGCCATGGCAGCTTTCTGGACAAGTTCGAAGGACGCGCGCCCGGACACCTGGAGGACGGTGCCACTCAGAGGCAGCAGGTTTTGGCGCAGCGCCCATCCCACCACTTTGTCCACAGCGTTATGGCGTCCGACATCCTCCCGGAGACAAAGCAACTCAGGGCGGGCGCCATCTACTGTGAACAGGCCAGCCGCGTGGACGCCGCCCGTCTTGTCGAAGACCGCCTGGGCCTCGCGAAGCCGCTCCGGCAGTTCGGCGAGGACATCCACGGGAATCTGCAGCGTGTCCTGGGCAGGATCGAAGGGCAGGGTCTTGCGGACCGAATCGATCGAGTCTGTTCCGCAGATGCCGCAGGAGCTTGAGGTATAGACATGCCGCATGGTGTCAGGCATGGGTACATCCGGCCTCAGCTGGGCCTCGACCACGTTATACGTCTGTTCTCCCCCGGCATCGCCCGCGCAAAAGCGCAGCGATACCAGCTCGGAGTGGGAACTGATGATGCCTTCCGAGACCAGGAACCCGGCCACCAGGTCAAAATCGTCCCCCGGGGTCCTCATGGTGACAGCGAAGGAGCGGCCGCCGATGCGGATTTCCAAGGGCTCCTCGGCGGCGAGTACGTCTTCCTTGAACCGCACCGGGTATTCGGCGCCGGAACCGTCCAAATGGAAGCGGTGGATCTTGCGGCGCTGTGTCATGCGGGCCATGCGGTGCTCCGTGCTCTGTGGGTGGTGGCAAGGATTGTTTCGTTGGCCTGCGTCCAGGGGAGTGGGAGCACGGAAACCGGCTCGCCGGACTGGACTCCACCAGGGGGCACGGCCATGACGCCGTCGGCCCAGGCCAGTCCACGCATCATGCCGGGCCCCGTATGCGAGGTAGGGAAGGCAAGCCCCTCGATGAACGTGCAGGGAATCAGTCGCGTACGGCCGTGGCACGGATCAACGTCAGCCGCGGAGGCCACCTGTCCAATGGCGCTCAGGGGCCTGCCGCCGAGTGCCTCCAGCAGCGGTCCCCCAATAGTGATGAGGGCCATCATTGCTGCCAGTGGGTTACCGGGCAGCCCGACGACGAAGCGGCCGTCCGGGAGCCCCGCCAGGACTGCCGGGTGGCCTGGCCGCATGGCGATGCCATCCAGCAACAGCTGTCCGCCAAGGGCAGCGATGGCGGCGCGAAAATGATCTGTCCCGGAACATCCGGTTCCGCCAGTGGTTATGGTCAGGTCCGGCATCGGCCCGGGGAACGCGTCAGAACCGCCAAGTGCCGCGAGCCACTCGGGGTAGGAATCCCCGATCCGCAGGGAGCCGGCAGGCGTGCCGCCGAGAAGGGAAATGACGGTGCCCAGCTGCGGACCAAAAGTGTCCCGGACATGTCCCGGTTCCGGAATGCCTGACGTGACCACTTCGGAACCGGTCAATACGACGCCGACCACCGGCTTGGCCTGCACCTGCAGGTTGTCGTGGCCCGCCACGGCAGCGAGGGCAATGTGGCCCGGGTTCAGTGTTGTGCCGGCGGGGATCAGCACCTCACCGGCAGCAGCTTCCTCGCCGGCGAGGCGAATGTGCTGGCCCAGGCCCGGCTCGCCTTCCTTTGCATTGTCACTGAGCCGCAGGAGAAGGCTGCCGTCGGCATCTTGATGGATCTGGCCACTTTCCTTGCGGAGTATCGACTGGGCGCCTACAGGTACCAGTCCCCCGGTGGCTATGACGCTGGCACTCCCGGGGCGCAAAAAAGGTTCATGGCCGGCAAGGATCCATGGACCGCCGCCGTTGATCGCCCAGCCGTCCATGGCAGAAGAGTGGTAATGCGGGAGTTCCTGCAGGGCGGTGATGTTACGGGTAAGCGTGTGGCCTGCTGCCAATGCGAGGGGAACCTCCACGGGCGCGAGCGGGACCGCGCAATCGAAAGCCAGTTGACGGGCTTCGAGCCAGGTGGGGGAGGAATGTCCGGAAGGACGCCATGCAGAGCGCACCTCCGAACTGCTGCCGCTGGTGGCGTTATCTTGGGCCAGCAAGGGGTGCCCCTTTCCATAAGGTAGTGATGCAATGAAACGCCCTTGTACTGTCCGGCCACTGCCGGTGCTGCCCCGTCGCCCGAAAGCGGTGCTTCGATGAGGATACCTCCCCAGGTTTCAGGCCACCGAAGCACCATTTACAGGAACGGGACAGCTCATCCTTCGCAAGGACGAAGGCTGTCAGTGGAATGCCGGGCGGGATTTCCTATCGGCCGTGGATGAGGCTCAGTGCCTCGGCCCGGGCGGCCGGCAGGCGCAGTTCACCACGGACTGCGGACGTTATGGTCTTTGCCCCGGGCTTGCGGACGCCCCGCATTGACATGCACAGGTGCTCGCACTCGATCACCACAATTGCCCCCAGAGGCCGCAGCGACGTAACAAGCGCGTCCACCACCTGGGTGGTGAGCCTCTCCTGGACCTGAGGCCTTCGCGCAAAGACGTCCACCAGCCTGGCAAGCTTGCTGAGGCCGGTCACGAGTCCTTCGGCGGATGGGATGTAGCCCACGTGTGCCACGCCATGGAACGGCACCAGGTGATGTTCGCAGGTGGAATAGAACGGGATGTCCTTAACGATGACCATTTCGCCATGGCCGAGGTCGAAGGTCCTTTCCAGGACGGCAAGGGGATCCTCGTGGAGCCCGCCGAACATTTCCGCGGCGGCGCGGGCAACGCGGGCCGGGGTGTCCACCAGTCCGGGCCTTTCGGGGTCCTCTCCGATGGCCAGAAGGTATTCGCGGACGGCCCGCTCCACCCTTGGCCCGTCCACCCTTTTGGCAACGGCTGGTTCTGTCTGCAGGTCAGCAGTCACGGTCAGGCCCGCTCAAGACGCACGATGACGGACTTGGAGGTTGGCGTGCCGCTGGTATCGGCTACGGAGTCGAGCGGCACGAGGACGTTGGTTTCCGGGTAGTAGGCTGCCGCGCAACCCCTGGGCGTCGAGTATGACACGATGCGGAAGTTCTCGGCGCGTCGTTCGGTGCCCTGGAATTCGGAGATGAGATGAACCATGTCCCCGTCGGTGAACCCCAGTTCAGTAATGTCGTCGGCGTTGATCATGACGACGCGGCGCCCGCCGTGGATGCCGCGGTAGCGGTCATCCTTGCCGTAGATGGTGGTGTTGTACTGGTCGTGGGAGCGCAAGGTCTGCAGGACGAGCCGTCCCGCGGGGACCCTGATGAATTCCAGTTCGTTGCCTGTGAAGTGTGCCTTGCCCGAAGCGGTGTCGAACTTCCTGGCGTCCCGGGGCGGGTGGGGAAGGACGAACCCACCAGGGCTCTGGATCCGCTCCTCGAAGTTCTCGAAGCCGCTGAGGACAGCTTCGATGTGTTTCCTGATGATGGAGTAGTCGTCCCTCATGGCGAGCCAGTCGGCTTTGGGGGTATTGGGCAGCGGGAGGTTGTCGCTGCCGGTGAAGATTTTGTGGGCGATGTTGCAGACAATGGCCACTTCGGAATGCAGGTGCTCGCTGGCGGGCTTCAGGCGACCACGGGAGGCGTGGACCGCACTCATGGAATCCTCCACGGTCACCCTCTGGTCGCCGGTACGCTGGGTGTCCTTCTCCGTACGTCCGAGCGTTGGGAGAATCAGCGCACGACGACCGGTCGATACGTGGGAGTGGTTCAGTTTCGTGGAGATCTGCACCGTCAGGCGGGTGTTGGCCAGCGCCTGTTCCGTGACCTCGGAATCGGGGGCTGCGCGCACGAAGTTGCCGCCCATGCCGATGAATACTCGGACCTTGCCGTCCCGCATGGCGCGGATGGCGGCCACGGTGTCGAAGCCATGCGCCCGGGGGGAGAGGAATCCGAACTCATGGTCAAGCCGGTCGTGGAAGTGCTCCGGCATCTTCTCGAAGATGCCCATGGTCCGGTCACCTTGGACGTTGGAGTGGCCACGGACGGGGCAGACGCCGGCTCCGGGCTTGCCGATGTTGCCTTGCAGAAGCAGGACGTTGACCACGTCGCGGAGGGTGGGAACCGAGTGCTTGTGCTGGGTCAGGCCCATGGCCCAGCAGACGATCGTGGCGCTCGAGGCCAGGAGGCGCTCGCCGGTGGACTTGATCTGTTCCAGTGTCAGCCCCGTGGCTTCGACGATGTCGTCCCATTCCGCCTTTTCGAGGTACCGCAGGTATTCGTCGATTCCAACGGTGTGGTCCTTGATGAACTCATGGTCCAGCACAGTGGGGAGGCCGGGGGTCTTACGCCCCTGGGCTTCGGCTTCGAGAAGGTATTTGCCTAGCCCCTGGAAGAGGGCCTGATCGCCGCCGGCACGGATTTGGAGGAAGTCGTCGGTCAGCTGTGTGCCCACCACCATGCCGGAAATGTTCTGCGGATTCTCGAACCGCAGGAGCCCGGCCTCGGGAAGCGGATTCACGGAGATGATGACGGCGCCGTTCTTCTTCGCCTTCTCCAGCGCGCTGAGCATACGCGGGTGGTTGGTGCCGGGATTTTGCCCCGCCACGAAAATCAGCGACGCCGTTTCCAGGTCCGTGAGGCTGACGGAGCCTTTGCCGATACCGATCGTTTCGACCAGGGCCGAACCGGACGATTCGTGGCACATGTTGGAGCAGTCGGGCAAATTGTTCGTCCCGATGCCGCGAACGAGGAGCTGGTAGGCGAAGGCTGCTTCGTTAGATGTCCGCCCGGAGGTGTAGAAGACCGACTGATCGGGGTGCTCCATATCCCTGATCTCCTGGGCGATCAGCTCATAAGCGTCGTCCCACGCGATGGGCTTGTAGTGGGTTGCGCCTTCGTCGAGGAGCATCGGATGCGTCAGCCGGCCCTGTTGACCCAGCCAGAAGTCATCGCGGGTCTTTAGGTCCGCAATGGAGTGTTGTGCGAAGAATTCTGGCGTGACGCGGCGGCGCGTGCCTTCTTCGGCCACTGCCTTGGCGCCGTTCTCGCAGAATTCCGCAGCATTGCGCTTTTCGTGTTCCGGCCAGGCGCAGCCCATGCAGTCAAAGCCGTCAACCTGGTTGACAGCCATGAGTGTCTGGATGCTGCGCAGCGGGCCCATCTGCTCAAGGGAAATTTTCAACGCGTTCGCTACGGCCGGAAGGCCGACGGCCGTCGTTTTGGGCTTCGTCACGGTCAGTTTTGACTCGTCGATGTTCTGCTTGGGGGCTTTGGAAGCCATGTGATCTTCCCTTCAGATCTTGGCAGGAAACAATGGAATGGAGGTGCTGCCTGGGGCCAGCATGGCGGTCGGCTGCAGTGTCCGCAGATCATCCAGGAGGCCGGGCATTCGGCCGAGGTCGTTGAAGGTGTAGACGTGGAACCCGGCAAAGAGGGGATCGCCAACCAGCTCCCGGTGGACCTCGCGGATCAGGCGTCCGCTGTCGTAGCTCAGGAAGTCGTCCCCTCGCCAGAGGGCTCCCGCCATCCCGGTCCCGCGGGCCAGCTTGAGGGAGCGGCCCACGCCGAGGCGGGCTCCCAGCGATACCAGTTTCCTGACGGACACCGGGCCGGGGACTCCGACCCACACGGGCAGCTCTATGCCGGCTTTGCGGATTGACCGGAGGTACCGGCTGATTGCCTCGGCGGAAAAGCACATCTGGGTGACCATGGAGGACGCCAATGGTGCTTTCGTGAGGAGGCTGCTGCTGAGTTGTTCCTGGCTGAGCTGCGGGTGGCCTTCCGGATAACCGGCAATTCCTATGGAGAAGTCGGGTGAATAGGCGTTGACCGCTTCAAGGAGTTCTCCGCTCCAGCTGTAGGGGCCGGCGGGCGTGCGCCGGTCACCGGCAACGAGAAACACCTCCGAGACGCCGGCCTCCTCGAGTTGCAGCAGCAGCGAATGGAGTTCTGCCGCACCCGTGATGCTGCGGGCCGCGAGATGGGGAACCGTGTGGTAACCCAGGCGTGCCAGCTTTACGGACGCAGCTACGGTCCGTGCAGGCCCGTGGTGCGGGAGGCACGTCACGCTGACGGATCCCGTGGTGTCAAAAGCCGCAGGGAGTTGCGTGAGCAGATCGGCGGACGGAACCACTTCCAGCCGTATCCTTGCAACAGCTTCTGTGCTCATTGCTCTCCGTTAGGGTTGACATTTTTTTGATGGGATATTGATATATCAGTTCTAGGAATACTATGTACAGGAGGCCTTCGCGTCAAGGCTCAGCCGTGCATCGGGAGGAGACTTGGAAATGGCAAGCGGTGGAGAACTACCGTCGGATATTGGGGGGCCCTTCCTGCCAGCGAGGCAGGAGGACGAGTCCTTCGCCGACTTCGCCTACAGGGTGCTCTGTGATGAACTGATCGTTTTGGACATCAAGCCTGGCGAACCATTGAATGACGAAGTGATTTCCAGGCGGCTCGGAGTGGGAAGGACACCCATCCGGGAAGCCATGAAGCGCCTTGAGAGCGACCATCTGGTGGTGGCGTATCCCCGCCGCGGAACCTTCGCCGCCGGGGTGGACATCACGGATCTGGCTGAAATCTCCGAAATCAGGCAGCTTCTGGAGCCTGCGGCCGCAGCACGGGCAGCCCGGATGGCGTCGCCGCAGCTCCGCCAGGAGATCAAGAAATTTGCCACGGAAGTCGGCCAGCTCCTGCCTCGAACGCACTCCCAGCGGGACCTGATGCGCCTGGACATGCGGGTCCACCGGATGATCTACCGGGCCACAGGGAGCCGTCATCTTGAGGATGTCCTGATCCGTTATGACAACCTTGCGACGCGCATCTGGAGCCTTGTGCTGGAGAAACTTCCCCCGGTATCCGAGCATATTGCCCAGCACATTGAGCTGCTGGAGTGCATCGCGGAAGGGGATTCCGAAGCTGCTGCGCGGCTGACCACCAAGCATGTGACGGACTTCGAGAACCTCATCAGGGCCGTCCTGTAGCACGTTGGCAGCACACGGCCTTCGCGCCCGTACAGATCGCATGGATCTGAACGGGCGCGAAGACTACAACGGGTCCTAGGTGAAGCAGGTGGGCCTGCCGTGGATTACCCGGCTGTTCCCCGGACCAAGGCACGCGACTGTTCCCGCGCGGCCTCGGTGGTGTGCAGGAGAAGCAGGGACGTGGTGACGGAGCCGACGCCGCCCGGAACGGGTGTCAGGGCCCCGGCGATGCCCCGGACGCTGGCTTCGTCCACATCCCCCACGAGGGACCCGTCGGAAAGGACGTTGGTGCCGACGTCGATCACTATGGCGCCGGAGGAAATGTGGCCGCCGTTCAGCAGGCCGGTACGACCGGCAGCGACCACCACGACGTCGGCCGTCTTGGTGTACTTCTCCAGCGCCCCTGACCTGGAGTGGCAGACGGTGACGGTGGCGTCGCGTTCCAGCAGCAGCAGGGACAGCGGTTTTCCGACGACGGCGGAACGTCCAATCACGACGACGTTCCGGCCCGCCACCGGGATGTCGAAGTGGTCAAGGATCTCGGTGACGGCCCGTGCCGTGGCAGGGGCGAACGAGGGCTGGCCCACAGCCAGCCGGCCAAGGCTCAGCGGATTCGCGCCGTCGATGTCCTTCTCGGGGGCGATGTGCCCAACCAGCGCATCTGCGTCAACGCCCGGAGGCAATGGCGTCTGCAGGATGATCCCGTTCACCGATGGCTCGGAGCTGAGGTCCTTCAGGACAGAAGCCAGCGCCTGGCCTGTCGCGTCGTGGCCAAGGTCCACGATCCGGCAGTTGATGCCCGCGGTTTCTGCGGCCCGTTCGATGGACCGCACATACCAGTGCGTGGAGCCGTCGTCGGTGGCCACAACCACTGCAAGGGTGGGGCGCAGGCCGTCAGTTTCGAGGTCCCGGGCTTCGTCGTGGGCCTTCTGCTGGATGAGCTTTGCCAGGTTTCGTCCAGAGAGGAGTGTGGTGCTCAACCGAGAATCCTTTCGCGCACGCGCTTCACGAGCGAGTCGGCCGCCAGGATGACCTTGTCCTCAAGGCCATCGGTCTGGGCAGCCAGCCGGGAACGTGTTTCGGTGTCCTTGATGGCCACCACGTTGATGTCGATGTTTACCCGTGCAGTGGTGGCGGCTGCCCGGGCAGCGTCGACGGCGGCGGCAACGTCGCTGATCACGTTGGGATTGGCCACCTCGAACAGTTCCGTGGCGAGATCCACGACGGCTCCGGCCACGAGGATCAGTTGGGCCGGTGTTTCCGCGGCCTGGACGAGCGCGTCCTGGACGGACGCTGTCCGTGCAGCCTTGAGGTCGTCAGTGCCGGCGGGGAGCTTGTACGCGTCAATGACGCCTTGGAACGCGTGCTGGTCGGCGTCTGCGAGGCCCACGGCCTCGGCCACCAGGCCGTCGGCGCTGCTGATGATCCTGGTGACGAGTTCGGCGTGCTGTTCGTATTTCGTACCGGTGGTGTACCTGGCGACCATGGCAACAAGGGCTGCCCCCTGGGCGGCGTGGAGAGCCGCGGCTGCGCCGCCGCCGGGGGTGGGTTCGCGCGAGGCAAGCCTGGCGAGGTAGTCGTTTATTGTTTCTGAACTGATCATGTGTCTTCCTGGGGGCTGAAGCTCTAGTCGACTGGCCTGGGCATGGATGGGCCATGGAAAAGCAGCGGCCCGGACTCTGGTTGCGAGGAAATGAGTCCGGGCCGCGTGCCCTTGAATGGCCCGGCGGCTGTTAGCCGCGGAGCCGGGTCATCGTGGGGTCGTACAGTGGATCGGCCGTGACGGTGGCCTGGATGCGCCGGCCAAAGTACTCGATTTCAACCGAGTCGCCCAGGGAGACGGCGGCGGGCAGGTACGCGTAGGCAATCGGCTTGGCAACGGTGTAGCCATAAGCGGCGCTCGTGACGTAGCCAACTGCCTGGTCCTTGTAGAAGACAGGTTCCTTGCCAAGCACGATGCTGCGGCCGTCGTCGACCGTCAGGCAGCGAAGGCGGCGGGCGGAGTTTTCCTCGGTGCGGCCTTCCAATGCGGCCTTGCCGACGAAGTTTTCCTTGGTCATCTTCACGGCGAAACCGAGTCCCGCTTCCAGCGGGTCGTGCTCGGTGGTCATGTCGGTGCCCCACGAGCGGTAGCCCTTTTCCAGGCGCAGCGAGCTGAACGCGGCGCGGCCGGCAGCGATCACGCCGAACGGCTGCCCTGCCTTCCACAGTGCGTCCCACAGGCGCTGGCCGTTGTCTGCGCTGGTGTACAGTTCCCAGCCCAGCTCGCCGACGTAGGAAAGCCGCATTGCGGTGACGGTGACGCCGCCGATGGTGACCTTCTTCGCCCGGAAGTACTTCAGGCCATCATTGGTGAAATCGTCGCTGCTGACCGTGCTGATGAGGTCCCGGGCGAGGGGACCCCATAAACCGATGCAGCAGGTGCCCCCGGTGGTGTCGCGGACCTGGACCCAGTCGCTGGCGGTTCCGTTCTCGGTTTGGTGACGTGCGGCCCGCTCAAAGTAGGCCGTGTCGATGTTTCCGTTGGCTCCGAGCTGGAAGGTGTCTTCGCTCAGGCGGGCCACAGTGATATCGCTTCGGATCCCGCCGGCGTGGTCCAGCAGGAGGGTGTAGGTCACGGCCCCCGGCTTCTTGGTCATGTCGGCGGTGGTCAGCTCCTGCAGCAGCTTCATGGCTCCGGGGCCGGAGACCTCAAGGCGCTTGAGCGGGGTCATGTCGTACATGGCCACGGCGGTGCGGGTCTTCCATGCTTCGGCGGCGGCGATGGGCGAGCTGAACATCCCGGACCAGGCGTCACGTGCCGGCGGCTGCCATTCGTCAGGCATCTCCTTGAGCAGTTCGGCGTTGGCTTCGAACCAGTAGGGGCGCTCCCATCCGCCGCCCTCCAGGAAGAAGCCGCCCAGCTGCTTGTGGCGGGCGTGGAACGGGCTGACGCGCAGGTTGCGCGGAGAGAGCTTGGGCTGCAGCGGGTGCAGGACATCGTAGATTTCCACGAAGTTCTGCTGGGACGTTTCGCTGACGTACTCGGGGGTCAGCTGGACCTCTTCGAAGCGGTGAATGTCGCAGTCACCAAGATCAATGCTGGACTTGCCGGTGGTCAGCAGCTCGGCAACGGCGCGGGCAATGCCGGCGGAGTGGGTCACCCACACGGCCTCAGCCACAAAGAAGCCGTCCACTTCCTTCGATTCGCCCACCAGGGAGCCCCCGTCCGGGGTGAAGGAGAAGATGCCGTTGAATCCATCCTCGATTTCGCTTTCGCGGAGGGCCGGCAGCAGCTGCTTGGTGGCCTCCCACGCAGGAAGGAAGTCCTCCAGAGTGAAGTCCAGGCGCGAAGGCATGTTGTGTTCGCTGATGCTGCTGGGTTCGTAGCTGCCCAGCTCGTCAAGATCCACGGGCATGGGGCGGTGCGCGTAGGAACCGATGCCGTAGCGGTCGCCGTGTTCGCGGTAGTAGAGGTCCTGGTCCTGGTGCCGCAGGATGGGCAGCGAAGCGCCGTTGGGCAGTTCGTTCTTGCCCTGCTGCGCCGGGACGGGAGTGGTCTTGACGTACTGGTGGGCCAGCGGGAGGAGCGGGACGGACATCCCGATCATTTCGCCGATCTTGGCGCCCCAGAAGCCGGCGCAGGAAACCACGATGTCCGCAGGGATGACGCCGTCAGCGGTCTCCACTCCTGTGACCCGGCGGTTGGACTGTTCGATTCCGGTGACCTCGGTGTTGCCGATGTACTTAACCCCGGCGGCTTCCGTGCGCTTGATAAGCAGCTGGACTGCGCGGGCGGCGAGTGCCAGTCCGTCGCTGGGTACGTGGAGGCCACCCAGGATGTCTTCCTCATTGATGAGCGGGTAGAGCTCCTTGCATTCCTCGCGGGAAAGGAGCTTGCCCTCGATGCCCCACGCGGCGGCATAGCCGAGCTTCCGCTTCAGGTCCGCGAGGCGGGTCTCGGTGGTGGCAACTTCCAGGCCGCCGACCTGGTTGAAGCAGCTGACGCCGTCCTCGCTCAGGGACAGGAGCTTCTCCACCGTGTACTTGGCGAAGGCAGCCATGGTCTTTGAAGGGTTCGTCTGGAAAACGAGGCCCGGAGCGTGGGACGTGGAGCCTCCAGGCATGTTCAGGGGTCCCTGGTCCAGGACGGTGATGTTGTTCCAACCCCGCGCGACCAGTTCGTCGGCCAGGTTCGTGCCGACGATTCCCGCTCCAATAATGACAATGCTTGGCGTCGAAGCCATGTGGTTTCTCCTGCTGATCTTCGTGTGTTGTCTGACGCTGATGTGGTGGTCGTGTTTACCGGAACACGACAGTGCTGGTTTGGTCCAGCAACACACGGTGCTCGCAGTGCCACCGCACGGCGCGGGACAGTGCCAGCGCTTCCGCATCCTGCCCGACTGTTGACAGTGCGGTGGGACCGTAGCTGTGGTCCACCCGGATGACTTCCTGTTCGATGATTGGCCCTTCATCGAGTTCAGCAGTCACGTAGTGGGCAGTGGCACCTACCAGTTTGACGCCACGGTCGTACGCCTGGTGGTACGGGCGTGCTCCCTTGAAGCCAGGAAGGAAGGAGTGGTGGATGTTGATGGCCCGGCCTTCAAGGGAGCGGCAGAGGTCATCGGAGAGCACCTGCATGTACCTGGCGAGCACCACCAGGTCGATGTTGTGCTCGTCGACGAGGTCCAGCAGGCGCTGTTCGGCGTCTGCCTTCGTCTCGGGGGTGACGGGGAGGTAGATGAAGGGCAATCCGGCGGCGTCGGCCATGGCACGGTGGGTTTCATGATTGGACACCACGAGGACGATGTCGCCGCCCAGGCTGCCGCCGCGCCAGCGGAAGATCAGGTCATTCAGGCAGTGGCCGAACTTGGACACCATGACCAGAATGCGCTGCTTGGTCTGGTCATGGAAGCTGAACTTCATCTCGAAGCGGTCCGCAATGGCGCTGAATTCCTCCTGGAGCCGCTCCGGCGTGTACTCGGGGGAACCCGAGAATGCGGTGCGCAGGTGCAGCGTCTCGCGGAGCCCGTCGTCGAACTGCTGGTGCTCGTCGATGTTGAAGCCACGTTCGAAGAGAAAAGTGGTGACCGCCTGGACAATGCCGGCACGTTCGACGCACGACAGTGTGAGTACGAACTTCTGGGCGGTGTCCTTTACACGGGGGTCGTTCTGAGTCAGCGTGCTGGTTGATGAGTCTGTTGCCACTAGGGTCATGTCTCCTCCTTAGGTATCTTCCCGTAGATATATTCTCAGATCATAAACTGATATATTAGGGTTGGGAATCAGCGTATACTGGTCAGTGGGCGAGGTCAATAGCCTGTTTGGCTTGAATGGAAAGGGTCCAGGTTATGGCAGTTGAAGCGTTGGCGATCGTGGAAGATGCAGCCAGGAAGTCATTGGCGGACGTGGCGTACGAGCGCATCCGCGACCGGCTGCTGATGCTTGACATCAAACCCGGCGATCTCCTTAATGACGACCATCTCGCCAGGGACCTCGGCATGGGGCGGACTCCGGTGCGGGAAGCCTTGAAGCGGCTTGAGCTTGACCGCCTGGTGGTTTCGTATCCGCGCAGGGGCACCTTTGCCACCCGCGTGGAGGTGACCGACCTTGCTTTCATTTCGGAAATCCGGACGCAACTTGAACCGCTCGCCGCGTCCCGTGCCGCCAGGGTGGCCACGGAGCGGCAGCGGGAGGAATTGCGGGCTGTGATGCGGGCGGTTGAATCCTTCGATACCCATGCGGCCTCCGTCGTCGAAACCCTGCGTCTTGATGCGCGCGTCCATCAAGGCATCTACGCGGCCGCGGGCAATCCGCACCTCGAGGACGTCCTGATCCGGTACGACAATCTCGCCACCCGCATCTGGTGCATGGTGCTGGATCGCCTCCCCGATCTTTCCCGCCACGTGCATGAGCACCTGGACCTGCTCGGCGCAGTGATTGACGGCGATGAGGCGCGGGCCGCTGACCTGGCGAGGAGCCATGTCAGTGGCTTCGAGGATGCCGTACGCAAGGCGCTATTCACCTGATCTGAGCTCCACCCCTCGACGTGTTTCCAAAAGCGCGGCCCTTCCGGCCGCGCTTTTGCCGCCTCCGGGGCGGCTTGAAAAATCTGTTGACACCCATCTGGCTAGATAGCATACTTGAGTCACGAAACTAATATATCAACAGGATATTAGATAGCAGAGGAGAAAAGATGGTCGACGTTCTGACCCGTACGCTCGCAGAGACCGATCCTGCGATCCACGCAGCCGTACAGCAGGAGCTCCTGCGCCAGCAGGGCACGCTGGAGATGATCGCCTCCGAAAACTTTGCGCCGACTGCCGTCATGGAGGCACAGGGATCCGTCCTGACCAACAAGTACGCCGAAGGCTACCCGGGCAAGCGCTACTACGGCGGCTGCGAACACGTTGACGTGGTCGAGCAGCTGGCCATCGACCGTCTTAAGTCATTGTTCGGCTCCGAATTCGCCAATGTTCAGCCGCACTCCGGCGCCCAGGCCAACGCAGCGGCGATGTTCGCCCTGATCCAGCCCGGCGACACCATCCTGGGGTTGAACCTCGCACACGGTGGCCACCTGACCCACGGCATGAAGATCAACTTCTCCGGCAAGCTCTACAAAGTGGTCCCGTACGGAGTCGGCGAAGACACCCACACCATTGACATGGCCGAGGTTGAGCGCCTGGCGGTTGAGAGCAGGCCGAAGCTCATCGTCGCCGGCTGGTCCGCCTACTCCCGGCAACTGGACTTCGCCGAATTCCGCCGTATCGCGGACCTGGTAGGTGCCTACCTGATGGTGGACATGGCCCACTTCGCAGGCCTGGTGGCCGCAGGGCTTCACCCCAGCCCCGTGCCTCACGCCCACATTGTCACAAGCACCACCCACAAGACCCTTGGCGGCCCGCGCGGTGGCGTGATCCTGACCAACGACGCCGACATCGCCAAGAAGGTCAACTCCGCGGTGTTCCCCGGACAGCAGGGCGGCCCGCTGGAGCACGTCATTGCCGCGAAAGCGGTGGCGTTCAAGCTCGCCGCTGAGCCGGAGTTCCGCGACCGCCAGGAACGCACCCTGGAAGGCGCCCGCATCATCGCAGAACGCATGCTGTCTGCGGATGTTGCAGAGTCCGGCGTGACCGTCGTCAGCGGTGGCACCGACGTGCACCTGGTCCTCGTGGACCTCCGCAATTCGGAACTTGACGGCCAGCAGGGCGAAGACCGCCTGCACCGGATCGGCATCACGGTCAACCGCAACGCCGTGCCGTTCGACCCGCGTCCGCCGATGATCTCTTCCGGTCTTCGGATCGGCACGCCGGCACTGGCCACGCGTGGATTCGGGAAGGCAGAGTTCACCGAGGTCGCCGACATTATCGCCGCTGCACTCAAGCGCGAGTTCAGCGACGAGACCGTGGCGGAACTGCGGCAGCGGGTTGAAATCCTTGCCGGAAAGTTCCCGCTCTACCCCAACCTCTCCTCTGACGCGAACGAGGTGGCATGATGGCCGATCTGCTTCCGGAGCACCCGGAATTCCTCTGGCACAACCCGGACCCGAAGCCTTCCTATGACGCAGTCATCGTCGGTGGCGGCGGGCACGGCCTGGCCACAGCATACTTCCTGGCCAAAAACCATGGCATGACCAACATCGCCGTCCTCGAAAAAGGCTGGCTGGCCGGCGGCAACATGGCCCGGAACACCACCATCATCCGTTCCAACTACCTCTGGGACGAGAGTGCGGCCATCTACGAGCACGCCCTCAAGCTCTGGGAAGTCCTGCCGGAGGAGCTCGAATACGACTTCCTCTTCAGCCAGCGCGGCGTGATGAACCTCGCCCACACCCTCGGCGATGTCCGTGAAAGCATGCGGCGTGTGGGCGCGAACAAACTCAACGGAGTGGACGCCGAGTGGCTGGACCCGCAGCAGGTCAAGGAACTCTGCCCCATCCTGAACATCAACGACAACATCCGCTACCCCGTCATGGGCGCCACGTACCAGCCGCGCGCCGGCATCGCCAAGCATGACCACGTGGCCTGGGCCTTCGCCCGCAAATGCGACGAACTGGGCGTGGACATCATCCAGAACTGCGAAGTCACCGGCTTCGTCAAGGACGGCAACCGCGTGGTGGGCGTCAAGACCAACCGCGGCACCATCAACACCGAAAAGGTGGGCCTCTGCGCCGCCGGGCACAGCTCGGTCCTGGCCGAAATGGCCGGCTTCCGGCTCCCCATCCAGTCCCACCCGCTGCAGGCGCTGGTTTCCGAACTTCACGAACCGGTCCACCCCACAGTCGTCATGTCCAACCACGTGCACGTCTACGTTTCCCAGGCCCACAAGGGCGAGCTGGTCATGGGTGCCGGAGTGGACTCCTACAACGGTTACGGCCAGCGCGGCTCCTTCCATGTGATCGAGCACCAGATGGCGGCCGCCGTCGAGCTCTTCCCGATCTTTGCCCGTGCGCACGTGCTCAGGACCTGGGGCGGCATCGTTGATACGACGCTGGACGCCTCCCCGATCGTGGGCACCACTCCGGTGGACAACATGTTCGTGAACTGTGGCTGGGGCACAGGCGGCTTCAAGGGCACGCCGGCCGCGGGCCTCACCTTTGCCCACACGATCGCCACGGGAACGCCGCACGAACTGAACAAGCCGTTCGCGCTGGAGCGGTTCGAAACCGGCGCCCTGATCGACGAACACGGCGCAGCCGCCGTGGCCCACTAGAAGAGAGTCCGGACATGCTCCTCATTTCATGCCCCAACTGCGGCTCCCGCGACGAGACCGAGTTCCACTACGGCGGCCAGGCCCACGTGGCCTATCCGGAAAACCCGAACGAACTGAACGACCGCGAATGGGCCGAGTTCCTGTTTTACCGGGACAACACCAAGGGCGCGTTTGCCGAACGCTGGCTCCACAGCACCGGCTGCCGCCAGTGGTTCAACATGCTCCGCGACACGGTCAGCTACGAGATCCAGGCCATCTACCCCATGGGCGCGCCCCGGCCGGACAAAGCCGCCCCGGCACCTGAGTCCGGCACTGCCAGCACCGCCCCGGACAGCACCACCACCGGGACCGCGGCTCCCAGCACCGCTGAAACCAGCATTGCCACCAGCACCGCACCCGCCAGCACCACCGCCCCGGAAGGAGCAACCAAGTGACTTCCCAGAACGCCCGCCTCGCCGCCGGCGGACGCATCGACCGCACCATCGCCTGGCGTTTCACCGTTGACGGCGAGGAATTCACGGGCCACCCCGGAGACACGCTGGCCTCGGCCCTGCTCGCCAACGGCCGGATCGCCGTCGGCAACTCGCTCTACGAGGACCGTCCCCGCGGCATCATGTCCGCAGGCGTGGAGGAATCCAACGCGCTGGTGAAGATCGCGCCACGGTTCCCGGGCCACGTGGCCGAGTCCATGCTCCCCGCCACCACCGTCACCCTGGTGGACGGCCTGAAGGCTGAACTGCTTAACGGCCTGGGCCGCCTGGACCCCGAGGAGGACCGCGCGGAGTACGACAAGAAGTACGTCCACACCGATGTCCTGGTGATCGGCGGCGGCCCCGCCGGCCTGGCCGCGGCCCGTGAAGCGGTCCGCAGCGGCGCCCGCGTGATGCTGCTGGACGACCAGCCCGAGCTGGGCGGATCGCTCCTGTCCGGGTCCACCGCACCTGGACTCGCGGAGACCATCGAGGGCAAGCCGGCGCTGGAGTGGGTGGCGGACGTCGAAGCCGAGCTCGTCTCCGGAGCCGAATCCACCGTCCTGAACCGCACTACCGCCTTCGGTGCTTACGACGCCAACTACGTCATCGCCGTCCAGAACCGCACCGACCACCTGTCCACCCCGGCCGCGTCCGGGGTGTCACGGCAGCGTATTTGGCACATCCGTGCCAACCAGGTGGTGCTGGCCCCCGGCGCGCACGAACGCCCGCTGGTCTTCGAAAACAACGACCGCCCCGGCATCATGCTCGCCTCGGCCGTCCGCAGCTACCTCAACCGGTACGCGGTGGCCGCCGGACAGCGCGTGGTCATCAGCACCACCAACGACAGCGCCTACGCACTCGCCGCGGACCTCCGCGCCGCCGGCGTCAAGGTTGCCGCCGTCGTCGACGCCCGCCCCAAGCTCACCGACGTGGCAGCAGCCGCCGTCGAAGCCGGGACCCGTGTGCTGATCGGCAGCGCGGTAGCCAACACGGCAGCCGGCGACGACGGCCGGCTGTTCGCCGTCACCGTCCGCAGCATTAACGACGACGGCGAACTCACCTCAGGCGTCGAAGAGATCGCCTGCGACCTGCTGGCCGTCTCCGGCGGCTGGAGCCCGCTGGTGCACCTCCACTCGCAGCGGCAGGGCAAGCTGCGCTGGGACGACGACCTGGCGGCATTTGTGCCGAGCACCGTGGTCCCCAACCAGCAGAATGCCGGCTCCGGCCGCGGCAGCTTCGAACTCGCCGACTGCCTCGCCGAAGGCATCTCCGCCGGAGCAGCGGCAGCCATCGCCGCCGGCTTCACCTCGGAAACCACGCCCGCCGTCATCGGCGAACCGAAGGCCTCCGCCCCCACCCGCCAGCTGTGGCTGGTGCCCGGACAGGCCGGCACTCCGGATGACTGGCACCACCACTTCGTCGACTTCCAGCGCGACCAGTCCGTCGCCGACGTCCTCCGGTCCACCGGAGCCGGCATGCGCTCGGTGGAGCACATCAAGCGCTACACCTCCATCAGCACCGCCAATGACCAGGGCAAGACCTCCGGCGTCAACGCCATCGGTGTCATCGCCGCCGCACTCCGCCAGGCCGGTGAAGCGTCCCGGGGCATTGGCGACATCGGCACCACCACCTACCGGGCTCCGTTCACTCCCGTAGCGTTCGCGGCCCTGGCCGGACGCCAGCGCGGCGAACTGTTCGATCCCGCCCGTGTCACGTCCATCCACCCGTGGCACGTCGCCAAGGGCGCCCTGTTCGAAGATGTCGGGCAGTGGAAGCGCCCCTGGTACTACCCGCAGGGCAGCGAGGACATGGACGAGGCCGTGCTGCGTGAATGCGCCGCCGTCCGCGAATCCGTGGGCTTCATGGATGCCACCACGCTCGGCAAGATCGAAATCCGGGGCAAGGACGCCGGTGAGTTCCTCAACCGGATCTACACCAATGCGTTCAAGAAGCTCGCCCCGGGTTCCGCCCGCTACGGCGTGATGTGCATGGCGGACGGCATGATCTTCGACGACGGCGTGACCCTGCGCCTGGACGAGGACCGGTTCTTCATGACCACCACCACCGGCGGCGCCGCGAAGGTGCTGGACTGGCTGGAGGAATGGCTGCAGACCGAGTGGCCGGAGCTGGACGTGCACTGCACCTCGGTGACCGAACAGTGGAGCACGATTGCCGTCGTCGGGCCCAAATCCCGCGCGGTCCTCGCCAAGGTGGCACCGGAACTGGCCGCCGACGGCGGGCTGGAAACCGAAGCCTTCCCGTTCATGACGTTCCGCGAAACCACACTCGCCTCGGGTGTCCGCGCCCGGGTCTGCCGGATCTCCTTCTCCGGCGAACTGGCCTACGAAATCAACGTGCCGGCCTGGTACGGACTGAACACCTGGGAAGCCGTGGCGGCCGCCGGGGCCGAATTCAACATCACCCCGTACGGCACCGAAACCATGCACGTGCTCCGCGCCGAAAAGGGCTACCCGATCGTCGGGCAGGACACCGACGGCACTGTCACCCCGCAGGACGCCGGGATGGAATGGGTGGTCTCCAAGGCCAAGGACTTCATCGGCAAGCGCTCCTATGCACGCGCCGACGCCCAGCGCGCCGACCGCAAGCACCTGGTCAGCGTCCTGCCCATTGATGGGACCATCCGGTTGCCGGAAGGGACCCAGCTGGTGGAAAAGGGCGTTCCGGTGAACTCCGCCTACGGCCCGGTGCCCATGCAGGGATTCGTCACCTCCAGCTACCACAGCGCCGCACTGGGCCGCTCCTTCGGACTGGCACTGATCAAGAACGGCCGCAACCGGATCGGCGAGACCCTGGTGGCCGTTGCGGGAAACCAGATCGTTGACGTTGTTGTCGCAGAAACCGTACTTTTTGACCCCGAAGGGACCCGCAAAGATGGCTGAAACAGCAGCACCCAAAACCTCCCGTGAGACGAACCTGTCACTCCGCACCAGCCCGGCTGCCCTGCTCAGGGCGGCGTTTGAGACCGGCTCCGTCAGCGGCACCGTGGAACTGAGCGAAATCACCTTCCTGACCATGGTGGGCCTGAGGGTGGACCGGAACACCGACGCCGGAGCCCGGATCGCATCCGTCACCGGCGGGCTGCCCGCAGCGTCCGGCGCAGTCAGCGGCAGCGGCGACACCTCTGTACTCTGGCTCGGGCCTGAGGAATTCCTGGTGGTGGCACCCCAGGAAGCCCACGAGTCACTCGGCGGCGACCTCATCCAGGCACTGCGCGAAGCCCTTGCCGACGGCGAAGGCCAGGTGGTGGACCTCTCCGCCAACCGCACCACGTTCGCCCTGACAGGGCCTCGGTCCCGTGCGGTCCTGGAAAAGGGCTGCTCCCTGGACCTCCACCCCCGCGTCTTCAAGGCCGGTACCGCCCTGTCCACGGAAATCGGCAACATCCCCGTGGTCCTCTGGAAGACCGGCGACGAAAGCTACCGGCTCTTCCCCCGCGCCTCGTTCGCCGATTTCCTGGGCCGCTGGCTCCTGGACGCCATGCGGGAATACGCCTCCCCTGAGGTCCCTTAATGGCGCTCAGCGTCCTGGACCTGTTTTCCGTTGGCATCGGGCCGTCGTCATCACACACGGTCGGCCCGATGCGGGCAGCGAAGCTGTTCGCCGACGGGCTCAAAAGCGACGGACACCTGAGCTCCACCAGGCGCGTGCAGGCCGAACTGTTCGGCTCGCTCGGGGCCACCGGCCGGGGCCACGGCTCCGACAAGGCCGTGGTCCTGGGCTTCAAGGGGCTGGACCCCGAAACCGTGGACACAACCACGGCGGATGACCAGGTGGCTGCAGCGGCCCTCGACGCCGAACTGTGGGTTTGTGGGGTCCACCGGGTGGACTTCAACTGGGACGACGACGTGGTGCTGCACCGGCGCAAGTCCCTCCCGGCCCACCCTAACGGCATGACATTCCGGGCTTTGGACCACGCTGGAACCGTCCTGAGCGAACGGAGCTTCTATTCGATTGGGGGCGGCTTCGTGGTGGATGGGGACGCCGACGCCGGGGACCGCGTGGTGGCCGACGCCACCGTCCTGCCTTACCCGTTCAGCACCGCCGACGAGCTCCTGGAGATCTGCCGCCGCGAGGGCATGTCCATCTCGGACGTGATGCTGGCCAACGAACTCACCTGGCGCAGCGAAGCCGAACTGCGGGAGAAGCTGCTGGCGCTGTGGGCGGTGATGCGCGAATGTGTGGACAACGGCTGCGCCGCGGAAGGGATCCTTCCGGGCGGCCTGAACGTGAGGCGCCGGGCGCCGTCGTTGTTCGAGACCCTGACGGCGGACACCGGCGTGACCGATCCGCTCCGCGCCATGGAATGGGTCAACCTGTTCGCGCTGGCCGTGAACGAGGAAAACGCCGCCGGCGGGCGGATCGTCACGGCCCCCACCAACGGGGCGGCGGGCATCGTCCCGGCGGTGCTGCACTACTACGTGAAGTTCGTGCCCGGCGCCAACGACGACGGGGTGGTCCGCTTCCTGCTGGCCGCGGCCGCCGTCGGAATCCTCTTCAAAATCAATGCCTCCATCTCCGGCGCCGAAGTGGGCTGCCAGGGCGAGGTCGGTTCCGCCTGCTCCATGGCGGCCGCCGGCCTCTGTGAAGTGCTGGGCGGCACACCGGCCCAGGTGGAGAACGCCGCTGAAGTGGGCATTGAACACAACCTTGGCCTGACCTGTGACCCCGTCGGTGGCCTGGTACAGATTCCTTGCATCGAGCGCAACGCCATCGCCAGCGTCAAAGCCATCAATGCCGCCCGCCTTGCCCTGCACGGCGACGGCAGCCACAAGGTCTCGCTGGACAAAGCGATCAAGACCATGAGGGAAACCGGCGCCGACATGAAAAGCAAATACAAGGAGACGTCCCGGGGTGGCCTCGCGGTAAACGTCATCGAATGCTGACTCGGTGAAGTACGTGTTGCCCCGGGTGTGCACATGCACCCGGGGCAAGTCCCATTACTAGAATGCCTGGCTTCGCAGGCGCCCCGTCCTTTTGGAGCAAGAAGTGACCCTGAAACGACTCCCTTACGAACATATCGCTGTCACGGGCAGCAGCCGCGTCAAGCGCGGCATGGCTGAGATGCTCAAGGGCGGCGTCATCATGGACGTCGTCAACGTCGAACAGGCCCGCATCGCCGAAGACGCCGGTGCCGTGGCAGTGATGGCGCTGGAACGCGTTCCGGCCGATATCCGTGCCCAGGGCGGCGTGTCCCGCATGTCGGACCCGGACATGATCGAGGCAATCATCGACGCCGTGTCCGTCCCGGTCATGGCCAAGGCCCGGATCGGCCACTTCGTCGAGGCGCAGGTCCTGCAGTCCCTGGGCGTGGACTACATTGACGAGTCCGAGGTCCTGACCCCGGCCGACTACGTCTACCACATTGACAAGTGGAACTTCACGGTCCCCTTCGTCTGTGGCGCCACCAACCTCGGTGAGGCGCTGCGCCGCATCAACGAGGGCGCGGCCATGATCCGGTCCAAGGGCGAGGCCGGCACCGGCGACGTCTCCAACGCCAACGGCCACATGCGCCAGATCCGTTCCGAGATCGCCAAGCTTGCCGCCCTGCCCGAGGACGAGCTCTACGTCGCGGCCAAGGAACTGCAGGCCCCGTACGAACTGGTCAAGGAAATCGCGACCACCGGCAAGCTTCCCGTGGTGCTGTTCACCGCCGGCGGCATCGCCACCCCCGCCGACGCCGCGATGATGATGCAGCTCGGCGCCGACGGCGTGTTCGTCGGTTCCGGCATCTTCAAGTCCGGCAACCCGGCCCAGCGTGCCGCCGCCGTCGTCCGGGCTACTGCCTATTATGACGACCCCGACGTCATCGCCAAGGCCTCCCGCGGCCTGGGCGAGGCCATGGTGGGCATCAACGTCGACGAGATCCCGCAGCCCCACCGCCTCGCCGAGCGCGGCTGGTAAAGGGGCGGCTGTGACGGGCAATCAATTGGAAAAGACTGCCAGGGGACGTGGGTTGCGTACAGACTGGGCACGCCTCACAGGCCACACGGTTGAGGTCTGGCGGATGGGCGAATACATCGTGACGGGTGTTGTTGACCAGGCCTCGGCAGACGACTCCGTGCTCTGGATTGCCGCAGCCGGAAACGACAGGCGCCGGCTTTTCGACAAGCGGAGTGGATTTCAGGTCCGGGCCTAGGCAGCAGAGCCTTGGGAGTTAATGCTTGGTTCTTTGCCGCATCCATGGTTGCTGCTGGCCGGAGCGGGTACAACTGAGTCATGACGACTTCCCTGGTGCTTGGCCCCATGATGCGATACGTGGATGAGACTTCGGCGAGCATCTGGGTGGAGACCCGGAGTGATTCCCGGGTATCGGTCCGCGCCGGCGGCAGGGACTGGACCGCACGGACGTTTGCCGTGCACGGCCACCATTACGCACTGGTGGAGGCGGACGGACTGGAACCTGGAGCCGTCTTGCCCTACACCCTGGAAATCGACGGCGCACATGTCTGGCCCGATCCGGCATCAGAGTTTCCGCCGCCGGTGATCGCGACGCTGAAACCCGGAAAGCCGCTGCGCCTGGCCTACGGCTCCTGCCGCACCAGCGTCCCGCACGACGAGTCCGGCAACCGGACCCACGGCGTCGACTCGCTCCGCGCCTACGCACTGGCGATGGCCTCCGGCGATAACCGGCCATGGCCGGACCTCGTGGCCTTCCTCGGAGACCAGGTGTACGCCGACCTGACCAGCGAGCAGATGCAGCAGTTCATCCGGGCCCGCCGCGATATCGATGAACCGCCCGGCGAGGAGCTCAAGGACTACGAGGAATATGCCCACCTCTACAACCTCGCCTGGTCCGACCCCGCGAACAGGTGGCTGCTGTCCACGTTGCCAAGCGCCATGATCTTCGACGACCACGACATCCGAGACGACTGGAACGCCTCGCTGAGCTGGAAAAGGGAGATGGAAGCCACCTCATGGTGGCACGGCCGGATTGTCTCGGGGCTGGCCTCCTACTGGGTCTACCAGCATCTGGGCAACCTCTCACCGCAGGAGCGGCAAAACGATGCCATCTGGCAGCGGATCGCCGGGCACCAGGGCGAGGCCGAACCTGATGTCAGCGCTGAACTGGACAGCTTCGCGGAACGCGCAGACCGGAACCCGGAATCCTACCGGTGGAGTTACTGCCGGGACTTCGGCGACACCAGGCTGATCGTGGTTGACTCCCGCGCCGCCAGGAATCTGGATCCGGAAGCCCGCGCCCTGCTTGACGATGATGAAATGGCCTGGCTCGACGGCCAGATGCGAGGCGGATTCCGCCACCTGCTGGTGGGCACGTCGCTGCCCTTCCTTCTGCCGATGGGCCTGCACCACGTCGAGTCGTGGAATGAGGCCATATCGGAAGGCGCGTGGGGGAAGTACCCCGCCCGGGCCGGTGAGAAGTTGCGCCAGGCGGTGGATCTTGAACACTGGGGCGCCTTCCAAAAAAGCTTCCAGGACGTGGCTGCCATGGCGGCCGAGGTCGCCGATGGCAAGCGTGGCCCGTCGCCGGACACTGTGACATTCCTGTCCGGGGATGTCCATTTCTCCTACGTTGCCGAGGTGGAACGCTCATCCGGCAGCCGGATCATCCAGGCAGTCTGTTCCCCGATCCGCAACCCCCTTCCCCGGCTGATGAGATACTTCGGGGCTGTCATGGCCTATGGCCTGGCTTCACCGGTGGGTGCCCTGGTGGCCCGCTCGGCGCGAGTACCGAACCCGCCGTTCAGGTGGAAACGCGTCGCGGGGCCCTGGTTCACCAACAACCTGGCCACTCTCGAGGTTGTTCCGGAAGGGCTGAAACTGTGGTGGCAGACAGGCATCGTGGAAGATGGCGACGAACTGCACCCAAGGCTCGAGACGGTGGCATCCCTCACGGTGGCGTCCCGGGAGGAAACCACGAGCCGACCTGTCGAGAGGGGTTTCGACCGGCTCAGCCGCCGACGCGCGGAGCCGAGCTAGCCAGCAAGAACCTCAACAGCGAGGGACAAGCACTTCGCGCTAAAGGCCCTTAGGACTCCAGGAAGCCGCCGCTGGCCCAGCGTCTCAGCGCCTGCCGTTCGCCGTCGTCGAACTCCATCAGCGCCACCCGGCACAGCTCTTCGACATCTTGGGTCCAGGCCGCTGCCAGCCCTTCCGCCGTGGCGGTTTCATCCAGCTGGAAATTGACGTAGCCCAGGCCCTGGATCACGAAGTTCACGGCCCCTCGGGACACCGGCTGGCCTGCCGTGACGCAGTCATCGCGGACCAGCCGCGACAGGTCGCTGCGGTTGACGGGCTGCTCCTGGAGCCTGGCAGCCATCGCCTGGAACAGCTGCCGGAACTGGGCTTCGGAAAGTGCGGGCACGTCGGTCACCCGGGCCACCCGCTCCTCAATGCCGGGTTCGACCTCGGCCTCGACGGGCAGGTCGTCACTGGAAAACCGCTGTGCGTCCCAGACCCAGCCGCCACGTGAAGGGGAGTACTCAACGCCCTGGCCGATCTGCGCCACCCACGTCCCAAACTTTCCAAAGCCGCCCCAGTCCGTCTTCAGCGAAGGGTCCACCGTGAGCGCCCGGTGGGCGACCATGGCGCCCACCACCGGGCCCGGCGCGGTGCGGACCAGGTCGCAGACCTCCCGGATCGCGGCGGAAACAGACTTGGCTTTCGTTTTCGGCTTTGCCTTCGCGGCTCCCTGCGCCTCCTTCTGCGGCTGGCCGGACCCCACGGCCCGGAGGGGCTCCACGATGCTGCCGTTCAGGATGGCCACAAAGTCGTGGGACTCCACCACGTTGTCCGCCATCTCGCGGTAGGCGAAGGCCACGGCGCCGGCGGCGATGACCGTGGTCAGCTTGTCGGCGGCACGGAAGCGCTGGATCAGGGATGTGAAATCGGCGTCGGCGGAGGCGATGAAGAACTCGTCAATTTCATTGGCGCCGGTCAGCGTGTCCATGGCGTCGAGGACAAGGTTGATATCGGTGCTGCTTTTGCCCCGCTGCGTCAGCGACGGACAGTCGATGACGCGAAAGCCGGCCCTGGTCCAGTACGTGCGGTACTTCGAGAACGCCACCGGGTTCAGGTAGCAGTTGCGGATGAGGAAGCGGCGGGAATTCTCACCCGGCCCGCCGGCCGACAGCGCGTCAGCCCAGTGCTTCGGGTCTTCGGCGAACCGCCTCGCCGCCTGGGGATCCAGGGCCTGAAGGCCCAGGTAGACGTTGTCGAAATCGACAAACATGGCTGCCCGGAGCCCCGGCCGACGGGTAGTGGTGCGCGCCTCATTCATTGGCTCAGTGTGCCAGTATTTTGCGTCGTCGGGGCGCTTTTCGAGGCACATCGAGGCCCCAGGAATAGTCAGCTCCTGGCCAGGCGCATCCGCAGCGCTTCGAGGAGCAGTTCGAGGCCAGTCGCGAATGCCTTCTCGCTGCGCTCCCGGCCCTGGCCGGACGCTTTGACCAGCCTGGACAGAGTGCTGGCTGATTCCGTGGGCGCCCAGACGTCATCCGGCGCGGCGAGATCCAGTCCGGCGCCGAGCGAAAAGGAATCGATGACGGAGATGATCGTGAGCACGTCGTCGTCGGGAAATCCGCCGTCGACCAGCGCCGAGGCGAGCCGTTCGTAGGCGGCGATGACGCCGGGGTCGGTGATGGTCTTGCCCACGATGAGCGGAACGACGTACGGGTGGGCCGCGTACATCTCCCGCTGGCCGCGCACAATCAGCGAGACCACCTCGTCCCAGCCGGCTACCTCGGGCAGGTCGGGGATTGCCTGTGCCGCCAGCCGGGCGCGCATGAGTTCAATGATCTCGTCGCGCCCGGAAATGTGGTTGTACAGCGACGACGCCGTCACGCCCAGGCGGCGGGCGAGGGCGTTGACTCCGAAGCCGGCACCCTCGTCCACCAGTTCAATCGCGGCATCGGCGATGCGGTCCACCGACAGGATCGGCGTTCTGGGCCGTGGCATGGGGCTCCTTTCGTCAGATGCCAGTCTAGGTACTCTTCCCTTTGATCCACGTCACATGCATAATAAACGAACACCATTCGTTTATTGCGGACTGCCGAGCCGGCAGTGGGCAATGCGGACGCAACGACGCGGCCCGCCGAGCCCGGAAAATCGCGCCACCCCCGTTCGAAGGACCCCTAATGACCACTTCAGAACCGCAGCGGCTGCCGCTGACCACCGGACGCGCTGTCTCGACCTTCGGGATCGGCGTAGTCGGCTTCATGAGTGCCAACCTCGTCCCGTTCATGATCCTGGCCATCCAGGATTCGCAGGGCGTGGGCGCCACCGAGGCGGGAACGCTGATGACAGCCTGCCTCCTGGCCACGGCGCTCTCCTGCCTCGCCGTCACCCGCCTCACCGAGGGCAGGGGGCGCTTCCTCGTTGCGCGGGTGGGGCTGCTTGTGACGGCGGCGGGCTTCGGTCTCGCGGCCGTGGACCTTGCTCCCGCGGCCTCGATCATCGGCATCATCGCTGGCGGCCTCGGTGCCGGCGGCGCCGTCGCGTCCGGTGGCGCCGCCCTGGCTGCCCTCCGCAACCCGAACCGCGCGTCCGGCATCAGTGGGCTGGCCAACCGCAGTATCGTCACGGTGGTGCTGGCCGTTATCCCGCTCATCGGTATCGGCATGGGAAGCGCCTTCGGCCTGGTGGCGGGGCTCGCCTTGGTGCTGCTGTTCACCGCAGGGTGGCTGCCCATGGCGGACAGTGCAGCGGCCGGCGGCGGAGTGCCTGGCGCATCGAAGGCGCGGAGCACGACGGCGGCCGTCACCCCCGCGGGCAGCGTCCCCACGCGCCACATCACCGTTGCAGGCGTAGCACTGCTGTCCATCTTCGCGGTGTGGGCAGTGGGCGAGGACTCACTGTGGGCGATGTCCGGTGCCATCGGCGTGGCCCAGGCAGGCATGACCGAGGAGCAGCTCGGACTGGTGCTCAGCGCTTCCACGGCCGGCGGCCTGGTTGCCGCGATCGCCCTCATTTTCATCGGAACACGGCTGGGCCGGGCGCTCCCGCTGGGAATCCTGCTGGCTCTTGGCGCCACCCTCAAACTGACTGCCTGCCTCACCACCGAGCCCACCGTCTACCTCATCACCATGATCGCCTGGAACACGGTGTACGCCATCGCCTTTATGTACTTCATCGCCACGGCTGCCGCTTTGGATGCCAGCGGGCGCTGGTCCGGCCCGGTGCTGGGTGTGTACCTCGTGGGATCCAGCTTCGCGCCGTTGTTCGGCGCCTGGGTGGGCGAGGCGTTCGGCTTCGCCGCCCTCGGCTGGGTGCTGGCTGCGATCAGCCTGGTACTCCTGGTGCCCGCCGTTCTCATCGCCCGGCTCTCGTCACGCGTCGAAGCCGAAAATACCCAAAATGCCACAGACTCGCCCGACATCGCCACCATCCGAACCGCAGGAGTCTGAACCCCATGACCACGCTTTACCGCAACGCCCGCGTCTTCACCGCCGACGACGCCAACCCTTGGGCTGAAGCATTTGTTGTCGACGCCGAGCGGCTGGTCCATGTGGGCAGTGAAGCCTCCGCAGCGGAAGCCGCCGGCGACACAGCCGAGGTCACCGACCTCGGCGGGAAGCTGGTGCTCCCAGGGTTCATCGACGCCCATACCCACCTGCTGATGCTGGGGGAGTCGCTCGGAAAAGTTGCCCTCACCGACGCCCGGTCCCTGCCCGAGATCCAGGAACGGCTGCGCAGCGCCCGCGCCGCAGACCCCGGCTCGGAGCGCATCCTCGGCCGCGGCTGGCTGTTCGATTCCCTGCCGGGAACCCCCACCGCGGCGATGATCGACGAAGCCGTGTCCGACGTCCCCGTCTACCTCGACGCCAACGATTACCACTCCTGCTGGGTGAACCGGGCTGCCCTGAAAGAGATGGGCATTACCCGGGACACGCCTGATCCGCTGGGCGGCCGGATCGGCCGCGACGGCCAGGGCGAACCCGACGGCATGCTGTACGAGACGGCAGCCCAGCAGTTTGTGTGGCCGTTTATCGCGGGGGTGACGTCGGACGCGGACCGTGACGCCGCCGTCGAGCGTTCCCTTGCAGCGTACCTTGCGGCAGGTGTAACCGGCGGCGCGGACATGGCCTTCGGCGAGCGTGACCTTGCCGCTTTCCAACGCGCAGAGGAGCGCCGCGGCGGCCGCCTGCCTTTCCGCGTTGTGGCCCACTGGTTTGTGCAGAACACCGGCGATGCGGCGGCGAACCTGGCCCAGGTGGAACACGCCGTGCAGCTGGCCGCGGAGTGCAACACTGAGTGGCTGCGGGTTGCCGGCATCAAGCTGGTCCTCGACGGCGTGATCGACGCCTGCACGGCCGCCATGAACCTGCCCTATGCCGACGGCTCCACGGCGGAGCCCATCTGGTCGCCGGAGCAGCTAAACCCGGTGGTGGCGGCTGCCGATGCCGCCGGGCTGCAGGTGGCCATCCACGCCATCGGCGACCGTGCCAGCGACCTCGCCCTGGACGCGCTGGAGTATGCCACCGGGGTGAACGGCCCGCGGGTGCGCCGGCACCGGATCGAGCACCTTGAATACACCTCGCCCGGGACGCCGGCACGGATGGCACGGCTGGGCGTGACGGCGTCCATGCAGCCCGTCCACGCCGATCCCGCCATCTACGGCAACTGGGTGGCCATGCTCGGCGACGCGCGGCCGGACCGCAGCTTCGCCTGGCCGGAATATGTGGCAGCGGGCGCCCTCCTGGCGTTTTCCACCGACGCTCCGACGGCGCCCTACGATGCCCTGCAGAACATGTTTGTGGCGGCCACACGGAAGTCGGCGCTGGACCCGTCGTTCCCGGCCAGCAACCCGCACTTCGCCCGGCCCCTGGCCGACGCGATCGCCCACGCAACCCGGGACGCCGCGGCGTCGGTCATGGAGGAGGACCGCCGGGGCCGGCTGGTTGCCGGGCTCGCCGCCGACTTCGCAGTGCTCGACGCCGATCCTTTTGCCGACGGCGCCGAATCCCTGCTGAACGCGCGCGTCCTGCGCACGGTGGTGGCGGGCCGGACGGAGTATCTGGCCTGACGGGCACTCCGGGCTTAACGCGAGAGGACGACGGCGGGAGGTTCCGCCGTCGTCCTCTGCTTGGTTATTTAGCGGGTGACTTCCTCGAACGTGGCGCCCTGCGGCACGTTGCGGCTCAGGCCAATGGTGAACGTGTTGGGTCCGCTGCGGGTGACGGCGATGCCGCACTTGGCGGCCTTGGCCCGGGGTGTGAGGTCCTGCACGGCGGCGTCTATGGTGTGGTCGATGGCCGAGCGGTCCCAGATTTTCAGCGTTACGGAATCAGTGGTTTCAAACGTCATTGTCAGTACTTTCACTCATGCAGTCGACGGCCCCACGTCGTTGTTTGGAGCCGCATCCTCGTCGGTGAGGATTGCTGGTTCAGGTAGGCGGGAAACGGATTCCCTTGTTCATGGTTCACGGTGGCAGACGGCATTGACAACCGAAAAGCCGAAAATGTGACCGATTACACGCGCACGCTGACCGTGAAAATGTTCGGACCGCTGCAATGCACGGCGATGCTGGATTTGGCGGTTTTCGCGCGGGCCGCCAGGTCCTGCACCACTGTTTCGAGCGTGTGGTCGATGGCGGAGCGGTCCCAGATTTTCAGGGTCACCGAGTGGTCAGTTTCGAACGTCATTGTCAGTACTTCCATTCAAGGCGGTTGACGGCCCCAGGCTTCATCGCGGGGCCGCGTCTTCAGCGGTGAGGACTGGGAATGCGCCATCAGGAAAGCGCATTCCCAAATCCATAGTGCGGGGTTCCGAACCGTAAATGCAAGCGGATTCAGGGCGATGTGACCGATTGCACGCGGGCCGTGGACGACGAAATTCAGCAGGGGTAATCTTCAGGTGGGGCACATTCGGAACAAGTGCCCCGTCTGCGAAGGCGCCTTTATCCCTTGCAGGGCGCCGCGTTTTGGCCACGCCCTGGGGGCAACGCAGAGGCCTCACTGCGCCGGACCGGCGACCCCGCCGGGGACGGCCGTAAGTCGTTTGATGACATTCCAAAGTTTCCAGGGGCAAACAATGAACACTCACATCCGTCGGTTCGCCATGCTGTTCACTGCGACGCTGGTCGCTCTCACCATGGGGCTGCCCGCAGCCCAGGCAGCCAACCACCGGGCCAGTTGTGTGGGCCTGATCGTCTCCTCGGAGGCGTCCGCAGGTGTGCTCGATGTCAACGTGTACAAGGCCATAGCCAAGGCGGGCGGGTACTCAACGTTCGGAGAGTTCGTCGCTGGCGGCGCGAAAGTGCACTTAGGCTCGCCGGAAGAGTGCGCTCCGCAGCCGTAGGTGGCGCACGGCAAAGCGGACGACGGCGGGAGGTTCCCGCCGTCGTCCGCTTTTGTTCCTGGGGTGGCCCGGTTGTCAGGCGCCGGCAGTCACCTCGTCGCGCAGCCCGGCGGCTTCCTTGGCGTCAGCAGCGGAAGCCGTCAGGCTGACGGTGACAGGCTCAAACCCGTCGGCACGGACGTGGACGGTGATCTCGCCCGCGGTGGTAGGCCGGACGACGGCGAGCAGCCGGCCGTCGAACGAGGTGTGGTTCTCCGCGGTGTACGTTTCGGTGGTGTCGGGCCGGGCGCTGCCCAGCCCCTGGAGGACGCCGGCGCCTTCCACCGTCACGGTGACGGTGTGTTCAACGTTGGTGGCGAGGTTGCCGTGGGCGTCGCGGAACTCGATGGCCATGTAGCTGAGGTCCGCGTGGTCAGCGCGCAGTTCGGTGCGGTCGGCGTCGGCGGTGAGGCGGACGTCCCCGGTTGCCGTGCGGAGCGTCGTGCGTCCCTGCTCGGCACCGCCGATGTAGCCGACGGCCACGAGCTCGCCGGGCTGGTAGGTGAGCTCGAAGTCCGCGCGGAACCGGTGGTCCTGTCCGGCGGGGACACGGCCCACCGGACTGCCGTTCAGGAGCAGCTCCACCTCGTCAGCATCGCTGTAGACCTCCACTTTGACGGGGGAGCCGGCCGGAACGTCCCAGCTCCAGCTGGAGATGCTGTCCGTCCACGTCCAGGGGCCCATGCCGTGTTCGCGGGCGTAATTCTGCGGGCGCTGGACGGCGATGTACGGCTTGTGGCGCAGCCCGAAGACCGTCTCACGGTAGTAGGAGGCGGGCCTGCGGTAGCCGGTGATGTCGATGTCGCCGCACCAGGCGAGCAGCCACGGGTACGGCGCTCCCAGCGAGGGTGCGCCGTCGCTTTCGTCGTTGTACTGCACGCGGCCGATGCCTGCTTCGCCGAGGTAGTCCCACCCGGTCCAGGTGTAGTCGCCGATCACGTGCGGGTTTTCTTCCACAAGCTTCCAGAGCACGTCGATGCGGTCCGGGAAGGTCTCGGTGCCGACGATAATCCGGTTGGGGAAGAGCTCCTTGTCCTGGACATAGCGTCCGTCGCCATAGTTGATGCCGGCAACGTCCACTGCGGCGTGGGACTCGGCTGTCCGTTCGGAGACGAGCGGGGACGCGCTGATCCGGCCCATCGCTTCGCCGGCCCCGCTCATCATGGCGTTGACGCCCTGGCTGTCATCACCCGCGCCTGCCTGTTTCATCATTTCCGCGGCGTCCGTGATGACCGACACGAAGCCGTTGATGCCGTTGGTGGTGTACCGGGTGGAATCCAGGGATCTGATCTTCTCCGCGATCTGGCGGCCCCAGCCGGAGCCGAGTCCGCTGCCGGTTTCCGGGATCTCATTGCCGATGGAGTAGAGCACGACGGACGGGTGGTTGAAGTCCTTGGCCACCATGGCTTCGACGTCGCGTTCCCACCATTCGGGGAAGGACAGCGAGTAGTCGAAGGAGGATTTGCCCTCGGTCCAGACGTCAAAGGTTTCGTCCATGACCAGCATGCCGTGCTTGTCGCAGGCGTCCAGCATTGCCTGGCTGACCGGGTTGTGGGCGCTGCGGATGGAGTTGAAGCCCGCCTCCTTGAGGAGCTGGATCCTGCGTTCCTCCGCGCGGGCGATGGTGGCGGCGCCGAGGACGCCGTTGTCGTGGTGGATGCAGGCGCCGCGGAGCTTCACGGTCTCGCCGTTGATCTGCAGGCCGTTGAACGGGTCCAGCTGGAGGGACCGGATGCCGAAGGTGGTGGTGTCCTCCTGCAGCACCTCCAGCACGTCGCGCAGTTCCGTCCGTGCCGAGTACAGGTGCGGGGTGTCCACGCCCCACAGCTTTGGTTCGGTGACGTAGAGGCGCTGGCGGACAACGGCGGTGCTGCCCGCCTTGAGCGTCACCGGGGCGGAGCCGACGGCGACAAGGTTGCCGTCGCCGTCGTACAGTTCTGTCCCGACCGTCACCGTGGCGGTGGCCAGGCCCTCGTTCTCCACGGTGGTGGCGACGTCGACGACGGCCCGGCCGGCGGTGATGTCCGGCGTCGCGATCCGGACGCCGTTGGAGGCGAGGTGCACCAGGTCGTTCACGGACAGGAAAGTGTCCCGATAGATGCCGGCGCCAGAGTACCAGCGTGAGTCCTGGTGGACGCGCGCATCAACGCGGATGGTGTTGGCCTGGCCGTACTTCAGGAACGGATCCAGCCGGATGTTGAACGTGGAGTAGCCGAACGGGCGCTGGCCGGCGAAGTCACCGTTGACGAAGACCATTGCGTCCCGGTAGACGCCCTGGAACTCGAGGGCGACGCGCTTGCCCCGGTAGTCCTCGGGCACCTCGAACGTCTTGGAGTATTCGAAGGTGCCGTCAGGGAAGTAGCCGGTGTGCGAACCCTGCGCGGAATCGGCCGAACGCGGCAGCCCGATCAGCGCATCGTGCGGCAGCGTGACGGGCTGCGGCGGGGCGACCGGGCCCGAAAACTCAGCGAAGAGGCTAACTTTCGGCCGGACGGCCCATCCTGCATTGAACGAATTGCGCGTCATCGGTTTCTCCCTTGTAAGCGATGGTGGGACTGTGCTGCGGAGAGCAGGCGGCGGTCCAAAACTGTTGCGTGATGGCTTGGTTTGGTATCACGTGTCAATGACAGGAAACCATTGACTCTCGCCTTGTGTCAACCGGCATGGACGGCCCGGGGCAACCCGCGGAATGACAAGTGTTGAAACGTGATACCTGGATGGCCGTGAAGAGCCCGAAAACAGATGAGCTGCCAGCAACTGCTGGCAGCTCATTCCGTGTTCAGTTGGGTCTGTTCCGCTATGCCCTGCTCTCCGGGACCAGGGCGTAGAAGGGCGTGCAGCCCTCCCGGGTCCCGGGCGAAATGTTGGAGCGGACGATCGATGCGCGTTCAAGCGCCGCCAGGTGGTACCTGACGCAGTTCCGCGAGGCGGTGACTGCGGCGCTGATGTCGGCGACCTTGCTCGCACCGTTGCTTGCGAGGTAGTCGATGATCAGGGAGCGGACCGTGTTGCGCCGCCCGTTGTTGCCGCGGTCGGCGTGGTGTGCCGGTGTTCGGGTCTGGACTTCAAGGGACATCTGCCGCTGCCTCTCAGCGCGCCGAAGCGTGCTCGTGTTCCCGCTGCTCTTCCGGCACTTCGGCGGGAGGGGCGCCTTCGGCGGGTGCCGCCGTCGTGCCTTCCATGAGGGAGGACTCCCGGTCGTGGTTCCGGCCGATCACCGCGGTGGCGATGGCGTTGCCCAGGATGTTGGTGGCGGTGCGGCCCATGTCCAGGAGCTGGTCGATGACCAGCAGCACGCCGATGCCGGCGGCGGGGATGCCAAAGGCAGGCACGACGGCGGCAACCACTACGAGCGAGCCGCGCGGCACGCCTGCCATTCCTTTGCTGCTGAGCAGCAGCATGGCGGTCATCGCGATCTGCTGGCCCAGGTCCATGTCGATGCCGTAGGCGTTGATCAGGAAGACCGACGCGAACGTCATGTACATCATGGAGCCGTCCACGTTGAAGGAGTAGCCGAGCGGCAGCACAAAGCCTGTGGTGCGCTTCGCGATGCCAAACCGGGTGAGCCCCTCAATGAGCTTGGGCAGGGCGGCCTCGCTGCTGGAGGTGGCGAACGCAATGACCATGGGTTCACGGACAATGCGGACCAGCCGGAAGGCGGCCTTGCCCAGGAAGGCGACTGCGACGGCAATCATGACGACCCAGAGTGCGGAGAGCGAGACGTAGAATCCGCCGATAAACGACGCGTAGGTGGCGAAAGCATCAAGGCCCTCGGCGGTGAAGGCCGCTGCGATGCCTGCGAAAACGCCCACCGGCGCCGCCTTCATCACGTACCCGGTGACCTTGAGCATAACGCCCATCAGCTCGTCGATGGCATCCGCGATCGAGGAGCGGCCCTTCTTCCGAAGGTTCAGGAGGGCGATGCCAAAGAGCGCGCCGAACACCAGGATCTGCAGGGGATTGTTGGCCGTCAGGGCCGCGAAAACGCTCGTGGGGATGATGTGGGTCATGAACTCCGCGTAATCGAGGGGCTTCGTTTCCATCCCAGCGTCACCGCCTGCTACGAGGTTCAGGCCGTGGCCTACGTTGAGCACGTGCGCCGTGATGAAGCCGAAGGCGCCCACCAGGACAGAGGCGGACAGGAACCAGATCATCGACCGGCCAAAGAGCTTTCCCACGCCGGCAGACTTGGCAGCACCTGCGATGCCGGAGACGAGGGTGGCGAAGATCAGCGGGGCGATGATCATCTTGATCAGGTTCAGGAACATGTGCGTCACGGTGTCCAGGACGGACACGACGGATTCGCGGGCGGCGTCCGGCAGCAGCCAGTGGAACACGAGCCCGCTGACGATTCCGAAAACGAGTGCTGCCAGGATCCACATGGTTGATTTGTTTTTCATGATCACTCCTTGGGTGAGGCCGGGCTGATGGCCCGGTAACGGAACGGCCCTCGTCGTTGAGTGCCGTTTTTCTCTCTGGCCGGTTCGGGAATTCGGGCACGTCGGTGTGCCCCTGCTCCCTGGACGGGCGGGGTTCTGCTGGTTGTGGGGTGGTTGAGCCTGTCGAGGCCTGGTTTCGACAGGCTCAACCAGCGGTGCCCGTTACTTGCTGAGGTTGGCCAGGCGTTCGGGGCTGAGGAGTTCCTGGAGCTGGGCGTCGGTGAGGAGGCCGTGTTCGAGGACCAGCTCGGCAACGCCCTTGCCGGTGGCGAGGGCTTCCTGGGCAATGGCTGTTGCAGTGGCGTAGCCGAGGTGCGGGTTCAGGGCCGTGACCAGGCCGATCGACCGCTCCACGGTGCGGCGGAGGTGTTCGGTGTTGGCGGTAATACCCCGGATGCAGCGTGCCGTGAGGGTGCGGCAGGCGGCTTCCAGGTGCGAGATGCTCTTGTGGAGGCTGTGGACGATGATCGGTTCGAACGCGTTGAGCTGGAGCTGTCCGGCTTCGGCGGCCATGGTGATGGTGACGTCGTTGCCGATCACCTCGTACGCCACCTGGGAGACCACTTCCGGGATCACCGGATTGATCTTGCCCGGCATGATCGAGGAGCCTGACTGCACGGCCGGCAGGTTGATCTCGCCGAACCCGGCACGGGGTCCGGAGGAGAGCAGCCGCAGGTCGTTGCAGATCTTGGAGAGTTTCACGGCCACACGCTTGAGCACGCCGGAGAGGTGTACGAATGCGCCGACGTCCTGGGTGGCTTCGATGAGGTCGACGGCGGTGACCAGGGGCAGGCCGGTGATCTCAGCGAGGTGCCGGCAGGCTGTTTCGGCGTAGCCGGCGGGGGCGTTCAGGCCGGTTCCGATGGCGGTGGCGCCGAGGTTGATTTCGTGGATGAGCAGTTCGGCTTCGGCGAGGCGCAGCCGGTCTTCGCCGATCGTGACGGCGTAGGTGCCAAATTCCTGGCCGAGGGTCATGGGAACGGCGTCCTGCAGCTGGGTGCGGCCCATCTTCACCACGGTGCGGAATTCCAGGGCCTTGGAGGCGCAGGCCTCTTCGAGCTCGGCGAGGGCGTCCAGCAGTTCCCGGCCGGCGAAGATGGTGCCCAGCTTCACGGCGGTGGGGTAGACGTCGTTGGTGGACTGGGACAGGTTGACGTGGTCGTTGGGGTGCAGGCGGGCGTAGTCGCCCTTGGGGTGGCCCAGGATTTCGAGCGCCCGGTTGGCGATCACCTCGTTCGCGTTCATGTTCGACGACGTGCCGGCACCGCCCTGGATAACGTCGACGACGAACTGGTCGGCGAGGTGGCCGTTCATCACTTCGGTGCACGCCTGTTCGATGGCGTTGGCGCGCTCGGCGTCGATCAGGCCGAGTTCGTGGTTGGTGCGGACGGCTGCGAGCTTCACTGCGGCCAGGCCGCGGACCAGGTGCATGTTGGAGGACAGCGGCTGGCCGGTGATGGGGAAGTTCTCCACGGCGCGGAGCGTGTGGACGCCCCAGTACGCGGCGGCGGGCACGTCGCGGTCGCCCAGGAGATCGTGCTCGGACCGGGTTTCCGGAACGGCATCAAGGGTGGTCAGGTGGGTGGTCATGAGGGTCCTCACGGGGCTTCGTTGACGGGCGGGGAGATGTATTTTTGGGCGCGGATGATGGCACCGCCGGGGCGGAGTCAAGGGTGTGCTACGGAAAAGCGGGCGAAGGTTAGCCGGTACGGCCTGCTGCGGATTGTTGGCTGCCCGGGACGATGGTGCCGAGGGCACACTCCACCCCGTGCAGATGCATGGTCATGGCCTCGGACGCGTCCTCGGCGGAGCCGCGCTCGATGGCCTCGAAAATGCGGGCGTGTTCGTCGCCCGATTCCTTGCGCCGGTCGGCAACAAGGTTGAGGGTGTTGGACTGGTTCGCCATCGCCTCACAGATGTCCGAGAGGAATGACTCGAAGACGCCGTTGCCGCTGGAACGGGCGATCGTCACATGGAACTCGGTGTTCAGCTGCACCCACTGCTGGAGGTCATCCGCCTCCGACATTTCGCGGAGGATTTCCCGGAGGGCTTCAAGGTCCTCGTTCGTGCGGCGCTGGGCAGCCAGGCCGGCTGCCGGAACCTCCACGTGGGGGCGGGCCTCCACGAGGGCGCTGGCGGAGTACTTGCCGAGCTTGAGGTCCTGTGCCACTTTGTCGGCGATGACGAATGTTCCCTTGCCGGTGTGGGTGGCGGTCAGCCCGAGCGCCGTGCAGGAACGAAGGGCCTCGCGGACCATGGTGCGGCTGACACCGTATTGCTTGGCCAGTGAGGCCTCTGAGTCCAGCCGGGTGCCGACAGGAATCTTGCCGGCTTCGATGGCGCCGCGCAGGGAGGCAAAAACCGCTTCGGCCGCACCAACGCGTACGACTCGGTCTTGTCTAGCTGTCCAGCTGTCCAACAGGTCCATGTATCGAGCATGTCACTAGTCATACCGCGTGTCAACGCGTGGCCGGAAAAGAGGCGTCAGGCGGTCTCGCCGGGGATGACTTTAACGACGGGCTGCGGATCGTAGACCTGCCGAGTAGCGTCCTTCTGATGTAGTTCATCAAGGTCAGCGGCGATCCGTTTCATGAGCGCATCGTTCTCCATGAGGATCGTGGTCAGCCTGGGGGAGACCAGCTGGCCCACCTCCGTTGCATCCACTCCGACCACCGAAAGATCACCCGGCGTTTCAAGGCCGAGCGCCCGGCCGGCCGCCAGTACAGCGATGGCAACGTCGTCGTTGTAGCAGCCAACCCCCATCGGGGAGCCGCCAGCCGCGAAGGCTTCGAGGGCCGCTTTCGCGCCGGCGAGCTGGAGGGGAATGTCCAGGCGTTCGGGCGTCGGCAGGCCACGGGTTCGGGCGGCGGCTTTCATGCCTTCATAGCGCGGGGGCCCGAAAGGGTCCTGCCGCTCGTCAACCAGGGCGGCGAAGGCGAGACGGCGCGGCCCTCCACGGAGCAGTTCCTCTGCCATGGTCCGGCCGACGAGGAAATTGAGGTCACCTTCAGGTTCGGGTGACCGCCTGTACCGCGGAATGGCCACCGCTCCCGTCGCCTCCAGCGTTTCGCGGTCTTCGGGGGACAGCACCCCGATGTCCACCACGGCCACCGGCCGGAAGTGCAGGATGGCGGCGAGGGTTTCCGCCGCGTCCCGGCCGGCGAAGCGAACCACCACGCTCAAGCCGTGGCGGGCGGCCTGGGTGCTGACGCTGTCCACGAGGTCCTGCAGATTGCTGCCGAATGTCGTATTGGGAATGATCACCACAAGGATGTCGCTGCGGCCGGTCACCAGGGCGCGCCCGGCGGGCGACGGTTTGTACTGCAGCTCGGCGGCGGCCTTGAGTACCTTTTGCTGGGTCTGCTCCGGGAAGCGGGATCCCTGGCCGTTCAGCACGTGGCTGACGGTAGCGCGGGACACCCCGGCCCTCTTGGCGACATCAAAGCTGGTTGGTCGCTTGTTCGGTTTCGTCTCCGCTGTCACAGTCCGATCATCGCACAGATTGTGTTGACACGTGATACCTGCGGCGTCAGGATCCGCGCAACTCCTCAACAGTGGCGAGTGTGTCCGCCAGCAGTTCGCGGTCCGGCGCCTCCAGTCGGACCCCGTCCAGCTCAGCCAGCACTGCAGCCGCCCGCTCCGGATCTTCCAGGGTGAAGGCCAGTTCGGCGCGGTACGCCAGGGCTTCCACCCGCTCCACGGCGGGTGCGTCGGTAATCCGGGAGAGCGCACCGTCAAGAATCTTCGCGGCCTGCGCCGGATCGCCGCGGCTGTCGGCCAGCACCACGGCATTGTCCAGGGCCTGGGCCAGCTTTCCCCCCAGTGGGGGCGGATCAGCCTCTGCGGCCTCCGGGTAAATGCGGAGCCAGTTTCCGCCCGGGTCCACCACACTGAATCCGGCCAGCCCCTCAGCATTCCTGCGCGGCCGGGGGCGGGTCATGCGGGGAATCCCGGCCAGCGGCACCTTGCCATAGAGGCTCCGGAGCCCGTCGGTGAAGGCATGGTGCAGCTCCGCAGTGTCTGGGGCGGTGATGATGCAGCTGCCGTAGGAATCGGCGGGGTTGAAGCCCGGCATGCCGAAGAAGCCCAGGTTGATATCGCCGCGGCGCATGGCCAGGTAGGGATTGGGTTTGGACTGCCGGTAGGTCGGCTCGAAGCCCAGGGCTGTATAGAACGCCAGCATGTCCTCGATCGAGGCGCACGGAAGCAGTGGAACAACCGTCATTTGATCCTCCCGGGTGAGGGGGTGGATTTCAGCCTACGCGGGAAAGGCCTGGGGCCGGCCGAATTCAGAAAACTTCCGTTGACACTCTCGGCGCCGCGGCGTATCGTACAACCAAATGGTTGTAGATCAGATGAGTGAAGCCGACGTCGACCGGCTGTTCCAGGCGTTCTCCGATGCCACCCGCCGGGATATTGTCCGCCGGGTCACGGTGGCGGACTATTCGGTGTCCGGCCTCGCCGCCCTCTACGCCATGAGTTTCGCCGCCGTCCAGAAACACGTGGCGGTATTGGAGCGCGCCTCCCTGGTCACCAAGGAGAAGCGCGGAAGGGAGCAGATCGTGCGGGGCAATCATGAAGGCCTGCAGAAAGCCCGGCGGCTGCTCGATGAGTACGAGGCGATCTGGCGGCAGCGCGTCGGTCGGATCGCGGACATTCTGGCTGAAGGATAGGAAAGGTTCTGCAATGTCAGTTATCAGTTCCACCAAGAATCTCGAGGCACTCAGCTTCACCCTTGTTGCCGAGTTCGACGCCGGCGTCGAACGTGTCTGGCAGGTCTGGGAAGATCCGCGGCAACTTGAGCGCTGGTGGGGGCCGCCCACCTGGCCGGCAACCTTCGAGCAGTTCGACTTCGAGCCCGGCGGTAGAGCCGCGTACTACATGACGGGCCCCGAGGGTGAGAAAGCCGGCGGCTGGTGGCGCTTTATTGCCATCCAGGCACCAAACAGCCTCGAGTTCAACGACGGATTCGCCGATGAAAAAGGCGACCCAGTTGAGGCCCTGGGGATCACCCACGCCACGGTCACTCTCGAGGACACCGACGGCCGCACCCGGATGACCATCCTCTCCAGCTTCGAATCCGAAGAGCAGATGGAACAGATGGTCCAGATGGGCATGGAGGAGGGTATGCGGGAGGCCGCCGGCCAGATCGACGCCGTCCTCGCTGAGCACGCCCGCGCCTGACCGCCCACTGCGCCAGGACTACCGGTAACAGCACAAAACGCAAGAGTACGACGGCGGGCCGCACCCGCCGTCGTACTCTGCTGTCAGGCGCCGATGCAGCCCGGCCGCAACCTTTGGAGCCGTAGCATCGGGCCAGGACGACGACGTCCACATAACCAGCAAGGGGTTTTGTATGACGAGAATGCTGATTATTGGTCCGCCCGGTTCCGGCAAGGGAACGCAGGCTGAACGGATCTCCGAGCGCCTCGGCGTAGTGGCGATCTCAACCGGAGATATCTTCCGCGGCCACGTTAAAGGCGGGACGCCCCTGGGTGTCGAGGCCATGAGGTACATGGATGCCGGCGATTTCGTACCGGACAGTGTCACCAACGAAATGGTCCGGAACCGCCTGAGCCAGGACGACGCCGGCAACGGTTTCGTGCTGGACGGCTACCCTCGCACCGTGGCCCAGGTGGATTACCTCGACGGGATCCTCGCAGCGGGTGAGCAGGAACTTGGAGTGGTCCTCCAGCTCACTGCCGACGACGGGGAACTGGTCTCGCGGCTGCTCGGCAGGGCCAGGGAGACCGGCCGCAGCGACGACAACGAAAGCGTCATCCGCCACCGGCTTGACCTGTACCACCAGCAGACCGAGGCCGTGGTGGCCAGGTATGCCGGGCGCGGGATCCTGGCCCAGGTGGACGGGATCGGCGGGATAGACGACGTCACGGACAGGGTCCTGGCCTGCGTAGGCAACGTGCTCGGGGCGCCCGTCGACGGACGGTAGCGGCAACGGCAATAGCTGAAGGACGACGGCGGGAATTCCCGCCGTCGTCTCTGATGTCTGTTCAGGGCCGGCATGGCTGGAGGTTATCCACATAGGGCATTTGCTTCACGGTTCTTGGGGGTGCCTCGAAGGATGATGGAGGTATGAGAAGCGGAGCGGCAGTGGATTCGATGGAGGCCATGAAGGCTTCCATGGCTGCCCTGGCGGTGTTGGTGGACCGAACGGAGGGCCGCTTTGATTCCCCCGGCCCGAACCCGCTTCGTGACCAGGCGGATGCGTGTCTGGGGGGTCTTGAAGAGACGGCCCGGATGGAGGCCATGCTGGCCGCCAGGAAAGTGCGTTTCACCGCAGGGTTCGCCAACGCAACCCGGGCCATGTCTCCACCGGATGAGCATCCGCAGCAGCGCCTCGCCCGGGAAATGGGCGTCGTCGCCGAGGTCGCCTGTGCCCTGACCGTGAGCGAACGGACTGCATCAGCACTGCTCGCCGAGTCCCGTGAACTCACCACCACGCTGCGGCTGACTCTGGCCGCGTTGCAGGCCGGGAACCTTTCGTGGCAGCACGCCCGGGTCATGGTCGACGAAACAAGCGGCCTTGATCCAGCGGGCGCCGCGGCGTTGGAAGGCCACTTTCTGGGCCCGGAGGTCGAGAGCCTCGCCACGTGCCCGGCCGGGGAGATGGTTCCGGCGCGGTTCCGGCACAAGGCCCGGACCTGGCGGGAACGGCACCACCCGGTCAGCATCGAAAAACGCCACGCCAGGAGTGTCCTGGACCGGAGGCTGGAGTACGCCCCGGACCGCGACGGGATGGCCTGGCTCAGCGCCTACCTCCCGGCGGACCAGGCCGCAGGGATCTGGAACGGCGTCACCGCCGCAGCCCGCGCCCTACAGGGCCCCGCCGAGGACCGGACCATCACACAGCTGCGCGCAGACGTCGCCGCCAAACTCCTCCTCAGCGCCGGCTTCACCACCAGCGCCCCAACGGCCGGCAACACAGACGCCTCGACTGAGGGCGAGCCAGCCAGCGGTATTGCTTCCGGCATCAGATATGCGGCCTCCCCGGCCGCGCAGGTCCTCGTGACCGTGCCGGTGTTCGCCCTGATGGGCCTCACCGACGAACCCGCCGACCTCGACGGCTACGGACCCATCCCCGCCTCCATGGCCCGCAAACTCGTAGCCGACGGGGCATCCTCATTCCGCCGGGTCCTCACCGACCCCCGCAACGGCGCACCGCTGGAAATCGGACGGAACAGCTACCCCATCCCCGCAGCGATGCGGCAATGGCTCAGACTCCGCGACGGGAAATGTTCGTTCCCCGGCTGCAACAACCAATCCCTCGACAACGAAGCCGACCACATCCTCGCCTGGTCCGACGGCGGCACCACCGGCATCACCAACCTCGAGTCACTGTGCCGCAAACACCACCGGCTCAAACACACCACAGCGTGGACACCCGGCCGGCCACCAAAGACGAACCGCCCGGCTGGATTTCACCCACCGGCCGCCACTACCAAAGCGAACACCACGACTGGGAACCACCCCACTGGCCAACACAAATCCTGGAACAACTGGCGCGTTACGAACCAGATCCGGCACTCGTTGACGGCAGGCGTCCTGACGCTGCGCTGCCTGACGAGGCGCCACCCGACAATGCGCCACCCGACAATGCGCTGCCCGTGGGATCCTTGGCTGGATTTCCGGCAACCACCTGAGCGGCGTTCCACCACCCCGCGGAATGGACGTGATGGCGGGATTCGAACCCGCGTCAGCGGTTCTGCAGACCGCTCCCTGGCCTCTCGGGCACATCACGTAGCAGTAGCCTAAGCACCCGCCGCGGCATTGTCCCGCTCTGTTAACCAGTCCTGCGGACCATTGCGGGGCAAGACGTTTGGCGACGCGGGATGAACCGCCGAGGGCCGCCCTGCGGACCATGCCGCGAATCCGGCACCGGACTGAATGTGCTGGTCAGCGGCCCCTTTCGTTACCCCATGCTTCGGGCCGTGAAGCCAGGTTTCGCTGCGCGTCGGTGCGTTTCACCCCCGGTTGAAAGGGGAGTGGACGGGTGGTTGGTTTGGATTATCGGCCTTGAAAGGAAAAGAACATGACGGAACATTTTGATCTCACCCCCCAGCGCCTGCGTCACGTCCTGGGCCACTTTGCGTCCGGCCTGACCGTGATCACAGCGGCTACGGACAACGGCCCGGCCGGCTTCACCTGCCAGTCCTTCTCCTCCCTCTCGCTGGATCCGGCCCTGGTCACCTTCAGCCCCGCCCGCACTTCCAGCACCTGGCCGCAGCTGCGCAAGGCCGGACGGTTCACGGTGAACATCCTGCCCGCCGGCCACCAGCACCTCGCCGCGCAGTTCGCCCGCTCCGGAGCCGACAAGTTTGCCGGGGTCGATTACACCGTCTCGCCGCTGGGCAACCCTGTGCTGGACCAGGCCCTCGCCTGGGTGGACTGCGAACTGCACGAGGAATACGACGGCGGCGACCACACCATCGTGGTGGGCGCGGTACGGGCCCTCGGTGCAAGGGACGGCGCAGAGCCGCTGCTCTTCTTCAAGGGCGGGTACTTCGAAGGCGTGCCGTCCCGGGCCAAGTTGCTGGAGAACGTGGCATGACACCGGTCAAGTCAGGTTCCCGAAGACGGGGCCGGCGCCCCGTTCCACGGGAGTCTGACACCAGGCTGGGCCTGGACCTTACGCGCAACGCCGGACACGGCACCGGCCAGGACCACCCTGCCCAGAACTGGTCCGACATTGCCGTGGGGGCAACGGTCAGCGTCACGCCTCCGGCAGGAGCTCCCTACCTTGGCCGGGTTGATGCCAAAACGCCAGATGCTGGAATTGTCTGGGTGGTCAGCCTGGAAGGATCGGGCCGCCAGATGCTTGGCAACCGCGACGGCGTCAGCCTGCTCTCTGCCGCCGGGTGGCCATCATGAGCATCGCCTTGGTTCTTGGCGCGTTCGGCGTGCTCCTGGCCGCCGGCGTCCTGTGGGCGTCCGGGCCGCTGCTGCACCGGGCACGTGACCGCGACGCGGGCGAACACGGTCACACCGCCGTCGAGTATTGGTCCATCTATTCCTGAAGGAAGTACCAGCATGATCGGGACACTCACGCGCCGGATCCAAATGATCTGCGGCGACGAGCTCTCCTTGCTACGCCGGCAGATGTACGCCCTTGCTTGGCAGGACATCCACGAAGGCGCCGTGGAGGGTGCGGCCACGGCCATGGCCCGCAAGCCCTCCTGCGTGAACCACGGCGTCAGCGTTGACGTGGTGTGTTTCGCCATGCGCCCCAGCAACGAGGACGCCTCCTTCATGATTTCTGTGGCGATGCACGTGCATCCCGACCGGCGGTCCGGCGACGTGTACTGGGAGGAAGCCGACGCCTGGGCTCAGGCCGTCGCCGGCCACGAGTGGTTCAGGGTGGAGCCGCGCGGCAGGCTGGAAAACGCCGGCAGCAGGGTCTTCCACTACGCATTGACCGAGGAAGCCACCCCGGCCCAGGAAGCGCCACTGGCAGGGGCATCGTCCACCCGACCCGCAGTCTCTACCTGACCCGCAGTCTCTACGTGACCGGCGAAGTCTCCATCTGACCGGCAGCCGCCGCCGGAAACGCCGGGACTGCGGCCACGATCGTGCCGTCCACCAGCACAGCCAGCACCTGGCCCGATGGCTCGCCCCGCCGAGCCTCCTGCCGCCGTCGGAAGGTCCGCAATGGCGGACCCGCGCCCGCGGGGGCGAACCCAATCCTGTGCCCCGCCGCAGGTTCACCTGCAGAACGAGGGTCCCGCTACAGCACCTTTCGGAAGCAGACACTGCCGTCGTCGCCGGCGTATGGGCCGAAGCCGGGGGTGCGGTCCCAGCCTTCGCGCGAGTACAGGGCAATGGCCTCGGGCTGCAGGATCCCGGTCTGCAGGACCAGCTCGTTCACGCCCAGGCCGCGCGCGCTCTGCTCCACCTTGGCCAGCGACTGCTGCGCCAGCGCCCGGCGCCGGAAGTCGGGAGAGACAAAAACGCGCTTGACCTCCCAGTAACCCGGGTTCCGCAGCAGCGCCGCCGTCGCGGCCGGCTTTCCGTCGGCGACGGCGATCCACACCGTTTCGATGTCCTCCGCCCGGGGCGGCAGCGGCCTCCGGCGGCCCTGCTCAACAAACGCCTGGTACCGCGGACGTAGCTCGGCGTCCATCTGGTCGCGGAGCCCCGAGGCCCAGCGGTGGTCCCAGCCGGTCTGGACCCATGACACTTCCAGTTGCCGGTCACCCGGCTGGGCGGGCGCCGTGGCGCCCGGGTCAATCGATTCTCGAACTGTCACGGTGGTCCCCTAGGTCGCGGCACCGGTGCGGGCTGCCTGGCTGTCTTCCTTTGACAGCCACTGTAGAAGCCGCAGCACACCGGCACCCAGCCGGCCGCGCCCGGCCCGTCACGGCGTGAAATCCGGCGTCAGCGGGCGCAATGAGCGGTCACGTTCGGCAACAAACAGCTCCGTCGGGAGACCCTTACGAGGATTCCTGCCAGCCCGTCCAACGCACCAGCCGGACCGCGTCGAGCGCCGCGAGGTCACCGCCTGCTTCGTCCCGCCGCCGCTGGGCTTCCGCCGGCACGCCGGCGCGCTGCGGACCTGTTGAATCCGGCCGCAGACGCTTGAATACTGGAAGTCAGAATCGGTGCGTTCAGGGGCGGTGGCAGGTGATGGCCGGAGGCGGCAATGCGTTCAGGCGGCGGTTGGAGCGTGGCGCTGAGCTACGTTCGTACCGCGGCGCGGGAATCAGTGCGGAGGAAGAAGCGCAGCTGGAGGCCGCCGAGGCGGATGAGCGGCAGAAGCGCAGGAAAGTCGATGACGCCAAGAGGGTGGAGTACCTCATCCGCGACGCCATGGCGCAGGGCAAGTTCGACAACCTCAAGTATTCAGGCAAGCCGATCCCCGGTCTGGGGGAGGCCTACGATCCCGACTGGTGGGTCAAGGGCCTGATCCAGCGGGAGAACATCAGCGGCCTGGGTCCCAAGGCCATCCTGCTCCGCACCGAGGACGCCGAACTTGACGTCCGACTGGACGAGCAGTTCACCGAAAAGCAGGTCCGGGACATCCTGAAGGACTTCAACGCCCGCGTCATCGACGCCCGCCGCCAGCTGCAGGGCGGGCCGCCCGTCATCACCAAAACCCGCGACATCGAGGCGGAAGCGGCGCGCTGGCGTGAGCGCCGCGCCGCCCGGGCCGCGGCCCCGGAGCCGGAACCCGAACTGAAACCGAAGCGCCCGTGGTGGCAGCGGCTGTGGAACGGCACCGGATAGCGGGATGACGACGGCGGCAAATTTCCGCCGTCGTTAGCTCTTGCCAAGCGATACTCAGCGATATATCGTTAAGTATCGCTCACCGTCGTGGTGGGCGGTTGATATCCACTCACCGGAAGGACAATGCCGTTATGAAAGGCATGTACGAGAACAACAAATTTGCAGAGAACGAACCGCCCCGCGGGCGCTTCGGACGCGGCCACGGCCGCCGCGGGCCCCATGGCCATGGCGGCGGAGGCTTCGGACGCGGTCTCGGCCCCGGCTTTGGTCCTGGGTTCGGACCGGGGTTCGGACCGGGCGGTCCCCGGCGGGCCAACAGGGGAGACGTCCGTTCGGCGATCCTCTCGCTGCTGGCGGAGGCGCCGTCAAACGGCTACGGGCTGATCAAGACGATCGCCGAAAAGACCTCCGGAGCCTGGCGCCCCAGCCCGGGCTCGGTGTACCCCACTCTTCAGCAGCTGGTCGATGAAGAACTCATCGTCGCCGTGGGCGAGGGCCGCCGGACCGAATTCACCCTGACGGAAGCCGGCCGCGACTACGTGGCGGAACACGCGGAGGAACTGGCCAACGCCTGGAACACCTCGCGCGACGAAACCGGACCTGCTTTCCACGAGAGCATTGGGAAACTTATGGGGGTCATCCACCAGTTCCGCGGTGCCACGGAGGAACAGCGCACGGCAGCGACCGAAAAGCTCGACGAAACCCGCCGTGCGCTTTACCTCATCCTCGCCGACTGAACTATCCGGACAGGCTCAGCCGAACGTCTCATACGAAAGTCTCAGTCGAGAAGAGGCGGCCACGGCTGCGGCGCGGTCGCCTCGAAGAGCTCGCACAGCGAGTTGTAGTACTGGGTGGTCTGCCCGAGATGCCTCATTCCAATCCGGCCGCAGACCTTCCGGGACGCCGCGTTGGCCGGTGCCGTGACCGCCACAACCCGCCGGAGGCCGCTGGCAAAGGCGTGCCGCAGGACAGCGGCCGCCGCCTCGGAGGCGTACCCCTGCCCCCAACGGTCCGGGTGGAAGTGCCAGCCGATCTCCGTGTCGCCGGACGGCTGGAGCGGCAGTGACCTGCCGGAAGCCGGGATGGACTTCAGCAGCAGGTTTCCCGCCAGCTGGCCGGAATCCTTGAGCTGCACCGCCCAGACGGCGTGTACCGGGTCATCCACCTGCCGCCAGGCGCTGATCCGCTCCTCCGCCTCTGCCCGCTCTGTCATGACGCGGGGAGGATTGCCAATGAACCGCTGCACCTCCCAGCGCGAATACAGGTCAAAGGCGAAGCCGGCATCCTCCGGCTCCCACGGCCGCAGGACCAGCCGGTCGGTCTCAAGGGTCTGCACCCGATCATTTTCGCACCCCCGGCACGCACTACCCGGCCCCGCCCTACCGCAATGAGTCCTAGGACTCCTAGGGCGCGGCTGCCGGGGGAGTGGATGCCGGAGGCTCCGGTGCAGGTGCAGGTGCAGGCTCAGGTGCTGGCGCTGGCGCGGGTGCTGGCGCGGGTGCAGGTGCGGGACGGGCAGGTGCGGGCGTCGGCGTCGGCGTCGGTTTCGGCGGGGCAACCATGGAAGCAGGCGGCGGCGGGAACGGATCCGCCGGATAGAGCCGGGCCACCTGCAGCATGTAGTTGACCCATTGCGGCCCGGCAATCATGTATCCGTCAAGGCGGGGATAGAACACGCCGTTGACGGTGACGTTCTGGCCTGGGCGTTTCTGGCCTTCCAGGGCGTCGCCGAAGAAGGATGCCGTGGCCAGCCCCGAGGTGTAGCCCACCACCCAGGTGGCGCCGTTGGTATTGGAGGTGCCCGTCTTGGCGGCCACCGGCATCTGGGTGTGGATCTTGGGATTGATCCACACGCCCGAGCCGACTTTCAGGACGTCCTGGAGCACGGCGTTGACGCCCCTGGCCACCTCAGGTTTCACCGCGGCTCGGCACTCGGTGGCCTGGGCCGGCATCTGGCCGCCGGTCACGTCCGTCACCTCCAGCAGTGCAACGGGGACACAGTAGCGGCCGTCGTTGGCGAAGGTGGCGAAAGCATTGGCCATATGGACCGGGGCGACGCCGATGGCTCCCAGCAGGTTGCCCAGCTGGTGCATGTTGATCTGCGCGCCGTCCAGGCCGCTGTGCAGGCCAACGCTGTCAACCATCTTCTGGATGCCGCAGAAATCCAGCTGCGTGGCGGAGGCGAAGGTAGCCGTGTTGATGGAGTTGTACAGGCCGTAGTTGACGGGCATCGGACGGTAATAGCCTTCGTCGGCGTTCTGCAGGTCATCGGCCGCGCCCAGCTCGGGATTGTTCTGCGCCGTGCTGTAGGCGCCCAGGACCTTTCCGCAGCTGGACCGCCACGGGAAGCCCACGGGATAGACGCGGCGGGACGCGTCCACCATGGCTGTCATGGACTTGCCCTCGTTGAGCCACTCAGCAAAGGTGAACGGCTTCATGGTGGATCCCGGCTGGAACCCGCCCGCGCCATTCAGGTCATTGCCGTCGGCATCGCGTGAATCCACATTGAAGTTCAGCTGTGTGTCGAACCGGCCCTCTTCCGGCAGGAACACCGTGTTCTGGGCCATCGCCAGGATCCGGCCCGTGCCCGGCTGGACCGTCACCAGCGACGCGCCCCACCTGTCGGGATTCGCACCGGCCGATGCGTCAACCTGCGCCTGGGCGGCAGCCTGCAGCCTGGGGTCCAGAGTGGTTTTGATGGTCAGGCCGCCGCGGTAGAGCCTGCGCTCCCGCTCGATCAGGCTGGAGCCGTAGGCCGGATTGTTAAGGATCAGGTGGGAAATGTAGTCACAGAAGTAGGGTGCCATGGTGGCGTTGGCGCACCCCTGCCGCCCCGGGTTCAGCTTGAGCTCGATGGGCGTGGCCACTGCCGCGTCATGGTCGGCCTGGGTGATCTTGCCGGTGGCCAGCATCTCTGAAAGCACCTGGTTGCGCCGGACGATCGACTTGTCCGGGTTCACCGCCGGATTGTAGAAACTGGGGCTGTTCACCAGGCCGGCCAGCAACGCAGCCTGCGGCAGCGTGAGCTCCATGGCCGAGGTGCTGAAGAAGTACCGTGACGCAGCCTCAATGCCATACGCGTCCCGGTTGAAGAACACGATGTTCAGGTAGCCCTCGAGGATCTGTTCCTTGCTGAACCGCTTTTCCAGGGCGATGGCAAGCTTCATCTCGCGGAGCTTGTCGCCGACGCTCTTCTGGCCACTCAGGATCACCTCGTCCGTCCGGTCCTGGGAGAGGTAGGCCTCGTTGATCACGTTGGTGACGTACTGCTGGGTAATGGTGGACGCACCCTGTTTGGCGCCCCTGGTCATGTTGGCGATCGCCGCGCGAAGGATTCCCTGGGGGTCGATTCCCACATGGTCGTAGAACCGGCTGTCCTCGATGGCCACGATGGCGTCGCGGACAAACGGGGACATCTGGTCCAGCGGAACCTTGATCCGGTTTTCGGCGTAGAACGTGGCGATCAGCTGCCCGTCGGAGGCCAGCACCTTGGTGGATTGCGACGGCGGCGCAACGATCAGTTCCTCGGGCAGGCGATCGAAGTAACTGATGGAGGTGCTGACGCCGAAGCTTGCGGCCGCCACGGCCGGAACCACCAGGCTCGCGGCAAGGACGCCGCACAATGCGCTCGCAGTAAAGAACCCGATGACCCTTCCCAGGGTCGCGGCCAGACGGTGCCCGTGTTTCTTCTTGTCCGCCATTTTCAGCTCTCAGGCTAGCGACGTGACATCAGGATACGCCGCCCGCCCGCGGATCCTCCAGAGCTGTTACCACATAGAAACCGATACTTTGAGGACGCCGGAACTGGTCATCCGGGAGCGGCTGGCAGGCACGGCAACCCTGCTCTGCCCGGGGGCAGGATCAGGCGAAGCTGTCTTCTTTGGCGCGCTGGGTTGAAGCCTCCGGAGCTGCCGGCTGCGCGGCGGCGAGGTGGCCGGACGGGTTGAAACGGCTGCCCAGCTCACCGAAGGAGTAGGCGCTCTCGGCGTGCTCGGCGAGGTCCACGCCGACGGTTTCGGCCTCGTGGCTGACCCGGAATCCGATGGTCCTGTTGATGGCCCGCCCGATCACCAGGGTCATGCCGCCGGAGAGGGCCAGGGTGACCACCACTGCGGCGGTCTGGGCAATCAGCTGCTGGACGCCGCCGCCATAGAACAGGCCGCCGCCGTGGCCGTCCACGGGAAGGGCAAGGAAACCGAGGGAAAGCGTGCCGATCAGGCCTGCTCCCAGGTGGACTCCCACTACGTCGAGGGAGTCATCCAGGCCGAAGCGGTACTTCAGGTCCACAAACCAGCAGCAGGCTGCCCCGGCCACCAGGCCCAGGCCGATGGCGGCCACCGGGCTGATGTTGGCGCAGGACGGAGTGATGGCTACGAGGCCCGCCACCACGCCGGACGCGGCACCGAGGGAGGTGGGGTGGCCGTGCCGGGTCTTTTCGACGACCAGCCAGCTGAGCATGGCCGCGGCGGGGGTGACCAGGGTGTTGACCCAGATCAGGCCTGCCTGTTCGGCGGTGCTCGCGGCGCCGCCGTTGAAGCCGAACCAGCCGAACCACAGGATGGCCGCGCCCAGCATGATGAAGGGGACATTGTGCGGGCGGTGGTTGGGGTCCTTGGCGAAGCCGTGCCGCTGGCCCACGATCAGGGCAAGGACCAGGGCGGCGGTGCCGGAGCTGATTTCCACCACCGCGCCGCCGGCGAAGTCTATGACCTGGCCGAAGACCGCAGTCAGGGCGCCGCCGGCGCTGAGGAGTCCTCCGCCCCAGATCATGTAGGCCAGTGGGCAGTAGACGAGCGTGATCCACACTGGAACGAACACGGCCCAAGCGCTGAAGCGGGCGCGGTCCGCGATGGCGCCGCTGATGAGTGCCACGGTGATGATGGCGAAGGTGGCGCTGTAGCCGGCCTTGATAAGGTCCGGTGAGCCCATGAGGTTCTGCAGGCCGAAGTTGGTGAACGGGTTGCCGAAGAGGCCCATGATGCCGTCGCCGGTGGTCATGGAGTAGCCCCAGAGCACCCACACGACGCCGACGATGCCTGCGGAGATGAAGCTCATCAGGATCATGTTCAGGGCTGCCTTGGCGCGGGTCATGCCGCCGTAGAAGAGGCCTAGCCCCGGGGTCATGAACAGTACCATTGCCGCTGAAATCATCAGCCAGACATGTTGCGCAGTGATTTCCACCTGCGGGTCCCTTCGCGTTGAGCCTGCAATACGGGACTCTCCTGATCGGCCCTCGCATTCCCCCTGGTCAATATTTGCCGCCGGTTGTTTCGGTTTGTGCTTCGCTAAGTTGCAGGCACGTTACGCAAACGTCGCTTACGTGAAGATCGCGTGACCGTTATGTTTCAGCCATGTAAACGGGACCTGTTGGGCAGGGTACGTTCCGTCGGTTGAGCCCGCCAGATGCCATCAATCCCAGTTATCCGTGCGCAGGCGAGGTGAGAAGCCGCCGTCGGACGCTGAAAACGGCCAGGTTTCGTGAAAATGAACGGCGGCTCACCAGCACACACCTGCCGGGGGGTCACGCACCGTGGGGGGAATGCCACAGCCGTTCCAGGAATTTACCGTCGTCAGCGGGCCGGGAGTGGAGCTCCGCTGCCATGACACCGGCGGCAGCGGCCCCGCCGTGGTGATCCTCCACGGGCTCGCCGGCAGCGCCCGTGAATTTTTCCCGACGGCGGCAGCCCTGCCGGAGTGCCGGACGGTCCTGGTGGACCTCCGCGGCCACGGCGCAAGTACCCGGGACCCGGACGACGTTTCGCGCGAGGCGTACGTGGCCGACCTCGTGCGCGTCATGGAAATGGTGGGCACGCCGGTGGCCCTGGTGGGGCAGTCGATGGGAGGCCACACTGCGATGCTCGTGGCTGCCACCCGGCCGGACCTTGTCTCACGGCTGGTGCTGCTGGAAGCGGCCGCCGGCGGCGGAAGGGCCGAGGACCATGCAGCCATGGGGGAGTACTTCCGGTCCTGGCCAGTGCCGTTCCCCAGCCGGGATGCCGCGGCTGCGTTCCTTGGCGACGCACCGCTGGCGGGGGCCTGGGCGGCGGACCTGGAGGAGCGCGACGGCGGGTTCTGGCCGCGGTTCGACCCCGGCGTCATGGCAGCGGCCATCAGCGCAGTGGCCGTTCCGCGCTGGACGGAGTGGGAGAGCGTGGCCGTCCCCACCCTGGTGGTCTATGGCGGGCAGGGCATGTTTGCGGAAGCGGCCAAGGCGGAGTTTGTCCGGCGGGGCAGGAACGCCACCCGGATTGACCTCCCCGGGGCATCGCACGACGCCCACCTGGACTGCTTCGCACCCTGGATGGCTGCGCTCAGGGGATTCCTGCTTCCCTGAGCGCAGCCGGCCCGGTCAGAACGTCCGGGCGTTGGCCAGGACAGGCAGTTTGCCGCGGACGTCGGCAACAACCGAGGGGTCAATGTCGACGACGGCGAGTTCCGGTTCGCCGCCGAGCGCCACCAGGGCTGATCCCAGGGGGGAGATGACGGCGCTGTGGCCGACGCCGGTGGGCGCATTGCCGGCCGTGGCGATGCCGACGCTTGCCGGATCACCCTGACCGCAGGCCACCACAAACGTGGTGCTGTCCAGGGCCCGGGCCCGGACCAGCAGGTCCCACTGTTCGGCCTTGCCCTCGCCGGCACCCCATGAGGCGCACACGATGTTGACCTGCGCGCCGGCTTTGGCGTTGGCCGTGAAGAGTGCCGGGAAGCGGACGTCGTAGCAGGTGGCCAGTCCGAAGGTGGTGCCGTTCACCTCGAAGGTCACGGGGGCTGTTCCGGCGTCCACGGTGTCGGACTCGGCGAAGCCGAACGCGTCAAAGAGGTGGATCTTGTCGTAGGAGGTTTCCACCCCGGGGCCGGTGACCAGCAGGGTATTGCGGACACGCCCGTCCCGGCCGGGGGTGAACATGCCCGCCACCACCGTGATGTCCAGTTCCCTGGCGATGCTGCGGACGCTGCCGGCCCAGGCGCCGTCTACGGGTTCGGCGATATCGGTCAGCCGGTGTCCGAAGGCGCGCATCGCGGCTTCCGGGAACACCACGAGTTCCGCCCCGGCGGCCTTTGCGCGGGTGGCGTATTCTCGGATGAGTTCCAGGTTGGCGGCCAGATCGGCTCCGGTGATGATTTGGGCCACTGCTAAACGCATGAAGTTACTCCATTCTGTTGTATACATAATGTATGCGAAAAATGTCGGGAACAGCGGCGTCCGGCCGGGAAAAGGCGTACGCCTACCTTCGTGAAAACATCCTGACCGATCCTGACGTGCAGGGCCGGTTCCTGAACGAACAGGAGTTGGCCGCCGAGATCGGTGTGTCCCGGACCCCCGTGCGGGAGGCCCTCCTGCTGCTGGTCTCCGACGGCCTCGTGGAACTGATTCCGCAGCGCGGGGCCTACGTTCCGCCGGTGACAGGCCGCGAGATGTCCGAACTGATGGAACTGCGCGGTGTCCTGGAAAGCCATGCCGCCCGGCTGGTCATCGACCAGGGCAGGGTCCCGGCCCGGACCATGCAGGACACCCTGGACCAGCAGGCAGCCCTTCCCGATGAACTGAATCCCGAGGCTGCCCGCGAGTTTATCCGGCTGGACACCCTCTTCCACCAGCAGCTGATCGATGCCGCGGGCAACGAACTGATCTCCCGCACCTACAGCAAGCTGCATGTCCGCCAGATCCTGGTGGGTGTGTCCGCGCTGTTCCGCACCGGCGGCCGGCGCGGGCAGGTCTGCGCCGAACACCAGGTCATCCTCGATGCCCTGGTGTCCGGCGATTCCGCGAAGGCCCAGGAGGCCATCGACCATCACCTGGCCGTCACACGGGACATCCTGCTCCGCAACTGACCGGAATCTTTGTCCACATTGCGGGGTCAGTTGGTGCCGGTCGGCTGCGGTGCGGCCCCGGTTCCTTCCAGGAGGAGGCGGTAGTCCTCGTCCTCCACGGTGTTCGAATCCCGGCCCAGGGCCAGGCCCACCAGGGTAACGGCGCCGGCCACAGCCACGTAGATGGCCACCGGGATCCAGGTGCCGAACTGTGACAGCAGCAGCGTGAACATCAGCGGGGCGATGGCGCCGCCGATGACGCCGGCGAAGGTGTAGGCCAGGGAGCTGCCGGTGGAGCGGAGTCGCGGCGAGAACTGCTCCACGATGAAGGCTGCCTGCGGGCCGTACATAAACGAGTGCGCCATCAGGCCCAGCACGATGCCGACGATGAGCATCGGTTCGTTGTTGCCGCCCAGGATCCCGAAGAAGACAAACGTCCACACCGCCCCGAGGACCGCGGCGGTGCCGTAGACCATGCGCCGGTTGAAGCGGTCCGACACGGCCCCGGCGAGCGGGATCATGAACAGCTGGAACGCGGAACCGATCAGGACGGCGGTCAGCACCTCGTTGCGCTCGTAGCCCAGGGTCTGGATGCCGTAGGTCAGCGTGAACACGGTGAAGAGGGCGTACAGGACGTCCGGGCCCACGCGGCACAGGATGGCGGCGATCAGCGGGCGGAGCTCCTTGCTGAAGACCTCGCGGACCGGGGCGTTGGGCTGTTCGCCATGCGCTTCGATGGCCTTGAAGATGGGGGTGTCCTCGAGCTTGAGGCGGATCCAGAGGCCGAAGCCCACCAGGACGGCAGAGACCAGGAACGCGATGCGCCAGCCGAAGCTGAGGAACTGCTCCTCGGTCAGGGCCAGGGTGAGGATGGCCAGCGCGCCGTTGGCCAGCAGGTTGCCGGCCGGCGGGCCAACCTGTGCCGCCGAGGCCCAGAAGCCGCGGCGGTGCGGGTCGCCGTATTCGCTGGAGAGCAGCACCGCGCCGCCCCATTCGCCGCCGACTCCCACGCCTTGCGCGAACCGGAGCAGGACCAGGATGACGGGCGCCGCGATGCCGATGCTGGTGTATCCGGGCAGGACGCCGATGAGGACGGTGGCCACACCGATGATCATCAGGGTGGTCACCAGCACCTTTTTGCGGCCGATCCGGTCCCCGAGCCGGCCGAAGATGATGCCGCCCACAGGGCGAGAGACGTAACCCACCGCATAGGTGGAGAACGCCAGGATGGTGCCCGTCAGCGGATCCGAGGCCGGGAAGAAGACCACGGGGAATACGACGGCGGCGGCGGCCGAGTAGACGGCGAAGTCATACCACTCGAGCGCGGTGCCGGTGAGGCTGGCGGCGAAGGCCTTGTAGAGGCCCTTGGGGTGAATCGGCTTGTTCTGGTGTGGCGCTGCGCCGGAAACCGGAACTGGGACTTTAGCCATGGTGTTTGTCCTCCACGAGTTTTTTCAGGGTGACGCCTGTCACGCTGGCGTTAAATGTATACATTACGCATACTGGATGTACATAGGCGACTGTTTACGGTTTCCGGTTTGTAAAATTTTTCCCCCAGCAACGCAAAAGGATGGATCCACCATGACGGTTCTCAGCTTCGAACTTCCCGACGGCAGCACCCGGGATGTACAGATCACGCACCTCCTCAACGCAGGCTACGCAGGGCGCGAGCAGGAGGAAGTGCAGGCCCATATTGCCGAACTGGCCGAGCTTGGCGTGCCGGGACCTGCAACAACTCCGGCCCTCTACCCAGTGTCCCCCTATTTGGCCCAGCAGGTCACGGAAGTCCAGGTGCAGCATGCCCGGACATCAGGGGAAGCCGAGTGGGCGCTGGTCATTACGGACGAGGGCGTGCTGCTGACTGTTGCCTGCGACCACACCGACCGCGACCTCGAGGTCCACGGCGTTGCCTGGAGCAAAAACGCCAGCCCCGACGTCCTGGGCCGCAAGGCATGGCGCCTGGAAGACGTGCGCGACCACCTGGACCGGATCACGCTCAAGGGCTGGGTAGGGGAAGGCGACACCCCGGACACGCTGATCCAGGACAGCTCCCTGGAAGCCCTGCTGACCCCGGACTACTGGCTCGAAGTACTCACCGAACGCGGCCTGAACAAGCCCGGAACGGTCCTCATTTCCGGCACGGTGGCGATGACACACGGCGTGAACCAGTTTGCCCGCAGCTGGAAAGTGGAAATGGCGGACCCGGTGACCGGTTCCACCGTGGATGCCCAGTATGTGGTGGAGCAGATGGCCGAGCCGATCGGCTGATTCCGCCAGGCCCGGGCGCGCAGCCCGGGCAGGCTCAGGCGGTGGGGCGCGGATGCATGATCCGCATCTGCTCCCAGCTCCGCTCCGACGCCGCAATGCTCTGGTTGGAACGGATACGGTCCAGCGAGGCAAGTTCGACGGCGATGGCCTGGGTCGCTGCCACGGCGGCGGTCAGTGACGGGAAAAAGCCGGCGCCCTCGGACGGGACCACGATCCGGTGGGCCGCGTGTTCGGCCACCGGCGAGCCCGCGTTGTCAGTAATGGAGATGATCGGCGTCCCCAGGTTGTGGGCGATGTCGACCGCCCGGATGGTGCTGTCGTAGACGCGCCACAGGCTGATCGCGATCACCAGGTCATTGGGCGTGAGCCTGGCAATGGCGTTGGTCAGGGCGGCCACATCCGCGTCCAGCAGCCTGACGTTGTAGCCGGCGATGACGGCGTTGTGTTCCAGTGCTTTGCCGGGCACGGCATAGCTGCCCGCTGCGATGATGAGCGTCTGCTTGGCCGCCGCGATGGCCTGCGCAATCGCGTGCACTGTGTCAGGGTCCAGTGTGCGTTCCAGGTGGGCCAGGCTGGACCGGTCGGTGGTCAGTGCCGCCTGGGCCGGGCTGCTGACGTTTCCGTTGTGTTCGGCGGCCACTTCCACGGCGCTGAGGGACGCCAAGTAGCGGGAGCGCAGCTCAAACTGGAAGTCGGCCCAGCCCTTGAATCCCAGTGTCTGCGCGGTCCGGGTGACCGTGGAGGCGTTCGAGGAAGCGGCTTCGGCGATGTCGCTGACCGAGCCGTAGGAGGCCAGCCGGGGCTGGGAGCGGAGGATCCCCATGACCTGCAGCTGGCGGGCAGCCAGCTTCCGGCCCTGGGACCGGATGTCCAGCCACTCGGTCACAGTGGCACTGTTAATTTCCTGTTTCACCTATTGACCTTCCCTTCAGTGCGGCGTAACTTCAATACATCTTGCACAGGCCCGTGCAAATTAATAAAAATGTACAACTTCGCCCACTTTGGCAGGAACAAACATGTCTCTTACCGCACGTCTGGACCGGCTGACGCTCAGTCGACCACACTACAAGCTTCTTCTGATCGGCGGCCTCGGTTACTCCTTTGACGGCATGGACGGCGCCGTGGTGGCGTTCCTCCTGCCGCGCATCCAGGAACTCTGGGGCCTGAGCAACGCCAGCCTGGGCCTGGTGGGCTCCGCGGCGCCGCTCGGATTCTTCTTCGGTGCCATCCTGGCAGGGTGGCTGGGGGACAGGTTCGGCCGTAAGAAAGTCATGCTTTGGGCCCTGGCTTTCTACTGTGTGATGTCTGTTGTGGCGGCACTGTCGCCCAACTTCGACGTCTTCCTGGTGGCCCGGATCTTCGCCGGACTGGGTGCCGGTGCCGAGAGCGTCATCATCGCCCCGTTCCTGTCCGAGTTCATCCCGCCCAAGCGCCGCGGCTGGTTCATCGGAACGCTCGCCGGCTTCTTCTCCTTCGGCTTTGTCGGCGCGGCCCTGATCGGCCGGTTTGTGGTTCCCCTCGGTGAGGACGGCTGGCGCTGGGCGCAGGTCATCACGGCCGTCCCGATCCTGCTGCTGCTGTGGTGGCGCCGCAGCCTGCCCGAATCTCCGCGCTACCTGCTCAGCCGCGGCCGCGTGGCTGAAGCCGAACAGGTGGTGGAACGCTTCGAAGCAAGCGTGGTCCGGGCAACCGGCAAGGACCTTGCACCGCTGCAACCCGGCGAAGAGGAAATCACCAAGCACCAGCAGAAGATCAACATCTGGAACGCCCTGAAGTTCATGTGGTCACGGCAGATGCGCCGCCGTACCGCTGTCATCTGGCTGATCTGGTTCGTCATCACCTTCTCCTACTACGGCTTCTTCTCCTGGATCCCCACCCTCCTGGTGGGCCGCGGCATCACGGTGACCAAGAGCTTCGAATACTCGATCATCATCTACCTGGCCCAGATCCCCGGCTACTTCTCCGCCGCCTGGCTCAACGACCGGATCGACCGCAAGAACACCATTGCCCTGTACCTAACCGGTTCCGCGCTCAGCGCGTTCTGGCTGAGCCAGTCCTCCGACTCGGGCATGATCCTCGTGGCCGCGGCAACCCTGTCCTTCTTCCTGAACGGCACCTACGCCGGCGTCTACGCCTACACCCCGGAACTGTTCCCCACCTGGATGCGGGCCACCGGCGTCGGCCTGGCCAGCGCCGTAGGACGCATCGGCAGCATCCTGGCCCCGTCCATCATCGGCATCTTCTCCGTGGCCCTGGGCTTCGGCGGTGTGTTCACCATGACCACCATCGTGCTGACCATCGGTGTCCTGGGCGTCGTGATCTTCGGAGCGTCCACCGCTGGCAAATCGCTGGAGGACATCAACGCCGGACCCACCACCTTCAGGAACACCAAGATCGAAGCGGGCAACTGATGGCGCACACAAAGCACGACGCCGTCTTCCAGCGGACCTTCGACGCGCTGGCCGCCGATCCCGGCGTGGTCCTCTTCACCGCCCTCCAGTGGATCCCGGAAACGTCCACGCTGCGCCGGATCTTCACAAGCCATCCGGACGAATACCCTGTGGGCGCCGAGAAAACGGTGGAAATCTCCGCCGGCTGGCTGGACGCCGTCATCGCCGGGAAGAAGCCGTTCCTGGCCGCTGACCTGAAGGCCCTCCGGGAGGTGTTCACCGACGTCGAACTCATCCGTTCGCTGGGCTGCGGGGCAGTCATCAACCTCCCCGTGCTCAGCCACGGCGCGATTGTTGGCGTGCTCGCCCTGCTGGACGCCGAAGGAACGTACACCGGCGATAGCGTCGCCACTGCCGCGGCAATCGTCGAAGCAGACTCCGCGGCGCTGGCCGAAGCCTTCGCCACCCACCCCAACGCAACCCCCAGGAAGGACCGTGCCCTGTCATGACCGGCACCCCAACACAGGACCCCACAACGGACGCAACAGCCAAGCCCGCCCTGGTCATCCGCAACGCCAGCGTCCTGGACGTTGCGGCGGGCACGTACCGGACCGCCGACGTCGTCAGCGTCAACGGCAAGATCCACAGCGTCGAACCGGACGCACAGGCACCGGACGGCGCCCGGACCATCGACGGCACCGGCAAGTACGTGATCCCCGGGCTGATCGATGCCCACGTCCACGTGGTGGCCTCCAGCGCCGACTTCCGGTCGCTGACGTATACGCCGCCGTCGTACGTCTATGCCCAGACCGCGCGGATCATGGGCGCCATGCTACGCCGCGGCTTCACCACCGTAAGGGACCTGTCCGGGGCCGATTTCGGACTGGCCCGCGCCCAGAGCGAAGGCCTGCTGGAAGGGCCCAAGCTGCACTTCTGCGGGCACGCCCTGAGCCAGACCGGCGGCCACGGCGACATGCGGCTCCCCGGCGAGGACCATGACCCCAACAGCCGCGGCTGCTGCGGCATCGGGAAAGTGGCCGACGGCGTCGACGCCGTCCGGGCAGCGGCCCGCGACGAGATCCGCAAGGGCGCCCACCACATCAAGATCATGGCCTCGGGCGGCGTCTCGTCCCCTACCGACCGGATCGATTCCACCCAGTACTCCATGGAGGAGATGCGCGCCGCGGTGGAGGAAGCCGAGGCCGCCAACCGCTACGTGGCGGCCCACGCGTACACGGCGCGGGCCATCAACCGAGCGCTGGAGGCCGGGGTCCGGTCGATCGAACACGGCAACCTCCTGGACGACGAAAGCCTGCGCCTGTTCCTGGAAAAGGACGCCTTCCTGGTGCCCACGCTGGTGACGTACTGGGCGCTGAAGGAGGAAGGCCGGGAGTTCGGGCTGACCGAGGAGATGTGGGCCAAAGTCGACTCCGTACTGACCAGCGGGCTGGACGCGATCGCACGCGCCCACGAGGCCGGCGTCAAGATGGCCTTCGGGTCGGACCTGCTGGGCGGCATGCACCGCCACCAGAATGAGCAGTTCCGCCTCCTGGGCAAGGTCCAGCCCGCCATCGACGCCATCCGTTCAGCAACGACGACGGCGGCACAGCTGCTTGGGCGCGAAGGGGAGATTGGCGTCGTGGCCCCCGGGGCCGACGCTGACCTGCTGCTGCTGTCCGCCGACCCGCTGGCGGACATTGCGGTGCTGGCCGACATCGCCGACCACCTCGACGTCCTGGTCCAGGACGGGGCCGTGATCAGCCAGCGTTAACCGGTTCCCTGTAGCATCTTGAGTATGCCCACTGCGCTCGATATGGCAGGTCCCATTCTGGAAATGCTGACCTGGTTATGCCTGCCTGCCGGGCTGATGCTCCTGGTGTACGCAGGGATCCTGCGGCGCTTTGTGAACCCGTGGACCGTGGCCGAGGGCGTGGTCTATTCGGATGCGAGCGGGACGGGCTTCCGGTGGTTTGACGATAAATACCGGATCCATCACGCGCCCATGTCGCCGCACGACATCAAGGACATGGCGGTGGGGGACACGCTTCCTATTTATTACCACCCCAAACGTCCCACCCAATGGCAGACCGCCATGCCGGAAGCGGCCGGCAAGACCGCCGTTGTGGTGGGGCGTTTGCTCACCGGCGTGGGCACGGTGGCGCTCATCGTCGGCTTCATCCTGCCCATGTTCTGAACCGGCGCCGGTGACCCGGCGCTATGAGGCCAGGACCACCACGATGCCGAGGACTCCCAACGCCACCGCGGCGCCCGCAGTCCACAGGACAGCTGACGTGTCGGCGTCGACGGTTTCCTGCCTGATCCCGAGGGCGCTGGCGCGGTAGCGGCGGCGCTGGGTGGCGTAGATGGCGCCGGCTGCGGCGGCTGAAACGGCAAATAGCAGCAGGATGGGCAGCCCGTGGTGGGGAAGCCAGCGCAGGAAAATGGCGCTGACCGTCACCAGCGCCATCATGGTCCGGCCCCACGCCAGCGTGGTCCGTTCGGGCTGCAGGCCCGGGTCCCCGTGCGGGCCGGGCACTGCCTGCCTGATGCGGGCCACGGGTCAGCGCCAGAGGACAAAGATGAGGACGACGGCGGCGGCCAGCGCCCCTGCCCCCGCCAACAGCGGCACAATGAGCGGCAGCGGGAGCGGGGTGTTGTTGCGCATGCTCCGCTCCACCCGGATCCACCGCACCGCGGCGCCTCCGCTCAGCAGCATGCCGAGGAGGAGCAGCAGGACTGCCAGGACCTTGCGGACGGGCTCAAGGAACAGGTCCGCAGTGAATGCCTCGATGGCGATGCCGCCGGCCAGGAGCGCCAGTGACGTCCTGATCCAGGCGAGGAAGGTGCGTTCATTGGCCAGCGTAAAGCGGGGATCGGGCTCGGTGCCGCCCGGCAGCAGCCGCTCGGCGATTTTCCCGCGGCGCGGTGGCGCGGGATCGCCGGACGGTGGCTGGTTGGTGGACACGGGGACAGTTTAGCCTCTGGCCTCCCCCGGCCCCGCTGCTTCGGCGCGCCCGGACCGCGGCGGTGACGCGCCGCCGTCGTGCGTTTGGCTGCCCGCCGTGTGTCAGGCGGCCCGGTTCAGCGCCGCCTTGGATGCCAGGTGCTCGCCGATGGGCAGTGCCGCCGTGGCCGCGGGGGAAGGGGCGTTCAGCACGTGGATCATCCGGTCCGTCTCGGCCAGCAGGAAATCGTGGATCAGGGTGCCGTCCCGGCGGACAGCCTGGGCACGGATGCCTGCCTCATGCGGGAGGAGGTCCGCGGCGGTCAGGCCGGGGGCGTACTTCTGGCATTCCTTCAGGTAGCTGCCCTTGAACAGCGAGTTCCGGACCTCCCTGACCGCGGTGGCGGCGTGGTCCCGGGCCACACGCCACAGGCCGGGAAACCGCGCGTACCGTGCCACGTCGCGGATATTCACCGAGAACTTGGGATAACCCTCGCGGGACAGCCCCAGTACTGCGTTGGGCCCCACGGTGATGGTGCCCGCGACGGTGGGGGTGAGGTGGACGCCCAGGAAGGGCAGGGCAGGATCGGGAACCGGGTAGATCAGGTGCCGGACATAGCCGGACATCTCCGCAGGGAGCTCAAAATACTCGCCCCGGAAAGGAATGATCTGGACATCGGTGTCCAGCCCGGCCAGCTCCGCCAGCCTGTCCGACTGCAGGCCGGCACACACCACCAGCCGGCCGCAGCTGTACGACTCCTCCGGCGTCGCCACTTCCACCCTGTCCAGCGTCTCCCTGATGGCTGAAACCCGCGCGCCGGTGATCACCTGCCCGCCCGACGCCGTGACCAGCTCCGCCAGCTTCCGGGCCACCGCCGGGTAGTCCACGATGCCTGTGCTGGGGATGAAAAGGGCGCCCAGCCCGGCGACGTTTGGTTCACGACGGCGGAGCTCGGCCTGGTCGATGCGCTCGCAGTCGAGGCCGTGGATGGCTGCCCGTTCCTCGAGGGCCGCCAGGCGTTCGGATTCCAATGCGGTGGTGGCCACGAGCAGCTTGCCGGGCTCCTCGTACCGGAGCCCGTGTTCCCGGCAGAAGTCCTTGGTCTGCTGCGCGCCCGCCTTGCTGAAGCGGGCCTTCAGGCTGTCCGGGGCGTAGTAGATACCGGAGTGGATGACGCCGCTGTTGTGCCCGGTCTGGTGCGAGGCCAACGTGTCCGCAGCCTCCAGCACGATCAGGGACGCGCCGGGATCCTTACGCAACAGCTGATAGGCCGTTGCCAGTCCCACGATGCCGCCGCCCACCACGCAGTAATCCGAATGCTTCATGCCTGAGATTCTCCAGTACTGCGGCGGCCCCGGCCAGAGCCGCCCACCCGCGCGTCCACATGGTGCCGGCCGGGAATGCGGAGGCCCCCGGGGCGGTTGGGCCCTACATGCAGCGCATCGGATTCCTCTCTTTCGGCCACTGGGGCCCCGGCCAGGGCTCACGGACCAGGACCGCGGGCGAGGCCCTGCTCCAGGGCATTGAGCTGGCGGTCGCGGCGGAGGAGCTCGGGATCAACGGCGCCTTCTTCCGCGTGCACCACTTCGCCCGGCAACAGGCGTCCCCGTTCCCGCTCCTGGCGGCCATCGCGGCCCGGACCAGCCGGATAGAGATGGGCACCGGCGTGATCGACATGAGGTACGAAAATCCGCTCTATATGGCCGAGGAAGCCGCGGCCACGGACCTGATCAGCGGCGGCCGGCTGCAGCTGGGCATCAGCCGCGGTTCACCCGAGCCGGCCCGGAACGGGGCCGCGGCTTTCGGCCACGTACCCGGCCCTGGGGAAACGGACGCGGACATGGCCCGCCGCCACACAGAGCTGTTCCGCCAGGCCGTCAGCGGGGCAGGGGTGGCGGAGGCAGACCCGCGTTACGCCGGTGGAACCAGGGGACTGCTGCCTGTCCAGCCCCAGGCGCCGGGCCTGCAGGAGCGCATCTGGTGGGGAGCCGGGAGCCGGAAGACCGCGGTCTGGGCGGCCAGCCTTGGAATGAACCTGATGAGCTCCACGCTGCTCACCGAGGACACCGGCGTCCCCTTCGACCAGCTGCAGGCAGAACAGATCCAGCTCTTCCGCGACGCCTGGGCCGCCGCCGGACACAGCCACCAGCCGCGCGTTTCCGTGAGCCGCAGCATCCTGCCGATCGTCGATGATGAGGACAACAGGTACTTTGCGGGCAGTGCCCTGCGCGACAGCCGGGACCAGGTGGGTGTCATCGACGGCCTGACGGCACGGTTTGGGAAGACCTACGCCGGTTCCCCGGATATCCTCGCAGAGCAGCTGGCAGCCGACGCCGCTGTCCAGGCAGCGGACACGCTGCTGGTGACTGTACCCAACCAGCTGGGTGTGGACTTCAACGCCAAGATGCTGGGCAATATCGCCCGGTACATCGCCCCCGCGGCCGGATGGAGCCCCGGCCGTTCCTGATCCGGCACGGATTCCGCTGTGTGATCTGCCCGGAAGGGAATATCCTGAGAGGGTACGGGCCATTGCGGCCCGGATATCCTGACGGCCCAGAGAGGCTCCCATGTCTGACAAGCTCCATCTGTCTCCGGAAGACGACTTCCCGGAAGATCTCTCGGTTGTGCCGGACCAGGACCTGCAGGTCCTGGACAGCCAGGTCCAGCGCCAGCTGGACTACGAATATGTGGTCGAGGGCGAACCCAACCCGGAGACCGAATTCAGGCACTTCGACCTCGATGAGGAATTCCAGGAACGTGACGCCCGCTGAATAGCGGGCCCCTCCGTCGACCCCGGACCCCGGCCGCGGCAGCCCAAGTGGCTAATAATCAGGAACCTTACTAAAATCCCCAATGGAACCATCCACCGACCGCAGCCGTTATTCTTAATGCGGCTTGGGGGCTTAGCGTCCACATTATTGCGTGACTGCGGAACGGTCATGACGGGAGAGAGAAATATGGCTCGCGCCGCTTTAGGCTTGTCTGCATGATCCGGCTACGTCAGCTGGCCCAGGCGGCCTCTGTTTTGACCACGCCCTTGGCGCCCGAAGATATCCTGGCGCTCTTCAACCCTGTCTTCTCGGCGCGCCAACTGCGCGGGGTAGTGACACGCGTGGTGCAGGAGACGGCCCAGTCGGCCACGATCTTCTTCCGCCCGGGCCGCGGCTGGCACTCACACCTGGCCGGCCAGTGGGCCCGCATCGGAGTTGAGCTGGACGGCGTCCGCCACTGGCGCTCCTACTCACTGAGCGCCCCCGCCGGCAAGGACCCCGCAATCACCGTCACGGACGTCGGTGCCGTTTCGGGCACCCTGGTTCGCACCACCCGGCCTGGCGACGTCCTGTTCCTGGCCCCGCCACAGGGCGACTTCGTCCTGCCGGAGCACCCGCGGCCGCTGCTGATGGTCACCGCCGGCAGCGGCATCACTCCGGTGATGTCCATGATCCGTACCCTCGTGCCGCGGCGCCCGGACGCCGACGTCGTCCTCATCCACTCGGCCCGCACGCCTTCCGACAGCCTGTTCCGCGAGGAACTGGCGGAACTGGCGGACCAGTTCCCCAACTTTCGGCTGGCGCACTGGTTCACCGGCCAGCAGGGCCGCCTGGACTTCACCACCCCTGCCGAGCTGGACGACCTCTGCCCGGACTGGAAGGAACGCGCTGCTTACGCCTGCGGTCCGGACAGTTTCCTGGACGACGCCGAGGCGCTCTGGAAGCAGGCTGCCCTCACCGCCGGGGCCCCCGGCACCGACGTCGCGATCGCCGGCGATCCCGGCAACCTCATGATCGAGCGGTTTAACACCGCGTTCGCCGGCGGCGTGGGGCACGACGGCGGACTGGTCACCTTTGAAGCATCGGACCGGGAAGTGGACGCCGACGGCGACACCCCCCTGCTGGATGTGGGCGAGGACGCCGGGGTGCTGATGCCCAGCGGTTGCCGGATGGGCATCTGCCACAGCTGCCTGACCCCGCTCCTGGCCGGCCAGGTCCGCGACCTCCGCACCAACGAAGTCCATGGCGAACCAGGCCAACTGATCCAAACGTGTGTCTCGGCAGCCGCCGGACCCGTCAACCTCGAACTCTGAGGAGCATCTCCGCATGTCAGTAGTTTCAGAAAACAAGACCGCCCCCACCGGAGCGGCAAAGACGCGCCCCGGCGCGCTGGCGGAATCCGGCAGCCCGTCAGTCCGCCCGCCCGCCGCAGCGCACCTCTCCGACGAACAGGTCGCTGAGCTGGGCCGCGAACTCGACGCCATCCGCGACGAGATCCTCGCCAAGCGCGGCGCCTCCGACGCCGCCTATATCCGGCGCATGATCAAGATCCAGCGCGGGCTGGAGATCTCCGGCCGAGCGGCACTGCTGGTCAGCAAGAACAAGGCCGCCTGGGTCACCGGCACCACGCTGCTGAGCCTTGCCAAAATCCTGGAAAACATGGAACTGGGCCACAACATCCTGCACGGCCAGTGGGACTGGATGCGGGACCCGGACATCCACTCCACCACCTGGGAATGGGACTTCGTCACGCCCTCACGCTCCTGGCAGCACACCCACAACGACCTCCACCACCGCTGGACCAACGTGCTGGGCAAGGACAATGACGTCGGATACAACCTCCTGCGCATGGACGAGAACCAGCCATGGAAGCCGATCAACCTGGCCAACCCGCTGTTCAACGCCATCCTGGCGCCCGTCTTCGAGTGGGGCATTGCCATCTATGACCTTGAGCTGACGGACTACAAGGAAGGCAAGAAGTCCAAGGAAGCCCTGAACAAGGACCTCAAGGCCCTCGGCCGGAAGGTCATCACCCAGTTCACCAAGGACTACGCCGCCACGCCCGCCGTCGCCATGCTCACCGGTTCGGGCAAGCAGGCCCTCTACGGCACGCTGACGGCCAACGCCGTGCGGAACGTCTGGGCGCACGCCGTGATCTTCTGCGGCCACTTCCCCGAAGGCACCGACACCTTTACCGAGGAAATGGTGGAAGGCGAAACCCGCGGCGACTGGTACGTCCGCCAGATGATCGGCTCCGCCAACATCTCCGGTTCGAAGTTCATGCACCTGATGACCGGCAACCTTTCACACCAGATCGAGCACCACCTCTTCCCGGACCTGCCGTCCAACCGGTACGCCGAGGTTGCTCCTCGGGTCCGCGAGATCTGCCAGCGCTACGGCCTGAAGTACACCACGGGCCCGCTGCTGAAGCAGGTGGGCTCGTCCTGGGCCAAGGTCTTCAAACTGGCGCTGCCCGGCAAGGCGGTCCGGGCCTGATCCAGGCGGCATTGCAGTGAACAGCGGAGGGGCCAGGCACCGTGCCTGGCCCCTCCGCTGTCCTGTTGGTGCTTACTTTTTGAGGAAGGCGAGCAGGGCGTCGTTGACTTCCGCGGCGTGCGTCCACAGCAGGCCGTGCGGGGCGCCGTCGATCTCGACGTAGTCGGCGCTGGGCAGGGCCTTGGCGAACAGGCGCCCGGTGGAATCGATGGGCAGGATGTTGTCTGCCGTGCCGTGGACGATCAGCGCGGGGACATCGATCCGCGGGATGTCCCCGCGGAAATCCGTGAGCCAGGTGGGCTGGGCCGCGACGGATGCGGTGGCCCCCGCTGCGGCCGCGAGGCTCCAGCTGGCGTTGACGGCTTCCTGGCTGAGGCGCGGTGTGCCCAGGAACGTGTCCGTGTTGAAGAAGTTCTTGAAGAATTCCGTAAAGAACGCGTACCGGTCCGTCGTGACCGCTTCGGTGAGTCCGTCGAAGACCTCCTGCGGAACGCCGTCGGGGTTGTCGTCCGTCTTGAGGAGGAACGGCTGCAGCGATCCGAGGAACGCTGCCCGCGCCACGCGCTCCGAACCGTAGGTGCTCAGGTAGCGGGCGACTTCGCCGGTACCCATGGAGAAGCCCACCAGTACGGCGTTGGTGAGCTCCAGCGTGGTCAGGAGCGTGTTGAGGTCCGCGGCGAAGGTGTCGTAGTCATAGCCCGCCGTGGTCTTGCTGGATTTGCCGAAACCGCGGCGGTCGTAGGTGATGACGCGGTAGCCCGCGTCCAGGAGGGCAGCCGTCTGCTTTTCCCAGGAGGATCCATCCAGCGGGTAGCCATGGATCAGGACGACAGGCTGGCCGTTCCCGTGGTCTTCGTAGTAAAGCTCAATATCGGTGCTGTTCTCGGTTCCAACGGTGACGAATGCCATCTTGGCGGTCCTTTCGAGGCTTCGGAATCAGGTTCCCGGCGCAAGAAAGGCCCGCGCCCGGCATTCCCCACTCTAGGCAACGCCCGGCGCAGTACCAAGGACCTGGTTACTGGGACGGCTGCGGCAGGTCACAGGCAATCTGCGGGTTGACCCCCATGTAGTTCAAGGGTCCTGCGACGATGGTCACCGCCACCGTTCCCGCCTCGGCACAGGAACCGGGGGCTCCGCCGAAGTAGCCGCGCTGCCAGGCGGCGAGTCCTCCGATGATCAGCCAGATAACAATCAGTGCTCCGAGAAACTTCATGGTGTCCTCCAACGCCCGTGGCCGCCTGTGCGTCCAATTATGCGCCGTTAACCGGAATCCAGACAGTGCCACTAACGGCGGCCGCCGAAGCCGCCTCCGCCGCCGGGGCCTTCGGATGCGGTGTACTCGCCCGCGGTCACGGTGCCCACTTGGTCGGCGCCGTCGAGGGATCCTTCGCCCACTCCGGCGCTGACCGTGGCGGTGCCGCCGGTGTAGACGGTGTATTCCTCGCCCTCAGTGATCGCGGCGGAGGAGAACACCAGGGACGCGGTGGCCTTGGTGGTCACGAAGGCGCTGACCACGTTGCCGGCGGAATCGGCGATCTGCACCACGGTGCCGGCCGGGACTGCCGATCCGAGGGTCACCTGCACGCCGGACTGGGTGGAGGAGGTGCCCGGTGTGACCACCATGCCCACGCTGCCTGCCGCCGCCACGGTGCCGCCGGTGACGGTCAGTTCGCCGTTGACGTCCAGCGCCCCGTTGCCGGAGTTCGTGGGGCCGTTGACCACTACGGTGCCGCCGGAGATGCTGGCGTTGCCGTTGGAGTCCAGGCCGTCGCCCTGCGAGTTGATGGTCAGCGAGCCACCGGTGACCTCGACGGTGTAGTCGCCCACGGCCATCTCGCCGCCGCCGCCCATCCCGCCCTGGCCCGAGCTGGAGGTGGAGGACCCGCCCGAGGCGTTCACGCCGTCGTCGTTCGCCGTGACGTTGGCCGTGCCGCCGGACATGACGATGTGCTGGGCCTCCAGGCCTTCCTCGGACTCTTCCACGGTGCTGACGCCCGCGGCGATGGTGAGCGTGTTGAAGGCCTTGATTCCGTCGTCGCCCGCGCTGACGTTGAGGGTGCCACCGTTGATGAGGACCCAGCCGCGGCCTTCGTCCTCCTCGTTGTCGGATTTGAAGCCGTCGTCGCCGGCAGTGACCTGGTAGGCGCCGTCGAGCAGGACCGCGTAGTCCTTGCCCACGATCCCGTCGTCCGTGGCGTCCACGGTGACGTTGCCGGCGGCCAGCACGAGGCCGTCCTTGGAGGAGATGCCGTCGTTGAAGTTGCCGTCCACGGTCAGCGAGCCGGTGCCGGCGATGGTCAGGTCCGCCTGGGAGTAGAGGGCGGCGTTCGGGGCGTCCTCGGCGGTGTCCGTGTAGGCGGAGGCGTCGCTCAGGGAGCTGGACGTTCCGTCCTCGAGGAACACAATGGCCTCGTTGGCACTCTGGACCACAAACGGCGAGCCGGTGGAGCTGGAGATCTCGGCGCCGTCCAGGATGATGCGCACCACGTCCTCCTCGCCGGCGGCCACTACAACCTGGCCGTCGGACAGCGAACCGCTCAGCCGGTAGGTGCCGGCCGCGCTGATGGTGACGGTGTCGCCGTCGACCTTTACGGCGTCCGACGACGTGCCGGCGGCGACAGAGCTGGCGCCGTCCGCCAGGGTCACGGCTACTTCGGAGGCCGCATCCCAGGTCAGGTCATCGGCGTCGTAATGGGTGTCTGCGGCGAGGGTGTCCAGCGACACCGCGGCCTGGGCGGTTCCGGAGGTGGCGGACGGGTTGGCGGAGGTCCCCGTAATGGACGTTCCGGTGCTGGTGCCGGCGGCGGAGCAGCCGGCCAGGCCCACCGCGAGGGCGAGGGCAGTGGCGGAAAGGGCGGTGCGGAAGCGGTTCATGGTGTGTTCCTTCGAAATCTGTGGGGGAGTGGGTCAGGCGGCGGGGCGGAGGTTCATGGTGCGGCGGAGGGTGCGGTTCCAGCGGTTTGCGGGCAGGTCCGGGCAGAGCGCCGCCATGCCGGTGGCGAACTTGGAGATCCTGGACGGCCGGACGCCGTGGGCCCAGAGGTGCCGGTCCAGCGGGCCGGATGCCGAGCCGCACTTGGTTTCGAGGATCACCGCGCCGTCCAGGACCCAGGCCTGTTCGCCGGGGCGCTGCCAGGTGACGTCGGTGTCGATCGTGGCCCGGCTGCCGGATTCCGGCAGGTAGAGCGTGGTGCGGTGGTAGCGGGTTTCGAGGACCGGCCCGAGGGGTTCGGCGGGCGCTCCGCCCACCGCCGTCGCAAGGGCTTCGTGGACGTAGTCCAGGCCATCCGCCGTCAGCCGGGACCGGTCCGAGAGCTCGTAGGGGATGCGTTCCTTGACGGTGGCTTCGCGGGCGCCTTCGGTCTTGACCTCCAGGAAGCTGATGGCGCTGTCCACATACGTCCTGGTGCGGACCTTGTAGCGGCGCCGGCGGCCGTGGGCGGCGAGAAGGTAGCTGTCCAGCTGTGCGGTGTCGAAGTAGACGGAGTCGTAGGCGAAGCAGCGGGAGCCGTCCATCTCCAGGACCCGGACCTCGGCGTCGAACGTGGCCAGCAGCTCCTGCGCCAGGTCCTCGGGGACCACGTACTTGCGGTCCACCCTGGTCTGCAGCGCGGCTTCGGCGTTCAGTTCCTCCAGCCCCACGGCCGGCAGTCCGCTCAGGCTGTTCACGACGCCGGCGCCTGCGGGGGCGCTCATGCCGCACCTGCCGAAGCGTGGACGAGGTCGGAGGCGTGGACGGGAGCGGGCGACGCCGGTTCGGATCCGTCGGCACCGGTGGTCACCACAGATGCGGGTACCGGCGGCAGCGGCTGGGACGACGCGTAAGGTGCCGGTTCTGCGTGCCGGGGTGCCGCCGTCGGAAGGTAGGTTACGGCGGCGGGGCGGGGGCTGTAGGCGTAGCGGACGTCCACGATGGTTTTGTCATTGACCAGGTCGAGTTCCTGGATGGTGGCGGAGTGGACCTTGCCGTGCAGGACTTCCTCGAGCCGGGCGTACAGTTCGCCATCCTCGGCCAGGGCGCGGTCCAGAATCACCGTCTGGTGCCGGTGGGCGGGCAGGACGCGGGGGTGGTCACCGACGAACATCACCAGCAGGATCAGGCCCATCAGCGAGGCGGTGAGCCAGATCTGCTCGATGCCGAGGCCGGCGATCAGGCCCAGTGCCAGGGCCGAGAAGTAGTAGGCCACCTCGTGCTGCGACAGCTCGGTGGAGCGGAGCCGGATGATGGACAGGACACCGAAGAGGCCAAGTCCCAGGCCGAGTCCGGCGGCGGAGCCGGACAGCGCAGTGGCCACAGCCAGGACTCCCACGTTCATGCCCAGGTAGGACACCACCAGATCGCGGCGGCGGTGGCGGCGCAGGTAGAGGACGAACGTGAGGATGCTGATGGCCGCCAGGTCTGCGGCAATGAAAATAAGGGAAGTCATCGGATTCTCCGGAATCTGTTGGTGGGCTGTTCTTTACGATCCACGGCCAAACTGTGCAGGTGCTGTGACCGGACCTAGGCAGGAATATGAGTGCCGGCTGGGCCGCGGAGGCAGCGATGGGCTTCATTTGATCCGCCCACGGAGCTCACGGCGGCGGAAGCCTGACGCCAGCAGGGCAGGCAAGTGGAACAAATGTCGGGCCGAGCCTGGCGGCAGGGACAACCAGATCCCTTCGGCATCGACGATGCCGCCCTTGGCCGCGACTCACCGCCGCGAACTGGATGGACTCAGGCCACCCATTCTTACAACCAGCCCGATTCCTACGTGGACCAGGTGCGTCGCCAGGCAAGTTCCTACACCGAGGAGAGGGCGCAGCAATCAGAAAAGCCGCCCGTAGGGGCGGCTTTTCTGAGTGCGGGCTGTGGCGCTGGGGTTATTGAGCGCGGAGAGCGACGAGCCAACCGGCCCATTCGCGCGCCGAACCGCTGCTCCATACCCAGGACTTGCTGCCCGAGGAACCGGCGGCTGCCTGAAGGCCATCGTCAAGCTCAGTGCGCTTACCACCAAGGTCATACACTTCCGCCATGTCTGACGGGGCCGCGATGGCGATAGTGGTATTGCTTGAGTTGATGGCGATTGCGCCAACGAGCATCGCTCCGGCGGTCGTTGTGGTGACTCCAGAAACCGAGCCCGTAGTTGCAGCGGTGGCAGACGCGGCTACCGAGGCTGCTGTGTCCAACGGAGTTGTGGTGTTCACTCCGGAGTAGCAGCTGATGCCGCCACCGCTAGCGACCGACCCTGCGGTGGTCCAGGTGTAGCTGGCAGGTTCAGAGGCACCCATGACGTGGTAGTAGCCATACAGGTGTGGGTTGGAGATCGACGTAATTCCGGCAAACTGGGTCCAGCCGGTCGGGGCCGCGGAAACGGTCGAGCCGTTGAGCGCCAATGAGGCGACACAGACCTGGCCTGCCGCGGCTGAAGCGGGCTTGGTAATCGTGTGGCTCGTGGTACTCGTGGTGTTAACCACTGTGCTCATGCCTTGGCGCTGAATGCCGCCTGTCTGAGCATTGGTGGTGACGGTGAGACTTGTCGACGGGTTTGAAAGGTTCGTGGCGGCGTCGTAAGCCCTGACCGTGTACGTGTAGGCCGTGGCAGGCGATAGACCGGAGTCGGTATACGTGCGGCCCGGTTGATCGGCAATTTGCGTGCCGTTGCGATAAACCCTGTAGCCGGCAACGCCGACATTATCGGTAGAGGCATCCCAAGCCAGGGCAACCGTAGTCGTGGTTTTACCAGAGGAAACCAGTCCGCCGGGAGCAGTCGGAGCCGTGGTATCAGCCGCACCATCGGTGGTGACGGTGAGACTTGTCGACGGGTTTGAAAGGTTAGTGGCGGCGTCGTAAGCCCTGACCGTGTACGTGTAAGCAGTGGCAGGCGATAGACCGGAATCGGTATACGTGCGGCCCGGTTGATCGGCAATTTGCGTGCCGTTGCGATAAACCCTGCAGCCGGTAACGCCGACATTGTCGGTAGCGGCATCCCAAGCCAGGGCCACCGTAGTCGTGGTTTTACCAGAGGAAACCAGTCCGCCGGGAGCAGTCGGAGCCGTGGTATCAGCCGCACCATCGGTGGTGACGGTGAGACTTGTCGACGGGTTTGAAAGGTTAGTGGCGGCGTCGTAAGCCCTGACCGTGTACGTGTAAGCAGTGGCAGGCGATAGACCTGAATCGGTATACGTGCGGCCCGGTTGATCGGCAATTTGCGTGCCGTTGCGATAAACCCTGTAGCCGGCAACGCCGACATTGTCGGTAGCGGCATCCCAAGCCAGGGCAACCGTAGTCGTGGTGTGCGATGTTGAGGCCAGGTGGGCTGGGGTGCTCGGGGCGGTGGTGTCGGCGCCGGCGCCGGCGCCGTTGTCGACGTCAAATGGCACAATCAGGACGCCCGAGGCGGTGGAGTTACGGCCGTACTGGTCGTTGCATTCGGCGCGCAGGAACAGAGTGTGCCTGCCATTGGTCAGCCGCGTGGTGTCGATGCCGACCGGAGCATCGTACTCTCCGCTCGCCTGACGGATGATCGTACCGGGAATGTTGTTATGGAAATCTGGGTCGATGCGGACTTCATGGGCCGTGACGGGCGGGTCGCCAGCGTCCCCGTGCCAAACCATCTTGACGGCGGGTGACCATATGCCGCTGATCGGAGTATCCGGAAGTGGAACGGTCATCAGGTCCGCTTCACAATAGCCACCTACCGCCAGATCGTTGCCTGGCGCTGAATACCATCCCTTACCACGCAAGTAGGGGTCGCGGGAGACGTCCTTGACAGTGCGGGTGGGCGAGAGATCGACGTAGTACTGAAAATTGAGACTGGCGGTCATGCGGGCGGTGCTTGTCGTGCCGTTGGCAGCAAGGTCTTTGACGTCAGAGAAGAAACGCAGGCGCGTTTCTTTGAGACCATCGGTCGTGAAAATGGATGGGTCGACCGTAACCTGGCCCCAACGAGTGCACGTCCCTGGAGTGGAACAGGTCCAGCCTGCTTGGTAGAGCTTGGACTGCGTCTGCTCGATCGAGCTATCTTTCATGACAACCGACACATATGGCGTGGCGGTACTGCCGGTATTGATCTTTTGGAGGCCGGGATCATGTAAAACCATGCGGATGTCGAGCCTAAATGGTCCGGTCATGGTTTCGCGTTCGGGGATACAAGCCCCCACATGGATATGACCGTGGTCCGTACCGGCAGGAGTCGCGCCCTCGGTGGGCAACCACCAGGACTGGGAATCAACGAAGCGACGCTTTTCGGGATAACCCTCACAGGTGACCGGGTTGGGGGTATCGGCCACGGCCGGAGCGGGGGCGCCGAGTACGGTGCTGGCCACGAGGAGTAAGGCTAATACGGTGCGCGCGGGTCGTTTGATATGTATCGATCTCATATGCATGACTGAGTCCGTTCGATAATTTTTCCCGTGGCGGTCCCTGCCCTACGAGGGTCCTGAAATGTCATTCCATCAGTATCAAGGGGCAGACCGACCTTTACGCAGAGGCTTTGGCGTCGCGTGGCCGTGTCTGTGACAGCCAGGCCTCCATGCCCCTGGGATGGTCGAACACAACGACGGGCGGCATGCCCGGATCCGGCGGCACGTTCTCTATTCCTAGCCACTTGCGCCGAAACGACTGGAAGTGCCATCGGAGACATCCGCTGCGGCTGAGGTTCAGAGTCTTACGCTCTGCCTCCCGTACACCGCTTTGGCCGTGCGCCGGGAAAAGAGAAACCGCTGCTGCACAAGGTAGCTGACGGTCAGGAGGGCGATTTCGGCGAGGATTTTCGCTGGCAGGGCGCCCACGGAGAGTGCATCGAGGGCGTAGATCAGCCCGTAGTTGGCGGCGAGGAGCACAAGAACCAGGCTGAAGTAGCGCAGGCCGGCAGCAGCGGCGGGCCGGTCCCGGCCGTGCTCGAACACCACGCGCCGGTTGATGAGGAAGTTCACGGCCGAGCTCACGGCCCGGGCACCCAGCACGGCAAGCAGCAGTGAGTCTGTGACCAGGGTCAGGAGCAGGAACACCACGGTGTCCACGAGGAACGCTGTGAAGGACGAGGCCAGGAACTTCAGCAGCGGGGCATAGATCCGGACGGAGTCCGCCAGCGGCCGGAAGTGCGACCCCGAGTTGTGGTCCAGGTAGACGGTGGCGATGTCCACGGTGGTGATGGCGTAGCCGGCGTGCTTGGCTTCCAGCAGCAGGTTCAGCTCATACTCGTAGCGCTCGCCGCGGACGGAGCGCAGCCACGGGAGCATGGCTGCCGGGTAGCCGCGGAGGCCGGTCTGAGTGTCGGAGATGCGCTCGCCGGTGGCCAGGGTGAACAGCAGCCGGGTGGCGGTGTTGCCGAATTTGCTGCGGGCGGGGACGTTGCCGGTGAAGTTCCGGGTTCCCAGCACCATGGCCGGCGAGCCGGGCTGCACCGCCGCCGCGACGCGAAGGATGTCCACGATGGTGTGCTGGCCGTCGCTGTCCGCACAGACAACGTTCCGGCCCGGCAGGTGGTCCGCGATGAACCCGAACCCGGTCTTCAGCGCGAAGCCTTTTCCCCGGTTCCGCGCGTAGCCGATGACGTGGCACCCGAGGGCCTTGACGCCGTCGAACACGTCCTTATAGGCGGGGCCGCTGCCGTCATCAACCACCACCACGGTGGCCCACGGCTCGGCGTCGCGGATGGATCGGATCAGGGCGGGCAGCTGCTGGTCCGGCTCGTAGGCCGGGATCAGGATGATCATGGCCGGGCCTACTCCGCGATGTAGAGGATGTCGGAGGTGCCGCGTTCCTTGTTCTCACCCAGCGGGTTGTTGACCAGTTCGCCGTTGAAGTACAAGGTGGAGGATCCGCCGCCGTCGATGTTGTACGCCGTGGTGGCGCCGAGGCCCTGCATGATCTCCGCCAGCCCGGTCATGGTGACGCCGGCGCTGTAGCCGGGGCTGCGGCCATCCACCACCACAAACACCAGGTGGTTTGCGTCGATGACGCCGACGGCGGTGCGCGGCTGTTCGCCCTGGATGGAGTGGTTGCCGAAGTTGGTGTCCACCTCCACGTCCTCGATGCCCTCGGCCACTTCGCCGTTGTCCAGCAGTGACGGGCCGAAGGAGAGGGTGTTCCAGACGCCGTCGGCCAGCAGCTGCTCGGCTGTGGTGGCGGTTTCGTCGTAGACCTTGACGGTGCCGTCGCGGTAGAAGGCCAGACCCTGGCGGGCGCCTTCGTCGCGGAACACCACGCCGTTCCGGATCACGATGCCCGTGTCGCGGAAGCCGTAGTAGTCGCCGTTGACCGCGAAGATGGCGTTGTTGGCCTCGGCAATGGCGGACGTGGTTTCGGTGATGTTTTCGCCGAAGCTGTTGTTGGCGAAGGCGGATTGGAGGGTGGTGGCGTCATCGAGGACGACGTCGGCAACGTAGTAGGCGACGGTGCTGTCGCCGCTGCCGGTGGTCACCGTGGAGATGCTGATGTTCGAGCTGTCCGACACATAGGACGTGTCCGTGGTGACGGCGCTGGTGGTGGAGTCGGTGGTGGTGTCGGCCGTCGTGCTCGGGCTGGTACCCGACTGGCTGGCCTGGTAGGCGGAGACATCCGAGATCTCCACGTGCTGGATCACGAAGCGGTCCAGCGCCCAGGCCGTGGCACCTCCTGCCGAAAGCGTAAGGGCCACGGCCCCGGCGACGACGGCGCGCCGGACCCGGCTGCCCTTGCGTTGTTTGTTCTTGAGAGGAGTCATGCCTCATTTCTAGGCAGCCAAGCTATCGCTTCGATTTGCCGAGTATGTGCTGAGCCTGTGAAAGGGTGGGGCCCGGGCAGCGCTATGGCCGGCCCAACCGTGGTTGAGCCGGCCATAGGGCCTGAGGACTGTGTCAGTCGGTCAGACGGAGGCGCCTTCGAACGCGATGCGCTTGGCCGCTTCCTTCGCCTCGATCTTTTCCGCCTCGGCCAGGACCTGCTCCGCTTCGTCGCGCCGGACCACCACGACGCCGTCGGCGTCCGCCACCACGATGTCGCCCGGGGAAACCACGACGCCGTCGATCGCCACCGGGAGCTGCAGCCGGCCGGGGCCGAACTTGTAGGGTCCGGCGGGGGTGACCGAGCGGGCGAAGACCGGCAGTCCGCAGTCCGCCAAGGCGTCGGCGTCGCGGACGGCGCCGTCGATCACAAAGCCGGCCAGGCCCATGTTCTTGGCGCGGAGGCCGATCATGTCACCGATCAGGGCACGGGACTGGTCCCCGCCGCCGTTGACCACTATCACGTCACCCGGCTGGGCTTCGTCGAGGGCCTTGTGGATGTACAGGTTGTCGCCCGGACGGGTCCAGACGGTGTACGCAGGTCCGGCGAGCTTGGCACCCGGCCAGGAGGGTGACAGGGCCGACGCTACGCCGATCCGTTCCTGCGCGTCGCCGATGTTGGCTGCAGGGATGGCCGCCAGCCGGCGCACCAACTCAGCTGTGGAGAGGGGGGAGGTGTGTTCTGCCTGCATGGTGTCGCCGGCCTTTCTGCTGGTGTGGTTACTGCTGCTTGAGGAGTTCATCGATGACCGGCTTGATGGTGGTTTCGCGCTCTTCCCAGAGCTTGGCCACGTCGGCGCTGGACTTCCAGGCCACCTGGGTGGCTGCGCCCTTGAGCTTCTCAACAACGGCAGGGTCTTCGGTGGCTTTCTTCAGTGAGGACTCAAGCTTTGCCACAACTTCCTTGGGCGTCTTGGACGGGACGGAGAGGGCGAAGTTGCTGGCCATCGGCTTGACGTCGTAACCGGAGCCCTTCATCGTGGGCACTTCGGGTGCGAACGGGCTTGCGTTGTCCTCGACGACAGTCAGGAGCTTGATGTCGCCGGACTTGTACTGCCCGTAAAAGCTCGAGACGCCGCCGAGGGCGAAGTCGGTTTCGCCTGAGACGATCGCTGCAACCTTGTCGGCGCCGCTGTTGTAATGCACGATGTTGAAGTCCAGGCCCAGCTGGTCCTCCAGCAGGCGCAGGTTAATGTGGTCGTCGCCGGCCCGTGAGTCGGTGCCCACGGTGATCTTGCCCGGTTCTGCCTTGACGGCGTCGAACAGTTCCTTGAGGGTTTTGTACTTGCTGTCCTTGTTGACGCCAATCACCACGGAGTTGGTGGCGAAAGCGCCGATGGGCGTGAAGCTGCTGCGGTCAAAGGCCGCCTTTTTGGACGGGTCAAGGTAGCGGCCCAGGATGGAGGGGATGTTGGTGTTGCCGAAGGTGAGGCCGTCCGGCTTGGACTGCGCGACGTAGTTCAGGCCTACCACCTGGCTGCCGCCTTCCTTGTTGACCACCTTGATGTTGGCGCCGAGGTCCTTCTGCATGACGGGGGCAATGATCCGGGCCAGGATGTCGTTGCCGGCGCCGGCCGCCGAGGGGACGATCCACTCGATGGTGGAGCCGGCCTTCGGGAAGTCCACGGCGGCGGTAGTGGTGCTGCTGCCGGCCTGGCCGCCGCAGCCGGTGAGGGCCAGGGCAACTGATGCGGCCAGTGCGGTGGTGGTCAGTGCGGTGAGTTTCTTCATTTCGCAAGCTCCTTTGGTGCGATGGGCGTGATGGTCTTTTTCTTCAGCATGGAAGCAATGAGGGGGCGGACTGCGCCGAACAGGATGGCCAGGACAATCACGCCGATCAGCGTGAGGCTGATGGGGCCTTGCAGGAATACGTTGTAGTCGCCGCGGGAGAGCGCCAGGGACCGCTGGAAGTTCTCTTCCAGCAGCGGGCCCAGGATGAGTCCCAGGACCAGCGGCGTGAGCGGCACTTTGACCAGTTGGAAGATGTAGCCGAGGATGCCGGCGCCCAGCATGATCAGGATGTCGAAGGCGCTGCCGTTGATGGAGTAGGTGCCCAGGAACATGAATGCCAGGATGGCGGCCATGAGGTAGTGGAACGGGACCTTGAGGACAGCGATCCAGACCCGTGCCAGCGGGACGTTGAGGATCAGGAGGATCAGGTTGCCCACGATGAGGCTGGCGATGATGGCCCAGGCAACGTCGGGGTTGTCGCGGAACAGCAGGGGTCCGGGGATCAGGCCGTTCATGGTGAACGCGCCGGCCATAATGGCCACCGTGGCGGAGGTGGGGATGCCCAGGGTGAACAGCGGGATCATGGACGAGACGGCCAGGGCGTTGTTCGCCGCTTCCGGCCCGGCGATGCCTTCCACCGCGCCCTTGCCGAATTCCTTGCTTCGCCTGGAGATCCGCTTTTCGGCTGCGTAGGAGGCCAGCGAGGTTGCCGCGCCGGGGGAACCGGGCAGGAGGCCCATGAAGAAGCCGATCACGGATCCGCGAAGGGACGGGAAGGCCGAACGCTGCAGGTCGGTGCGGGTGGGCAGGAGCCTGGCAACCTTGAGCGGGCTCGGAACACCCAGCGGACCCTTCTGGGCCTGGCCGAGGACTTCGCTGAGGCCAAAGACGCCCATCACGATGGCCACCAACCCCAGGCCGTCGAACAGTTCCGGCATGTCGAAGGTGAAACGGGCAATGCCGACGCCGGAATCCACACCGACGGTGGCGATGCCCAGTCCGGCCGCCGCACTGAGCAGGGCCTTGGCCGGGTTGGAGCCGGCGAAGGAAGTGATCAGGGCGAAGCCGAGGAGGGAGACCAGGAACAGTTCGGGGGCGCCGAATTCCAGTGCCAGCCGGCTGAACGGTGCCACCACCACAAAGCCGATGACGCCGACCAGGCCGCCGACGAAGGAAGCGAGTGCTGCGATCACCAGGGCGGGACCGCCGCGTCCCTGCTTGGCCATCTGGTAGCCGTCGAGCGTGGTGGCGATCGAGGAGGCCTCACCGGGAATCCGGAGCAGGACCGCCGTCGTGGTTCCGCCGTAGGCCGCGCCGTAGAGGATGGCGGCCAGCATGATGATCGCGGAAGTGGCGTCCAGGCCGAACGTGACCGGGATGAGCAGTGACACGGCGGCAGCCGGCCCGAAGCCCGGGAGCACGCCAACGAGCATGCCCAGGACACAGCCGAGCAGCGCGAACAGAAGGTGTTCGGGGGTGAAGACGGTGGCCAGGCCACCCAGGAGCTGATCAAATCCCATGGTTACAGCCCCAGCCCTGCGAGGAAGTCGATGCTGGCCGTCGGCAGCGCCGTTCCCAGCCAGACCTCAAAAACCAGTCGCGACGCCAGGGCGGAACCTACTGCCACCAGGGCGGCCATCCAAAGCTTCCGCTTGCTGACAAAGAACAGGATGGTTCCCAGCATCAGCGTCATTACCACGGTGTAGCCCAGCAGGGGGAGCAGCAGGGCGGCCAGGAGGATGGCGCCGGAGATGATCCCCACACGTGCCCAACCCTGGCGGTCCGGGAAATCCGGGGCGTCCGGCTCGTCGCTGTTGTCGTCGTCGAGCAGGGATACCAGCGCGGATTCCGACTCGTGGTGCGGCGGCAGTGACTCGACGGTGTCGCCCGTGACAGGTGCCGGGACGGATGTCCGGCGCGCTGCAACCAGCTGGAGGGCCCAGAGGACCCCGGCCACTGCCATGAGCGTGCCGGCGACTGTGGGAAAGAACCCGGCCCCCACACCGGAGGTGTTCGTCAGCCCGTAGCCGGCGCCGACCACCGCCATGGTCAGGCCCCCGGCGACGGCCGCTGCGGCCACCGTCCATTCAAGCGCAACAGGTGCGTTGAGGGTTTGCATCTTCGTTGTCCGCCTCTCTGCGGCAAAGTGGAGAAAATAGGGAGAGCAGGATTAGCTGTAAAGCAATCTTGCAACCTTGCACAGGATTGCATGTTCGTGAGAGAGTGTCAAGCATCACAGTGTTTCAAGCGGGAACCTCAGGGAACCTCAAAGGAGAGCCAGAGTGGGTTTTAAAGCAGTAGTGGCCAGCAGCACGGTCCAGCTCAGCGCCTCGGAGGAGCGCGTCATGAACGTCCTCATGGGCGATTACATGTCAGGGATTCCCGCCGCGGAGGTTGCGGACCGGGCCAAGACCCACGAATCAACCGTTGTGCGGCTGGCGAAGAAGCTGGGCTACCGCGGCTACCCGGACCTGCGCAATGACCTGCGCAAGGACGAGACTGAGGTCCATGAGCAGCACGGCGGGATCATGCGCGGGGACACCGGCTACGACCTGTCCGCGTTCGTGGCGGATGAGATCGTCGCCCTGAAGCGGCTGCCGCACTTCGTTTCCCAGGAAGACCTGGACGCGGCCGCCAGGACCCTGCATGAATCCCGGACCATCTACCTGTTCTGCCGGGACGATGAGAAGCCCACCCGTGACCTGATGGCACGGCGCCTGCGGCGGCTCGGCCTGATCATAGTGACGCTGGGGACCGCGCCGAAGGACCTGGCCGAGCGGTTCATCAGCTTCGATGAAAACAGCACCCTCATAGGCTTTGCGTTGCGTGAGGCCCCCATGCAGCTGGGTGCGCTGGTGTCCGAAGCCGCCCGGCGCGGAGGCAAGAGCATCCTGATCTCGGACGTTCCCGGCTACCATTTCCGCCCCAGCCCCGACCACCTCATCACCGCCAGGCGCGGCGACGACGGCGAATACCGGACCCAGCTGATCCCCGTTCTCCTGGCATATGCCCTGCAGTTGGCTATCTTCCACCTGGACCCTGCCCGTTACCGGGCTGCCAGGGACGGAATCGAGGACCTGACCCGCCTGCTGGGCGGAGCGGACGAAATTCCGCTTCGGGCGTGAGCGCCGCCAGATGGCGGCGGGCGCTCAGCGCGCAGGCGGTCCTGGCCCAGGCCTCGTGGGTGGGAATCCGGCTCATCATCGGATACCGGGCCCTTTCCGAAGGCGCCGACCCGGTGTTCCTGGGCGTCCTGGCGTCGAGCTTCGCGCTGCCCGCACTGCTGACTGCCCTGCCCGCGGGCCGGCTGGCCGACAGGTTCGGCGGCACCGCCATGGCCTTCATCGGCCTGGTGACCGCGGCCGCGGGTACGGTGCTCATGCTCGCCGTTCGGGGACTTCCCGTCCTGCTGGCTGCCAGCGCCATCATCGGCCTGGGTCACCTGATGGTAATGGTGGGCCAGCAGGCGTTTGTGGCCCACGTCAGCAGCGAAGGATCCACCGACAGTGCGTTCGGTACGCTGACGGCTGCTGCCTCCATTGGCCAGCTCATCGGTCCGCCCGCCGTCACGCTCGTGGCCTCGCTGGGCACCGCGGACGGGGCTGCGCCCGACACCACGCTGGGGCTCCTGGTCTGCCTCGGCTTCAGTGCGTTGGCGACGCCTGCCTACTTCTTCCTGCGGCGGACGGACGCTGGCCTTCGCAAGGGCCGGCGCAAGTCAGCCGCTGAGCCCGTCAGCGTGGCCGGTGTCCTGAAGGCTCCGGGGCTGTGGCGCTCGCTGGTGGTCAGCGGGGCCGTGCTGGTGACCGTGGACCTGATGTACGCGTTCGTCCCGGTCTGGGCCACTGAACAGAACGTCAGTGCCGCCGTCGTGGGCATGTTGCTGGCACTGCGCGCCGCCGTGTCCGTCGCCAGCAGGGTGGGCCTCACCCGGCTGATTGCGCGTTTCGGGCGCAAGGCAATGCTGGTCGTATCCATCGGCGCGGCTGTCCTGTCACTTGCTGCCCTGCCGCTGGTGGGCCCCTTTGGCGCCATTGCGGTGATGGTGGGGCTGGGGCTGGGGCTCGGCATCCCCCAACCGCTCACCATGGCCTGGGTGGTGTCGCTCACCGCAGCGTCGAGCCACGGCGCGGTCCTTGGCCTGCGGATGACGGTCAACCGGCTGGCGCAGATCACGCTGCCGATCGCCGTCGGCTCCTTTGCCGCGCCCCTTGGCGTACTGGGGATCTTCTGGGCCAACGCCGCGCTGCTCCTGGGAGCCATCGCCGTGGTGGCAGGGTCCGACGCCGGGCAGCCGCCCGGGGCGGATACCCTCACCTGAGCCCGCCTGGCGGGTGCCGGAACGCGCGACGCCGGCCTGCCGCCGTCGGAGGCTATCCGTCGTAGTGCGTGCGCGCCGGTCCCTGCCCCAGCGAGTTGACCACCGCTGCGGCCACGTCGTGGAGCTTCGAATTGCGGGTGCTGGAGGCAGTTTTGAGGATCTCGAAGGCATCGAGCTGGCTGCAGCGGTTCTGGGCCATGATGATGCCCACGGCCATGTCGATCACCGTGCGGGATTCCAGCGTCGCCCGCAGATTCGCTGCCGTCTCGCTGTAGTGCGCGAACCGCACCGCGAGGCGGAGTGCGAGGGACGTCTGGCTGACGAAGTCCGCCGCGAACTTCAGGACGCGGCCGTCAAACCGGTTGGGCCGCCGGGAGTACAGCAGCAGGGCCGCCTTCGTGTCCCCCTCGAGATCGAACGGCAGGGCAAGGACCGAGCGGACCCCCTGGCCCAGGACGGCGGCAGAGTACTCCGGCCAGCGGTCATGCTCCGTGACATCCGGGATGTGGATGGTGGCCTGCTCCAGCGAGGCGGCCATGCCGGGGCTGTCGGTGCACTCGTACTCGATTTGGCCGATGGCCTTGGCATCCGGCCCGCTGCTCGCCACGGTGGCTGCCTTGCGCTCCCGCAGCAGGGTGATGCTGCAAAGGACTTCGTCGTCAAGGTCCGAGAGGCCCCGCACGGACACGCGGGCGAGCTCGTTAAGGAAGTCCTCAACATCGGAGCTGTTGAGGACGAGTTCATGCAGGTGCTCGGTGATGGATGTATCGGTTTTTGCTGTTGACTCGCTGGCCACGATTCTTGGTGCCATTCGCTCAGGTCAAAACGAGCCGGCAACGTTCCGCCAACCCTCGAAAGGGGCCTGGCGGTATGGGTCGCTGGATCGACGAACTTTCCAACGGCCTGCTGCTAAACCGATATCCAGAAGTATATACACGCTCTGGCCTGTGGAAACGTCACTAAGGGGAGTCGATCCGGCCCGTGCTATTGCCGCAAAACTGAGTACCCGGTCCGCAATCCAAGAGGTGGCGGCCGGGGCGGTGCCCAAAAAACCAGTACTGCTACGCGTTGTTTGCACCGTTGGCGCCGGGGAGTATGGGCGTCATCGATCAGCCGGAAGTAAGTTCCCTTAGTGGTTCCCGATGGCTGTGCGTCTCACCATCAAGCCTTTACCCCAGCCAAAGGAGTCTCACTCATGCGCAAAATGACGAAGAAGAACAAGGTCCTGGCGGCAGCCGGAGCACTTGCCCTGGTAGCCGGCGGCGGCGGCGCGGCCTACGCCTACTGGACCACCACGGGCTCAGGTTCAGGCACAGCGACGAACTCGGCCGGCGGCGGCACCGTCACGCTGCATGCCAACTTCACCGGCGGACTTACGCCGGGGGACAGCCGCGCGGTGGATTACACGGCAGACAATGCCGATCTCAACACCAGCACCAAGGTGGGGGTCCTGACGGCCACCGTGACCACGAACGTGGCGGGTTGCCTTCCGGGCTGGTTCAGCGTCTCAGCGGATACCAGCAACACCACTGTCGCGAAGAACTCCAGCGGCACTTCTGTAGGCAGCGGAACCCTGACGTTCAATGACAGTGCAACCGTCGACCAGAGCGCCTGCAAGGGCGCCATCGTGACCATCACCGTCGGCAGCGTCTAACAAAGTCTTCGCCGGCGGGGGAGGAGCAGAACCTCCCCTGCCGGCGAATTCCACCTCTCCCGCTCGAGTCAGACAAGGCCAGAAGGGCTAGACGTGCAGAACGAATCTGGGTACTTCCGCACAGCCATGCGAAGAACCACCACGGCAGTGAAAGTGCTGCTGGTGGGGCTTCTGGTGATGCTCGTTTCGGCGGGCACCATCTTCGCGGCCAGCCAGGGCGGGAGCCAGGGCAACAAACAGGGCGTCACCATCCAGGTGAATCCCTCGAGCCGGACGGTTGACCGGGGCGACGCGGTCAGCTATTCGGTGTCCCTGACCTCCGCCAACGGCTTCAGCGGCAGCGTCACCCCCACTGTTTCGGGCCTTCCGGCCAGTACGACGGCGGCCTTCGGGCCGGCGCCGGTGACGCTTGGTTCCGGTAAAACCGCCACAGTGGTGCTCACCGTCACCACCTCGGCCACCACTCCGGAGGGCAAGTCGGACCTGACTATTGCCACAGCGGCCGGCGCCAGCCAGGCGGCAGGCGTCGTGGTCCAGCTCTATGTCCAGTCGTCCAAAAAGACCTTCAGCATTTCCGGGAACCTCGGCACCACGCTCACACCGGGCGCCGCCATTCCGCTGAATCTTTCCGTCTCCAACCCCAACAACAAGGGCCTGGCACTGTCCAGCCTGTCGGTCTCCATCGCCGGCATCACGCGGACACCGGGTGCCGTGGCGGCGGGGCTCCCCTGTACAGCGGCGGACTACGTGGTGACCAATTACAGCGGAGCATATCCGCTCACGGTTCCGGTGGGATCCAGCTCGCTCCAATCACTCGGACTGTCTCCGGCACTGTGGCCCAAAATCGCCATGCTGGATACCGCTCTGAACCAGGACGGCTGCAAGGGCGCCACGCTCCAGCTCGCCTACTCCGGAGCAGGAGAAGGGAACTGACATGACCGCCACACCAAATAAAACTTCCCGACGGCTGGCTGCCAAGACTGCGGCAGCAACCATCGCCCTCTGCATCGCGACAGGCGCTGGCGGGGCCTACGCTTACTGGGCATCTACCGGAGCAGGAACCGGAGCCGCCACTAACGGCACCATGGCCACCGTGACCGTTGAAGCGCTGGTGGCGGGCGACAGCCCACAGGGCGCACTCGTCCCGGGCGGCACCGCCGATGTTGCCGTCCGGGCGCAAAACCCCAACAACTTCCCCGTGAAGGTCCATGCTATCCGCGGCAGCGGGACTGTGACGGCGGATGCCAACCACCCCGGCTGCACCACCACGGGCGTGACCTTCGTGGACCCTGCCGCCCCGCTGGCTCCCACAGTCACCATTCCGGCGAACTCGTCCGTCCTCATCGCCTTGCCTGCGGCCGCCGCCATGTCCACGGCATCGTCATCCGGCTGCCAGGGTGCGACGTTCAGCCTGCCCGTCACCTTGGAGGCACGGAAATGAGCCACCCCAGCCAGACCCCCCAGCGTTCTGAGTCCCGGCCGGGCAGGCACGCCCGCATCGCCGGAGTTGTGGCCGCCGCCCTCGTCATTTCCTGGGGCGGTCCCGCGGCGAACGCTTTCTGGCAGACGCTGGGCAGCAACGCCGGCGCCGCCAGGGCCGACTCCATTCCCGCCGTGGCGGCCCCGGCGGCGTCGGTGGCCTCCGGTGCCGCAGCGGTCAGCTGGGCGCAAGGCACGACGGCGGCGGGACGCCCGGTTGCCGGATACACCGTTGCGCGTTACTCGTCGGCGACCGGCGGTACCAAGGTCGCTGCCGGCGGAGCCTGTGCCGGGACCATCGCAATTCTGACCTGCAACGAGGCTGCACTGCCTGCCGGCACCTGGTACTACACCGTCACGCCGGTACTCGGCGCCTGGGCCGGTATTGAGTCAGCCCGCAGCGTGGGTGCCACTGCGGCGGACACCACACCTCCTGCCACGCCAAGCATTACGACGCCGACGATGATCGCCAGTTCCACCGCTGCGGCGTCCGTTTTGGTCAGCGGCACTGCTGAGGCTGGGTCATCGGTGACGATCACCGTCAACGACGATGGCGCCGCACACACAACCTCGCAGACGGTGGTTGCCGAAAGCTCAGGCGCGTGGTCGGCCACCTTCAACCTGGTCACATTCAACGATCCAACAATCTCGTATTCTGCGGTTGCCAAAGATGCGGCAGGCAACATCAGTGCTCCCGGGACGGCTACGTCCGCCAAGGACACTACCGCGCCCAGGGTCACTGCTGTTTCGCTCAGTAACGGACAAGCGCAGTTCACTCCCGACGCTGGCGACAAAGTCACGCTGACATTCTCGGAGCCGCTGCTTCCCGCGAGTATTTGCAACACTTGGCAGGACGTCCCCGGCAGCCAAACAGTGAACGGCACCATGACCATCGCGGGGGGCAACCTTCTAGGCTTTGGTACGACCGACGCTGGATGCCCATCAGTGAGGTTCGGGTCGGTGGCGCTCAACGGAAGCTACGGAGGCACTTCGACCTTCAATTCGTCCCTGACGTGGAATCCCGGTACGTCTCAACTCACTGTCACCCTTGGCAGTTTGATCACCGGCACCCCGGCATCGAAGTCTGGCAACGTCATGCCAACGTACACCCCGCCGGCTGGGCTGACGGACCGTAATGGCCACCCGCTACCCACGACGCCGTTCGCAGGTACTAACTCGAGGTTCTAACACCCCTTCAAGCTAATGCCAGCCTCCGGATCCCCTCCCGGAGGCTGGCATTGTGTTGCCAACTGTGGGCAGAATGAACCACGCGTTGGCGTTGCCGGCGACGGACCCCGAGACCAGCGGCGATGGCGCCGCAGAGGGACGTAGAACATGACCAGACTGCTTATCATCGGTCCGCCCGGCTCCGGCAAAGGCACCCAGGCCGAACACATCGCGCGGCATTTCAACATCCCCGCAGTCTCAACCGGCGAGATCTTCCGGGACAACGTCGGCCGGGAAACATTGCTGGGCAAGGAAGCCTCCAAATACCTGGACGACGGCCTTTTTGTGCCCGACCACCTGACCAACGCCCTGGTGAAGGACAGGCTGCTGGACGCCGACGTCCAGGCAGGCTTCCTGCTGGACGGCTACCCCAGGACGGCGCCGCAGGTTACCGAACTGGACAATATGCTGGCCGCCCGGGACCAGCGCGTGGACGCAGTGATCGAACTCCAGGCACCGGATGCCGAACTTGAACAGCGGATGCTGAAGCGCGCCCAGGACCAGGGCCGCAAGGATGACACGGTGGACGTCTTTCGCCGGAGGCTGGATCTCTACCACCGGGAAACGCATGAGGTAGTGTCCGTCTATGCGGGCCGGGGACTGCTTGTCTCCGTAGACGGCAGCGGGACCCCGGGTGAAATCACCGAAGCGGCCATCGCCGCCGTCGAGAAGTTCCTCGCAACCTAGGACAGGAATACCCATGAGAGTTGCAGTGACCGGTGGTAGTGGAAAGCTGGGGCGGCATGTGGTCCGCAGGCTTACGGCGGACGGGCATCAGGTGCTGAACCTGGACCGTGCGGGGGACCGGAGCCCGGGCCTGGCGGTCGTGGACCTTCGGGACTATGGCCAGGTGGTGGATGTGCTGCTGGGACTGGATGACAGGCACACGGGTTTTGACGCCGTCGTGCATCTGGGTGCCATCCCGGCGCCGGGCATCGTTCCGGACGCTGCGACGTTCGAGAACAACATGCTCTCCACTTACAACGTGTTCCAGGCGGCCCGCCGGGCCGGCATTAAGAAGGTGGTGTATGCCTCGAGTGAGACGGTGCTGGGGCTGCCGTTCGACGTCGACCCGCCCTACATCCCGGTGGACGAGGAGTACCCTGCCCGTCCGGAGAGCACGTATTCGCTGGTGAAGCACCTCGAGGAGCAGATGGCCGTTGAACTGACCCGTTGGGACCCGGAGCTGAGCATTGTGGCGTTGCGGTTTTCGAACGTGATGGACGCCGCCGACTACGAACGCTTTCCGTCCTTCGATGCCGACGCGAGGGAGCGTAAGTGGAACCTGTGGGGCTATATCGACGGCCGGGACGGGGCCCAGGCCGTGGCACGGGCGCTGGAAAACGGGCGGCCCGGCTTTGAGGCTTTTATCATCGCCAACGCGGACACCGTGATGAGCCGTTCGAGCGCGAGCCTCGCCGCCGAGGTGTTCCCGAACGTTGTGGTGACCAGGGAACTCGGGGAGCACGAAACCATGCTCTCCATCAACAAGGCGAGGAGGCTCCTGGGCTTCGAGCCCGAGCACAGCTGGCGGACCTACCACCCCAACAGGACCACCCCCACCGAAGACTGACTGCGGCGGCCAGCCACTCCTGAACGGCGTTTCCCTCAAGGCGAACCACGGATTTCCGTAGCCAGCAAAGGGTTGGCGCAGGATTGGGGAAATTCCGGTTCGCGGCATGCAGGGGCTCCTATTCTGGTGATGGGCGGGGCTTCCCCGCCCGCCACTAACCGCCCCAGCCGCCCTGCAAGGACCCTAAAATTCCTACTTCACGCCTGCTCCTGCCCGCCGCTGCCGCGATGCTTGTTTCCGCCGTCGCCCTGACCGCTACTGGTCTTCCGGCCGCAGCAGTTGCACCGGCTGCAAGTGAGGCCAGCGTCCGCTACCTCGTCCGCTACGCCGCCGACGCCGACGTCACCGCCGAGACTGCAGCCATCCGCTCCCGCGGCCTTGGCGTGGGCCGGACGTTTTCGCACGCGGTGCGTGGCGCCGTCGTGACCGCCACGCCGGCGCAGGCCGAGGCGCTGTCCCATTCAGGGCGGGTGGTGTCCGTGGAGGCAGACGCGCCCGTCACCCTCTCCGAAACGCAGCAGCCGGCACCTTGGGGACTGGACCGGGTGGACCAGCGGGCATTGCCCCTTTCCGGCTCCTACAGCTGGGCCGCAGCCGGCGCCGGGGTCAGCGCCTATGTGGTGGACACCGGCGTCCTCGCGACCCACACCGAGTTCGCCGGCCGCATCACGGCAGGCTGGACGGCGGTGGCCGACGGCCGCGGCTCCGGGGACTGCAACGGCCACGGCACGCACGTGGCCGGAACGGTGGCCGGGACCACCTACGGCGTGGCCAAGGCCGCGACCGTGGTCCCCGTCAGGGTCATGGACTGCAACGGCTCCGGCTACAACTCCGACGTCGTCGCCGGCCTCGACTGGATCGCAGCCAACCACGCTGCCGGCACCCCGGCAGTGGTCAACATGAGCCTCGGCGGGGCCGCCAGTGCAGCCGTGGACGCCGCGCTCCAAAGCGTCATCAACGACGGCGTGGCCGCCTTTGTGGCCGCCGGCAACTCCGCCCTTGACGCCTGCGGCAGCTCACCTGCCCGCGTTCCATCCGCCGTTACGGTGGCGGCCAGCGACTCCGCCGACCGGCAGGCCAGCTTCTCCAACTACGGCTCCTGCGTTGACCTCTACGCACCCGGTGTGGGCATCACGTCCGCGTCCTACACCTCCAGCACAGCAACCGCTTCCATGTCCGGCACGTCCATGGCCACGCCGCACGCTGCCGGCGCGGGGGCAGTTCTACTCGCCCGGAATCCGGCGCTCACTCCCGCGCAGGTTGCGGCGGCGCTGGCATCCAGCTCGACTGCCGGCGCCATAAGCGGCACCGGAGCAGGCACGCCGAACCGCCTGCTGTACTCTGCCGGCGCGGCCCCCGTTTCCACCCCTGCACCGGCCCCCTCGCTTCCGGCCCCGACAGTTACGGCCAAGTCACCCGCCGCGAATTCGACGGCGGTCCCCCAGGCCAGCAACATCGCGGCCACCTTCAGCACCGCCGTCCAGGGCGTGGGCAGCGGAACGTTCCTCCTCAAGAATGCCGCCGGCGCGGTTGTCCCGGCCGCAGTCACCTACAACGCCACAACGAAGACCGCGACCCTGGATCCGGCGTCGAACCTGGCCGTGGACTCAACATTCACGGTGACTCTGATCGGCGGAGCCGCCGCCATCCGCGACGCTTCCGGCACCCCGCTGGCCGCCACCACCTGGACCTTCGTCACCGGTCCGGCGCCCACGGTGACGGGCTACGTCCCCGGCAGCAACGACCTCCTGGTCAGGCGATCCAACAACGTGTCCGTGACGTTCAGCGAAGCGGTCCAGGGCGTGACAGCATCCACGTTCACAGTGAAGAACGCCGCGACCGGAGCCGTTGTTGCCGCCGCGGTCTACCGGAACGGCACCAGCAACCAGTGGATCCTCGACCCGCAGCTTGCACTCGCCGCCAAGACCAAATACACGGTGACGGTGACCGGCGGCGCTGCGGCCGTCCGGGACCTCGCCGGCAACCAGCTGGCCACCAAAACGTGGCAGTTCACCACCGGTTCGTTCTGACGCCTCCCTTTGGTAGGGCTACCGGATATTCCGAAGCAGCTTAACGAATCGGCAGAACCTCGTAGCCGTCCGTCTTGGCCACCATCTGCCGGCCGTGGTTGCCGTTGAACTTCAGCCACATCACAGACGAGTCCGCCAAAACTGCCTCAACTTCGCCGGTCCGTACTACGCTGCCCCCAGAGCGGAGTTCCACCCAACAGCCAATCAGCTGATGCCAGTCGTCGGTTGCCTCGTCCACGGTTCGGCAGCCCTCAGGAAACCAGTTCGCGGGTCATCCCGAAAGGAACCTGATCCGACAGGGCTGCGGTGTAGCGGCCCGGGGCGACACGGGTCACCAGGATGCCGTGCGTGCCGGTGAGGAGTGCCACTTCCTGAAGGCGCCGGACGGCGGCATCAAGCTCGTCGTCCAGAAGATGCCGGCTGGCGACATCTATTTCAATGCGGTCTGTGGGGGTAGACATATCAGTTCCTTGTTAACAGTTGGGCAGGTTCTTGGTTACTCAGGCTTGACTACGGAAACGGGGACCGGGCGGTCCTTGGCCTGGTCCGTGGTCCCCGCGGGCGCCTTGGATTCGGTGGTGGACGGAGGTGTGGTCCTGAGTTTGAACCGTTTGCCGATGGTGCTGCCTCCGCCGCCGCTGCGGTTCTTGTTGAAGATGTCGAAGCCCACGGCGAGCAGGAGGACCAGTCCCTTGATGAGCTGCTGGTAGTCGGTGCCCAGGCCCAGGATGGACATGCCGTTGTTCAGCACGCCCATGATCAGGCCGCCGATCATGGCACCGGCCACGGTGCCGATGCCGCCCTGGACGGCGGCGCCGCCGATGAATGCAGCGGCGATGGAGTCGAGTTCGAAGCCGGTGCCGCCGGCGGGCTGTGCCGAGTTGAGCCTGGCGGTGAACACCAGGCCCGCCAGGGCCGCCAGAACGCCCATGTTGACGAAGAGCCGGAAGGTGACGGCCTTGGTCTTGACGCCGGACAGTTCCGCGGCGTGCAGGTTGCCGCCGATCGCGTAGGTGTGGCGGCCGAAGACACTGTTGTTCATCAGCGCCGTGTAGACGACCACCAGGACTGCCAGCACGATCAGCACGATCGGTGTACCGCGGTAGCTGGCGAGGAGGAACGTGATGATCAGCATGAGCAGGGCAACGAAGGTGGTCTTGGTGGCGAACCAGGCCATGGGTTCGTTCTCGAGGTCGAACTTCTTGCGGATCCGGCGTTCCTTGAGCGCCTGGATGAGCAGCGCCACCGTGGCGCCCACGCCCAGGATGACCGTCAGCCATTCCAGCACCGAGGTGCCCCCGGAGATGTCCGGGAGGAAGCCGCCGCCCAGGGCCCGGAGTTCGGCGGGGAACGGGGTGATCTGCTGGTTCTTCAGAGTGATCAGGGTCAGGCCGCGGAATATCAGCATGCCGGCGAGCGTGACGATGAACGCCGGGATGCCGACGTAGGCGATCCAGTATCCCTGCCAGGCACCGACGAGCGCTCCCACCAGGAGGCAGGCCGGGATGGCCAGCCACCAGGCCCAGCCCCAGTGGACCATCATGACGCCGGCGACGGCGCCGATGAAGCCGGCGATCGATCCCACCGAGAGGTCGATGTGCCCGGCGATGATGACCATCACCATGCCGATGGCGAGGATGAGGATGTAGCTGTTCTGGACCACCAGGTTGGTGACGTTCTGCGGCTCAAGCAGGATGCCGTTGGTCAGTACCTGGAACAGCAGGACGATCAGGATCAGGGCAACGAAGATGCCAACCTGCCGGAGGCGGCTTGTCAGGAAGCCGAGGGATTCTCGTAGGGCGGACATGGTCCTATTCCTTCTCTTTGGTCATGAAGTGCATGAGGGTTTCCTGGGATGCTTCGGCGATGGGCACCTCGCCGGTGATGTGGCCGGCGGACAGGGTGTAGATCCTGTCGCAGATGCCGAGGAGTTCGGGCAGTTCCGAGGAGATGACAATGACGGCTTTTCCCTCCGCCGCAAGCTTGGCGATGATCGTGTAGATCTCGAATTTGGCGCCGACATCGATCCCGCGGGTGGGTTCATCGAGGATCAGCACGTCCGGGTCCGAGAACATCCACTTGCTCAGCACCACTTTCTGCTGGTTTCCGCCGGAGAGTTTTCCGGTGATGGCAGCAACCGAGGGCGCCTTGATGTTCATGCTCTTGCGGTAGCCGTTGGCCACCACCGTTTCCCGGTTTTTGTCCACCCAGCCGCCCTTGACGAGCTTGCGGAGCGCGGCCATGGAGATGTTCCGCTGGATATCCTCAATGAGGTTCAGGCCGTAGTGCTTCCGGTCTTCGGTGGCATAGGCGATCCCGTGCCCGATCGCCTGGGACACCGTGGAGGTGTTGATTTCCTTGCCGTACTTGTACACCTTTCCGGACACCGCCGTGCCGTAAGTGCGACCGAAAACGCTCATGGCCAGCTCGGTCCGGCCCGCTCCCATCAGGCCGGCGAGGCCCACCACTTCGCCCTTGCGGACGTTCAGGCTGGCGTTGTGCACCACCATGCGGGTGTGGTCCTGCGGATGCCTGACGGACCAGTCCTCGATCCGCAGGACTTCCTCCCCGATCTTCGGGTCCCGGTCCGGGTAGAGGCTTTCCAGGTCCCGGCCCACCATGCCGCGGATAATCCGTTCCTGCGTGATTTGGCCTTCATCGAGCCGGAGCGTCTCGATGGTTTTGCCGTCGCGGATGATGGTGACGGCGTCTGCGACTTTGCGGATTTCGTTGAGTTTGTGGCTGATGATGATGCTGGTGATGCCCTGGCCCTTCAGATGCAGGATCAGGTCCAGGAGGTGGCCGGAGTCCTCGTCGTTTAGCGCCGCTGTGGGCTCATCCAGGATGAGGAGCTTGACTTCCTTCGAGAGCGCCTTGGCGATTTCCACCAGCTGCTGCTTGCCCACACTGATGTGCTGCACCGGTGTGATGGGGTTTTCGCTCAGGCCCACCCTGGCCAGCAGTTTGGCGGCCTCCAGGTTGGTCTTTCGCCAGTCCACCCAGCCGTTTTTGGCCTGCTCGTTGCCGAGGTAGATGTTTTCGGCGATCGAGAGGTAGGGGCTCAGGGCGAGCTCCTGGTGGATGATGACGATGCCGCGTTTCTCGCTGTCGTTGATGGTGGAGAAGTTGCAGGGCTCGTTTTCGAAGAGGATGTCCCCGTCGAAGGAGTTGTGCGGGTAGACCCCGGACAGGACTTTCATCAGGGTGGATTTCCCCGCCCCGTTCTCGCCGCAGATGGCGTGGACCTCGCCACGGTTCACGTCCAGGGTGACATCCTGCAGGGCTTTCACGCCCGGGAAGGTTTTGGTAATTCCTCGCATTTGAAGAATGGGTGTGTTCATCGTCAATTCCCACTGACTGGTTGGAAAACTGGACCGGCCTGCGGCTGCAGGGGCCTACGGGAAGGGGTTGCGGCCAGGCCGTGCGGCCGGCCCCAACCCCGCAAGAAGAGTTACTTGACGTCGGCGTCCGTGTAGTAGCCGGAGTCGATCAGTTCCTTCTTGTAGTTTTCCGCTGTGATGATCACGGACTTGAGCAGATAGGCCGGAACCACCTTGACCTTGTTGTTGTAGGTCTTGGTGTCGTTGACCTCCGGCTCCTGGCCCTTCAGCAGGGCGTCGACCATCTTCACTGCCTGGGAGCCCAGCTGGCGGGTGTCCTTGAAGATGGTGGAGTACTGCTCACCGGCGATGATGGACTTCACGGAGCCCTTCTCAGCGTCCTGGCCTGTGACGACCGGCAGGTTGCCCTTGGCGTAGCCGCCGGTGCTGGTCAGAGCCGAGATGATGCCGATGGAGAGGCCGTCATAGGGGGAGAGTACGCCGTCGAGCTTGGTCCCGGAGCTGTAGGCCGCGGTCAGGACGTCCTCCATACGCTTCTGGGCAACAGGGGCCTGCCAGCGCAGGATGGCGGCCTGCTCGAACTTGGTCTGGCCGCTGGGGACCTTGAGGGTTCCGGCGTCCAGATACGGCTTCAGTGTGTCCATGGCGCCGGTCCAGAAGAAGTTGGCGTTGTTGTCATCCGGGCTGCCGGCGAAGAGCTCAACGTTGAACGGGCCCTTGCCCTCCACCTTCTTGCCGGCGGCATCAACCAGGCCCAGCCCGGTCAGCAGTGACGTTGCCTGCTGCACGCCCACCGTGTAGTTATCGAACGTAGTGTAGAAATCAACGTTCGGGGTGCCGTTGATGAGGCGGTCGTAGGCGATGACCTTGACGTTCTGTTCCTTCGCCTTGGCCAGCACATCGGTCAGGGTGGTGCCGTCGATGGCGGCGATAATGAGCGCCTTTGCACCCTTGGTCAGCATGTTCTCGATCTGCGATACCTGCGTGGGGATGTCGTCATTGGCGAACTGCAGGTCAGTCTTGTAACCGAGTCCCTTCAGGGACTTTTCCACGTTTCCGCCATCGGCGATCCAACGCTCGGATGTCTGGGTAGGCATCGAGATGCCAACCAGGGATTCACTAGGATTCGCAGTGGCTTCCGGAGTGGCGGTTCCACCCCGGCTTCCGCACCCTGTGGCACCCACAGTGACTGCGAGGACGACGGCGACGGCGCCCAGGAATTTCCTAATTCTCACGATTTCTCCTCCCGCGGATGCTAGTCCGCGAAGTGGTGCTGGGCCGGCAGGCGTCTGCGCTTGCCGGTGGAGCGGTACTGCTTTGGTGTGCAGGGCCCGAGCCCTGGACATCTGAAGAGCTGCCAACAGGCGGGCGCGGAGTTCAATGTGCCGGATGTGCAGTTCTGGAAGGTTTCTATGTTTGTTAGCGCTAACACGAGATGCTACTCCAGGGTAGACTGTGAGTCAAGTCACGTTTTGGTCAGGCGCGGACGCCCGTGTCCACCCGGAACTCCGCACGGCCGTGGCGCACTCCGTTGATCTGGAGCTCGAGGGCGTGCATCCCCGGGTGGTGGACCCGTGTGGTCATCGGCCGGAAGGCGTGGCGCTTCGCGAGCATCCTGGTCTCGCCCGCGGCAAGCGTCAGGGCCGTGAGCTTGAAAATCTTCACGGACTGGCTGCCGTTGGCCTTGCGATAATGGACCGCATAGTCCACCGCCAGCCGGGCATCGCCGTCGCCGGTGTTGGAAATCTCGAATTCGAAGCCCAGGTCTTCGGGCATGGCCACCACGTCCCGGTCCAGCCGGAGTTCCGTGACCGCCACCGACGCCGGCACGAACCCCTGCAGCGCCAGCGCCCCGGGGTGGGCCTTCTTGACCAGGGTCCGGAGGCCGTGCCTGACCACCCACGCAGTGTTGGCGTCCGGCGCGGCCAGCCAGCCGGCCGCCGTCGACACCACAACGTCCGGCGCGTGCCGGGCGAGGTCGTTGAGGTGGTTGGCCACAGACCGACGGACATATTCGGAGGGGTCACGGTACAGGGCATCAAGGATGGGCAGGGTCGCCCCTGGCCGCTGGACCAGGGCCGGGACCCGGACAGCCCAGGGGAGATAGGCCCGGGTCCCTTCGCTTGCCAGACGGCGCACATGCTCATCCGGGTGTTCGGTCCACTCCAGGATGGCCTGCAGTGAGGTGTCCGGATCACGGGCGAGCAGTCGCCGGATGGCAAACTCGCCCGTCAGCCGGGGAGTCAGTTCAGCCAGAAGGGCCAGGCAGTCTTTGAAGTCCGGAATGCCGCCCGAATCGAGGGCCAGGGTGACAGCCGCTTCGGATACCGGCCAGAGGACCCAGCCGGTAAAGCCGGAGTGGTCCAGCGCGCGGCGGAAGATGCCGGCCGCCGTCGCATATCCGGGACGCGGCAGCCGCTGCAGATCATCCAGCAGCGCTCCGCTGACGCGGTCGGTGCGTCCGCGCAGGCTCAGCCCGTCCAGCGTTCTGCCGGCGCCAGCGAGGGCGGGCCACTGCGCGCCCGGTGCTGCTGCGGCCAGAATGTCAGCCAGCGCCTCCACGGCGTGCTCGTTGATCAGCTCGTTCATCGCACCCATTCCGTCAGGCTACCGCGGCATACTGATTCGGGCGGAACCGGTGCGGCACGTTTGGCAGTCGGGCCAGTCAATCGTGGAAGAACGGGGATAATCTTCACTTTAGGAGTCTTCAACGGCGCAGGGACGGAATACAAGTGGCACAGCAGTCAGGACAGGCACCATCCGGCAAGGCCCCCAACTGGTGGCGCAGCTTCCATGACAAGTTCGTCGTGGAGGAACGTTTCATGGAACCCGAGGCGCGAAAGGCACTCTATCGCTGGGCCGTGCTTCTGGTGGCGGTGGGCGCCATCGTTTTCGTGGCCACCCTCATCGGTGTCCTGCAGCACGACGGGCTCGCGTCGGCGGACGAGTCCGCGCGGAACTGGCTGCTCGGCCTCCGTTCGGAGTTGCTCACTGCCGTGATGATCTTCCTGGCGGTGGTGTTCGGGCCCGTTGCCCTGCCGATCATTGTCCTGGTGGTCATCCTTGTGTGGGGATTCGCAGCCAAGCACGCCTGGCGACCGATGCTCCTCGCCGGCGGCATGATCACCGGCGTCGTGGTATCGCAGATTATCCTGCAAATCGTCAAAAGGTCCCGCCCGCCCGTGGAGCTGATGCTGTTCGGTGCCGACCACACGTTCTCCTTCCCCTCCGGCCACGTCCTGGGCGCCTGTGACTTCCTGCTGGTGGGCACTTTCCTCATCTTCTCGCGGCGCGCCAACACCCGGTCCGCCGTGCTCGGCTTTGTGGGGGCCGGCGTCGGTATTGTGCTGGCAGCACTCAGCAGGCTGTACCTGGGATACCACTGGCTCAGTGATGCACTGGCTTCACTCTCCCTCTCGCTGATTATCCTGGGCGCGGTCATTGCCCTGGACACGTGGCGTACCGCCCGGATCCCCGGCGAGCGGATCACGGGCGAGCTCTCCAAAGCGGACGCGCCAGGCGACTAGCGATGCCATCCGAGGCGGACGTGCGGAGGATGTGCCTGGCACTGCCCGGTGTTTCGGAACGGAGCAGCTGGGGCCAGCCGGCGTGGTTCGCCAAGACCCTGATGGCGCGCATCTGGGAAGACGGTGTACTCACCGTCAAGACGGACGAGCGGGAGGCGCTGGCCGGCACTGAGCCTGACACGTACTTCTGGACACCGCACCACGACCGTTCACCGCAGCTGGCGCTGGTCCGCCTCGCCTGGATCGGAACCGACGAGCTGGGGGAACTGCTTGAGGAGTCCCACCGGCTGGCAGGTGGGCGCGGGTCCTGACCGCAGTCTGAAGGCTACGAATCCGGGTGCGAACGTGCCCGGTTGAGGGCCCGGCGCAGCTTGGCGTTGGCTTCCTCCAGCTCAAGGACCTTCGCGACGCCGGCGAGGTTGAGTCCCTCTTGGAGCAATTCGCCGATACGCAGGAGAAGTGCAATGTCCGATTCGCTGTACTGCCGTGTTCCTCCGGCTGTCCGGGCTGGCGTAAGTAGTCCCCGCGTCTCATAGAGCCGGATGTTCTGCTGTCCAGTGCCCGTCAGCTGGGCCGCGACGGAGATGGCGTAAAGCGCCCGCCCTGGCCTGGGCTGCGGTGTATGACCGGACGCCGGCTCTGTCATGTCTGCTCCAAAAAATCCTTGAATGAATCCCTTGCCTCAGTTTGTCACTGGTGCTATAAAAAATCTATATCCACCACCATAGATTGACGGCGGGGGATATGAACCTAAAACAACACCTGAATGCTGAAGGAGTGGGAAATGATGTTGATGCGTACGGACCCGTTCCGGGAGCTGGACCGGTTGACCCAGCAGGTCTTTGGGACCGCTGCCCGCCCGGCGGCCATGCCGATGGACGCGTGGCAGGAAGACGGTGAGTTTGTTGTCGCCTTTGACCTTCCGGGCGTGAAAGTGGACTCAGTGGACCTGAACGTTGAGCGGAACGTCCTCACGGTCCGGGCAGAGCGGCTGGACCCGACCCAGCCCAATGTTGAGCTCGTTGCCTCAGAACGGCCCCGCGGTGTGTTCAGCCGCCAGCTGATCCTGGGCGACACCTTGGACACGGACAAGATCAAGGCCAGTTACGATCAGGGTGTCCTGACCTTGAGGATCCCCGTGGTCGAGCAGGCGAAACCGCGGAAGATCGAGATAGAAACCAAGGGCCAGCTGCACGAGATCGGGAGCTAAACCGTTTCGGATGCCGGCTAAGCGGACCGGGCGCGGGCAGGGACAACCCGCCTGCGCCCCGGCCGTTCTCGAAAGGCGCCAGGTATGGATTCGCGATACGAGAGTACGGGCAATGCGGACGGGGCCGACCTGCCCGACCATTATGCCGCCCTGCAGGTGCCATCCTCGGCCAGCCAGCGGGAGATCGCCCGCGCCTACCGAGCCCTGATGCGAAACTTCCATCCCGACGTCGACGGGGCAACAGTCAACGGGGCAACACCTGCCGAGGATCCGGCCAATGACAGCTCGGCTTTGCAGAGACCGGCGGAGGGGAGCCAGTCAGCCAGGAGGAACGAGCTGTTGCGCATCATGCAGGCGTTTGCCGTCCTTCGGGATCCGGGCCGCCGCGCGGCCTACGATCGAAGCCGCGCCCGCAGCCAGGTGGTTTCCCGTCCGGCCGCCGGGCCGCAAGACATCCCCGTGCAGTACGTTCGCGGGCAGGAAAACCAGCCCCTTCCCACTATCAGAATCACCCCGGTCCGTTGGGAAAGCGGGCCTTGGGCCTGACCCCACCATCCCAAGGAGGAACACCACCATGAGCGAGTGGCGCCGCTACGATTCTCACCTGATGCCGGTTTTCCACGAGCGCTTTGAACAGCGCTGGGGCCAGGGCACTGCACCGTTCCTGGATCCCGAGGCGCATGAGGAACCCTTGCCTCGTGCCCAGTGGATCAACCCGTCTACAGGCGCGGCACTGGCCGTAGTCCCGGTGTGGACGGCGGACGAGGGCCAGCAGCGTTCCTTTGGCGTGTTTTATCTTCCTCCCGCCGGTGACATCTGGGTGCTCCGTCCGGGCTACACCGGGTACTTGGAGCCTGCCGACGGCGACACGGAACACCTGGTCACGCTGCGGAACGACGCCTACCGCAAGGCCGTAGCCCACGCCAAGGAGTTCCTGTTCGGCTCACAATGAGCCGGCAGGGCCGGCGAATCAGGGCGTGTAGCTGCGCCCAATGACGCTGGGCCCCGGAAAGCCGGGCCCGGGGAACCCGGGTGCTCCCGCCGCGTCAGGGCCGCTGCCCAGCAGGGTGCGGGTGAGGGCTTCGGCGTCGGCAGCCCGCAGCGTTGTCGAGGCCGTCCATGGCGTCCAGCACCTCAAACAGCAGCGGCCGCGGACCGTGCCCGAAGCTCCGGTCCTCTGGCTCAGCAGATGCCGGACCGTGTGGGTTTTGCCAGTTCCAGGCCGGCCGTAGAGCAGGATGCCGCTCTTGAGGTGCTGGCCGTGGTCCTTGAGCGAGGTACGGTGGGTGGCGATCGCGCTGCAGCACCGACAGCCGCTGGCCGCCGCCGATGCCCATTTTCCACCACCACCGCAAGCTCCGCGGCCGGCACGCCAAGATGCTCGGTCAGTGCTTGAAGCAGCTGCTGTCCCGCCTGCTGCCGGTGGTTTCCGGACTGCGCCAGCTGGACCAGCGCGGCAAAATCATCGATGAACTTCCCCAGTTTTTCATCCATCCCCAGACCCTGGCAGGAGGCGCCGGGTTGCTACTCGTCAGCCGCCCGGCCGTGTGCCATTCTGAGGGGTACAGTTCCTAACCCAGCTAAGGAAGTTGGCACCAACGTGCATATCACCGCCAAGGATTTGGCAGCGCTCATCCCGTCCGGATTCACCCTTGGCGTGGCCACCGCGGCCTTCCAGATCGAGGGTGCGTTGGAGGAGGATGGCCGCGGCCCGGCAGGATGGGATGTTTTCGCGTCCAAGCCGGGAGCCATTGTTGAGGACCACAGCCCGGCGATCGCCTGCGACCACTACCACCGGATGCCCGAAGACGTGGCCCTGATGAAGCAACTGGGCGTGGACTCGTACCGATTCTCCCTCGCGTGGCCGCGGATCCAGCCCACTGGCAGCGGAACTGTGAACCGTGCAGGACTGGATTTCTACGACCGCCTCCTAGATGAGCTGCTGGCCAACGGGATTTCGCCCATGGTCACCCTCTACCACTGGGATACCCCGAAAGCGCTGGACGACACCGGCGGCTGGATGAACCGCGACACCGCCTACCGGCTGGGGGAGTTCGCCGCAATCGCCGCCGATGCCTTCGGCGACAGGGTGGCGCGCTGGGCGACGATCAACGAACCCGCCACGGTCACCACCAATGGCTACACCCTGGGGCTGCATTCGCCCGGTGAGTCCCTCATGCTCGGCGCTTTCCCCACGGTGCACCATCAGCTGCTGGGCCACGGCCTCGCAGTACAGGCTTTGCGGGCCGCAGGAGTTCCCGGTGAGATCGGCATGACCAACGTCTACTCGCCGATGATCCCCAACTCCATCAACCCGCTGGACAAGATCAGTGCCGGCCTGATGGACCTTGCCCAGAACCGGCTGTACGCGGACCCAGTCCTGTTGGGCAAGTACCCGGACGTCATCCGCGCCGCGAAGATCTTCAGCTCCTTCGACCACCCGGACGAGGACATGGAGATCATTTCCCAGCCGTTGGATTTTTACGGGCTGAATTACTACATGCCCACCAAGGTGGCCGTCGGTCCGGGGAAGGGAGCGGTTCCGGAGAGCATGGCGGAGGCCATGGGCAGCGACCTCAGCGCGATGGGCAACGGCGGCACCCCCTTCCATGTCGAGCCCTGGCCCGAAGCCGACGTCACCGCCTACGGCTGGCCCGTCAAGTCCGAATACATGGGTGTCGCGCTGAAGGAAATGGCGGAGCGCTACCCGAACCTGCCGCCCGTGATCATCACCGAGGGCGGGGCGAGCTTCGAGGACATCATCGTCCGCGACAAGTCCACGAACACGACGTTCATCCCGGATGAACGTCGCCTCAAATACCTCTCGGACCACCTGGAAGCGGCACTCAAAGCCACGGCCCCGGGCGGGGAGGCCGAATCAGTGGAGCTCCGCGGCTATTACGTCTGGTCATTGATGGACAACTTCGAGTGGTCCGCCGGCTACAACCAGCCGTTCGGCTTGCTCCACGTGGATTTCGAGACCTTGGAACGCACGCCCAAGGCGTCCTACTTCTGGTTCCAGGAACTCCTCGAGGAACGGAACCTGGTGGCTGCGGCGGCCACGGCCGTCGCGCAGGCTGCCGGACCGGAACCGGCCGTGACGGAGGAGAATGACGACGACGTGACCACCCTGGGTGCCACCGCATAGGGCGGCGGGACTGGAGTCCGGCGGGGTTGCGTCCGGTGGGCTAGAGGAGGTCCAGGGACCTGAGCTGCTTGGCCATCCCGGCGCCGTCAGTGGAGTAGATCCACGGCACTGCCGACGCGCTGTGGTCCCCGTCTTCGGAGTGCCCGCCCGCAAACACTGCCTCGCTGACGGAAAGCTGCCGGATGGCAATGGCGGCAACCTTGTCCGCATGCTCCTGGGCGAAGCCGGAGTAGATCTGTTCGTCGTGCTGGCCGTTGTCCCCGATCAGGAGCCAGCGCATGTCCGGGAACTCCTTGGCGAGACGTTCGAGGTTGCGGTGTTTATGCTCCTGCCCGCTGCGGAACCACCTGTCCTGCGTCAATCCCCAGTCGGTGAGCAGCAGGGCGCCGGCGGGGTACATGTTGCGGCCCAGGAAACGCGCCAGGGTGGGAGCTGCGTTCCACGGCCCGGTGGACAGATAGATTACAGGGGCTTCCGGATGCTCGACGGTGAGCCGGTCCAGCAGGACCGCCATCCCGGGCGTGGCCATCCGGGCCCTCTCGCTGAGGACAAACGTGTTCCACAACGCGAGGAAGGGGCGGGGCAGGGCCGTGACCATGACGGTGTCGTCAATATCGGACACGATGCCGAAGGTGGTGTCCGGTGCGATCACCTGGATCAGCGCCTCCACGGGCTCAGTCCCTTCGGCGCGCAGCACGGCCGTGTGCCAGCCGGGGGACAGCCGGATGTCCACCACGGTGTCGATCAGGCCGCCGCGGTCTGCCTTCACGGTGGTCACGACGTCTCCGATGGTGACTTCCACGTTGGTGAACTGCACGGGGACGCTGGTGAAAGCCCGCCAGCCGCGGACGTTCTGGGTACCGTTGCGGGCGGCATGTTCGGCCCGGCTGCCGGGTGCCGGCTCCTTGGTGAGCAGCACGCGGCCCAGTACCCGCACCCACTCAGTGGATCCGTAACCCTGGTATGCGATGGTCTTCGGCACGAAGTTCCAGCGTTTTGCCAGCTGCAGGCGGGCACTGTTAACGCCGTCGGAGAGCCGGTGAGCCAGCCGGAAGGCGCGGTTGCCGGCCAATGATGATTTCTGCGGGGCCCTGTCCATGCCTCCACTCTGCCACAGGCGCTGCGGTGAACGCCCAGCGTGACTTCAGCCGGCGCCCAGGATCCAGCGCAGGGTCTCGGCGTTCCGCACGGCGTTCCCGCCGCCGTCGTTATTGAAGTACACAAACACGTCCCGACCGCTGTCAGACCACTCCCGGACGCGGTCAGCCCACCAGCCCAGGTCGCCGTCCGAATACGAGCCGCCGTAGAGGTGTTGGTGGTCCGGGCCGTGCAGCCTGATGTACACGAAAGGCGCCGTAGCGCGGAGGATGCACGGCAGGTTGGCTCCGCTCATGATGCAGTACGCGGCCCCGTGCCGCTCCAACAGCCCGTAGATGTCCGGGTGGTCCCAGCTGGGGTGCCGGAACTCCACGGCCACGCGGATCCAGCGCGGCACCATGGCGAGGAAATATTCCAGCCGGGCGTCATCCCTGGCCTGCTGCGGCGGGAGCTGGACCAGCAGGACCGCCCGTTTGTCGCCGAGTTCATGCCAGCACCGCGTGATCCGTTCCAGCCAGACCTCGGGCGCATACAGCTTCTTACCGTGCGTCAGCCCGCGCGGGGCTTTGACCGACATCGCGAAGCCGTCGGGAAGCCGCCGCCGCCAGCTGGCGAAGGAGGTGTCCCGGGGCCAGCGGTAGAAACTCGCGTTGAGTTCCACCGTGCCGAACCGGGCAACGTAATGCTGCAGCCTGTCCCGGACCGGGAGCCCTGGCGGGTACAGCACGTTCTCCCAATGGTCATAGCTCCAGCCTGACGTTCCAATGTGGATGGCCACGTCAGCTGAAGTGTGTCTTCAGGGTGCCGCCGCCCGCGGATTCCACTATGGCGGCGGCCACGTCGCGGAGTTTCACATTGCGCGTGCTGGAGGCGGATTTGATGAGGTCCATTGCCTCGTCCTGGGTGCACCTGTTCTGGCCGATGATGATTCCCACCGCCGTATCGATCACCGTGCGGGAATCGAGGGCCGCCTTCAGGTTGGCCGCGGTATCCGAATGCTGGGCCAGCCGCACGGCTAGGCGCATTCCCTTGGAAGCCTGGGACACGTAGCTGAGGGCATGCTCCACGGCATTGGCATCGAAGGTGCCAGCACGGTCTGAGTAGAGGTTCATCCCCGCCTTGGCATCGTCCCCGGAAAGCTCGAACGGTACGGCCAGGACCGACCGGATGCCGTGGTTCAGCACCTTGGCCGCATATTCCGGCCACAGGGTTTCCGTCTTAAGGTCCCGGATGTGCACAACTACACCTTCCCGGGCGCATTGGAGGCACGGGCCATCACCGTAGTCGTATTGGAGCTCATCGAGGAGGTGTGCCCGGTCGCCGCTGCTGGCCACGGTGACCGCGGTCCGGTGGCGGAGCAAAGTGATCCCGCAAAGGACTTCGCCCCGTGCTCCGGAGAGGTTCTCGGCCGAATAGGTTGCGAGTTCATTGAGGAAGTCCTCCACATCCTGGGTGTCCAGGAGAAGATCCTGTATTTTGTCGATGACGAGGCCGATAGATGGCTGTTCCAAGGGGTGCCTCCGGTGTTGCTGGCCGGAACCGGGGAACCTGGCCTGCTGGCGGCCACCATCGATGGCCTAGGCAGCTGCTTTACCCTGATTTCAGGCTACACCCCGCGGTCCTCCGGCCGCCGGAGCACGCATGCGGCAGGGTCGTGTGGCAGGGTAGGGAAATGGCGCGAATTGAGGATTATGCGGTAGTCGGCGACCTCCACACCGGAGCGCTGGTGAGCACGGCCGGGTCCATCGACTGGCTGTGCCTGCCGCGGTTTGACTCTCCGGCCTGCTTCAACGCGCTGCTGGACACTCCTGATGCGGGCAGGTGGCTGCTGGCTCCCGAGGCTGGCGGGACCTGCACCCGGCGCAGCTACCGCGACGGGACCCTCATCCTGGAAACGGAATGGGAAACGCCGGACGGGACGGTGCGCGTCATTGACTTCATGCCACCCCGCGACGAGGTGGCAGACATCGTGCGCATCGTGGAGGGCGTCAGTGGAAGTGTCAGGATGCACGGCGAACTGGCGCTGCGCTTCGATTACGGCCATATAGTTCCCTGGGTCCGGAAGGACAAGCACGGCATCCATGCCATTGCGGGTCCGGACGCCGTCTATTTCGTCACCGGGGCACCGCTGCACGGCGAAAACCTGCACACCGTCAGCGACTTCACGGTCAGCGCAGGCGAGCGGATCCCGTTTGTGCTGACGTGGGCCCCGAGCCACGTGCGGCGGCCCACCACCGTCGACGCCGAGGAAGTGCTGGGTACAACGGCGGCCTTCTGGCGGGGCTGGACTTCCCAATGCACGGTCACCGGGAAGTACCGGGACGCGGTGGTGCGCTCGCTGGTGACACTCAAAGCCTTGACCTACGCGCCCACCGGAGGCATCGTCGCCGCGGTCACCACGTCGCTGCCGGAACAGCTCGGCGGCCCCCGCAACTGGGACTACCGCTACTGCTGGCTGCGGGACGCCACCATGACGCTGCAGGCACTGTTGGCCGCGGGCTACACCGCGGAGGCCGCAGCATGGCGGGACTGGCTGCTCCGGGCCGTTGCAGGCGACCCCGCGGACCTGCAGATCATGTACGGAATCCATGGCGAGCGCAGGCTTCCGGAAATGGAACTGCCGTGGCTGTCCGGCTATGAAGGCTCCAGTCCTGTGCGGATCGGCAACGGCGCGGCGGAGCAGCTCCAGCTGGACGTGTGGGGCGAGGTGCTGGACTGCCTGGCCCTGACCCGGAATTCCCTGCTCAAACACACCGACGAGGCCTGGGATGTCCAGATTGCCCTCATGCAGCACCTGGAAACCATCTGGGACCAGCCGGACAATGGCCTCTGGGAGATGCGCGGACCGCGCCGCCACTTCACGCATTCGAAGGTCATGGCCTGGGTGGCGGCGGACCGGATGGTGAAAGGTGTCCGCGAGTCCGGCCTGCCGGGCCCGGCAGAGCGCTGGGAGGCGCTCCGGGACACCATCCACCGGGACGTGATGGCCAACGGTTTCGACGAAGGACGCAACACTTTTGTGCAGTCCTACGGCCGGCCGGAACTTGATGCCAGCCTCCTGCTCATCCCGCGTGTGGGGTTCCTCCCGCCGGACGATCCGCGGGTGGTGGGCACCATCGACGCGATCCTGGATGAGCTGACCGAAGACGGGTTTGTGCTCCGGTACCGCCCGGCCGAAAGCGACGACGGACTCCCCGGGGATGAGGGGGTGTTCCTGGCGTGTTCGTTCTGGATGGTGGAGGCACTCCTGGGGGCCGGCCGCCGTCGGGAAGCCACTGAGCTGTTCGAACGGCTCCTGGAATTGCGGAACGACGTGGGCCTGCTGAGTGAGGAGTGGGCCGTCAGGGCCGGACGCCAGCTGGGCAATACACCCCAGGCATTCAGCCACTTCGGGCTTGTGACTAGCGCACTGGAGCTGCATCAGGATACGGTTCGCCAGAGTGATGCGCCCATTCCGCCCGAGACGGAGAATGTGTCGTGACTGCTTGCAATTGGGGGATTGCAGCACTTTTCCCCGACGGAATCAGTAAGTATACTTACTAACATCTCACTGGGTGCTCCAAGCACAGCGCAGTGACTGACGGAGGGGTGATTTGAATGGCCGGTTATTTTGAACTGGTGGATGCAGCTGACGGTGGCTACAGGGTCAGGATGTTGGATGGGGCCGGGGACCTGATGGCGATTTCGGTGACCTTTCCCACGAAGCGCGCCGCGGTGGCCGGTGTGGCCATGGCACGCGAAATCGCCGGGACCGGGCTGATCCGCGACCGTAGCCGCGACGGCGCCGGGACCGTCATCCGTGAACGCGTCCGGCCGATGGTGTCCGCCAAGGAAGATGCCGCACCGCGCAACAAGAGGGTTTCGAGGACCACCCGGGCCGCAGCCGGCTGATGGACCCCCAGCACCTTGGCCCGGTGGCTGTGACGGGACGACGCCGGGGCGTCCTGTTTGACGTGGACGGAACCCTGGTGGATTCCTCCTATATTCATACGCTGGCCTGGTGGCAGGCATTCCGGCAGCAGGGCCACGACGTGCCAATGGCCTCCATCCACCACTGCGTCGGCATGGGCGGCGACCGGCTGGTGGACAGCCTCCTTCCACAGGGCAGGGACAGGAACGCCGACGCCGAGATCCTGGCCAGTCACGCGGCCCTGTTTGCGTCCAGCTGGGCCGTCCTTCGCCCCTTTGACGGCGCCAGGGACCTCCTGGCGCAGTGCCACTTCGGAGGACTGGCGGTTGCCCTGGCGTCGTCAGCCCGGACGCCGGACCTGCTGGCAACCCGGCGGGTCCTTGGCTCCGACGCCCACATCCATGCGGCCACCAGCGCCAACGACGCGAAGGCCAGCAAGCCGGCCCCGGACATCCTGGTGGCCGCGCTGGAGGCTGTTGGCGTCCAGTCTGCCGATGCCGTCTACGTCGGCGATGCGGTCTGGGACATGCAAGCCGCGGGGGCCCTCGGTATGCCCGCCATCGGACTCACCTGCGGCGGAACAAGCGCCGCGGAACTCAGGGAAGCCGGTGCCGCCGAGGTCTACTCGGGTCCCCGTGACCTCCTGGACAATCTCCAGTCAAGCGCCATCGGAAGGCTGCTTTCGGCGTCCTCCGCCGGCGGCTAACCCGCCGCCGCGCCCCCGGCCTGGTTCAGGACCGGGCCACGTCCACCACGCAGAACCGGTTTCCGTCCGGGTCCGCGAGCACAATGAAATCAGGATCCTCGGGATACAGGTCCCAGTCCACGCGCGAGGCGCCCAGGTCCAGCAAACGGGCCACCTCGGCGTTCTGGTCGTCGGTGTAGAGGTCCAGGTGGATCCGGGGGTGATCCTGTACTGGCGTCTCGCTGAGCATCAGGGCGAGCCTGGCACCGTTGCCGCCGTGCGGGACAAGGACCACCCAGGTGTCGTCGCCCTCCTCACGCGGGACGTAGCCCAGCGCGTCGCACCAGAACGCGGTGGAACGCGTAACGTCCTCTACCCCGAGAACCGTGGTTCCGATAGTCAGCATGTTTTTATGCTTCCCCCATCGGGACCGGCAGGCAAGCCCCCGCGGCTGTCCGGGTCTGGCCGAACTCAGCAGAGCGCGTTCAGTGTTTGTTCAGCTACATCCTCAAGTTCCGAGATCAGCGGATTGACGTTCAGTGTGGGCGGTTCCGGCGGGTACGCCACGGCGATGGTGAGCTGCCTCGTACCGTCTTCGCTGGTCATGGAAACGGACCCGTAGCCATCGATGTCGCCGGTATGTCCGTGGTACAGCCGGTTGGAACACGTGTCGTTCCATCTAAAGAGGCCGAATCCATAGAGGTCGCTGTCCCGCCGCAGCATCGAGGTCCGGCTTTCGTCCCGCAGGAGCTTCCCCTGGAACAGGGCGGCGTAGAACGTATTCAGCTCGGACACCGTGGACACGGCGCCGCCCGCGGCAAACTCTGACAGCCATGCCGGTTGCGTGACGTCCAGGCGCTGGCCGTTCACGGTGATGTAGCCGTGGACCATGGTGGCCGGGGCGGCGCCGGGCCGGGGGAGCCCGGTTGACTCCAGCCCCAACGGATCAGCGATGTCCGTCTTCAGGACTGCATTGATGCTCTTGCCGCGGAGCCGCTCGACGATCAGGCCCAGGGCCGCGTAATTGGAATTGGAGTACTCGAAGCCCTGCGCGAGCCGCCGTTCCCACGGCACCGTGGCCGCCAGCGCCAGTTGCTGCTCCAGGCTGAGTGGCCTGTCCATAACCTCCGGCCACGGCCCCGAGGCCAGCAGGGGAATCCCAAACTCAGGCAACCCGCTTTCGTGGATCAGGAGCTCGCGCACCGTCACCGGACCAGGCGGATGAAGAACGGTTCCGAATTCCGGCAGGTATTTGCTGACCTGGTCGTCCAGGCCGACTTTGCCTTCCTCCACCAGCTTCATGACGGACACAGCCACCATGGACTTGGTGATGCTGCCTACCCTGAAGGGGTCTGAGGCTGTGGCGGGTTCACGGGTGTCCAGGTTCCGGACGCCGTCGGCATGGGTCCACACCTTTCCGCCGTGCCGCACCTCGATGAGGACGGCCGGGGCGCCGTCTTCGATCATCGAGCGGCTGAAATCCTCCAGGGCGGCGTAGATATCCTCATGCAGGTCCGGTGGGAGGGGTTCAGGAGTGCAGCTGCCAAGGGCAACGGCCACCAGCGCTGCGGACACAGCCGCCGCGATCCTGTTCCTGATACGGTGCCGCCTGGTTCCGGGCATGTCGCTGACCCTTCGGACCGGCGCCTCGGCCAGGTAACTGAAGTGCCGGCACCTCCATGCTCCTCGTCCTGAAGAACGAGGTCAACGCCAGCACCCCCCCAAATCGCCGGAAACGCGACGAGGTCGCCGGAAGCTTCCCAGCGAAATGGAAGGCTTCCGGCGACCTCGGCGACCTCGGCGGCGTCGGGCAGGGCTAGGTGAGGCGGATCTGGCGGTTCATGTCCTTGTACAGCAGGTACCGGAACTCGCCGGGACCGCCGGCGTAGCAGGCCTGCGGGCAGAAGGCACGCAGCCACATAAAGTCGCCTGCCTCCACCTCAACCCAGTCGTTGTTGAGCAGGTACATGGCCTTGCCCTCCAGGACGTACAGGCCGTGCTCCATAACGTGGGTCTCCGGGAAAGGGATGACCCCGCCCGGCTGGAACGTCACGATGTTCACCTGCATGTCGTGGGCCAGGTCGGACGAATCCGTGAAGCGGGTGGTCTTCCAGGCGCCGTTGGTATCCGGCATCGCGGTGGGTTCCACCTCGGCATCGCTGGTGACAAAGGACTTGGCCTCGTAACCTTCGAGCCGCTCATAGGCCTTGCGGATCCATTGGAACGAGACGATGTCGTCCGAGACGTTCTCCAGGCCCCAGGTGGAACCGGCGGCCAGGTAGGCGTAGCCACCCTCCTCAAGCTGGTGGAGTTCGCCGTCGAGGGTCAGGTTTACCTTGCCCTTGGTGACAAAGACAACGCCTTCAACGCCTGCCTCGAACTCGGCCTTGGGGGCCCCGCCGCCGGGGCCGATCTCCACGATCAGCTGCGAGAACGTGGTGGCAAACCCGGAAATCGGGCGGGCCAGGATCCAGGACCGGGTGTTGGAGAAACCCGGCAGGGTGCTGGTGACGATGTCGGTCATCACGCCCTTGGGGATGACCGTGTAGGCCTCCGTGACGATGGCCCGTTCCGTGGTGAGGTGGGTCTGCGGCGGCAGTCCGCCCTGGGGGTGGTAGTACTTGCCCATCATTGGATCCTTTACTTCGAAGTGGAGTGTGCCAGCCGCGGGTGCGCCAGTGCGGTCAGCTGGGAAAGTTCGACGCCGGCCAGCGCCTGGACCTCTTCGGTCCCCACTGCGCCGCACTGGACGCCGCGCAGGACGAAGGCGGCCAGGGCACGGGCGGTGGCGGGTTCGTCCATGACCCCGCCTTCAGTGCGTTCGACGTAGTTGCGCAGGCGTGCCGCGGCGGCCGGGAGCCCCTCGCGGTAAAACGCATAGGTGGCGGCGAAACGGCTGGGCAGCTGGGCGGCGTGCAGGTCCCAGCCCTGGTAGTAGCCCCGCTCCAGCGAGCGGCGGACCAGCCGGCCGTGCAGCTTCCAGGCATCCTCGACGGCGTCGCCCACCGGAATGATGTTGGTGGAACCGTCGGAAAGCCGGATGCCTGTGCCGGCGACTGCCAGCTGCATGACCTCCTTGGCGAAGTCCGCCACCGGGTGCTCCATGGACTGGTACTCGGCCGAGATCTGCAGCGACGCGGAGTAGTCGTAGGTGCCGTAGTGCAGTCCGCTGATCCTGCCAGGGACGGCGTGCGGCAGCTGCGCCACAGGGGAGGTGCCGTCCGGGCCGAGGATCAGCTGCGGCGTCTCCACCTGCACCTCGAACCGGAGCCGGCCGGCGGGAAGCCCGTGGACTTCCTCCAGCCGGGACACGGCGTAGTCCATCGCCTGGACCTGCGCCACGGTGGTGACCTTGGGCAGGGTGAGAATCAGTCCTGCCGGCAGTTCGCCCGCGGACGCGAGTCCGGAGACGAAGAGGTCCAGGGTTCGCAGGCCGCGGGCCCTGGTGGGTGCCTCGAAGCATTTGAACCGGATCCCGATGAACGGCGGCGCGGAGCCGGCCGCGACGGCGGTGGCCACGGCGGCCGCCGCGGCAACCGCGGCGGCGTCCTCGGCGTCGTCGCCCCTGTCCCCGAAGCCGTCCTCGAAGTCGAGGCGGAGGTCCTCGACCGGTTCGCTTTCGAGCTTCGCCTGGACCCGCGACGCTACTGCCCCGGCGAGGTCGGCGTCCTGGCCCAGAAGCCGGCCGAGCCGTTCCAGGCCGCCGTGCGCCGCCGCCGTCGTGAGCGCCTGGGCGCCCCAGTCGGCAGCGAACGACGGCGCGAAGCGGTCGGCGGGGACGTAGACGGTGTGGACGGGCTGGCGTGAGCCGTCGTCGCCGGGGTAGTTCCGGTCCAGCAGCCGGTCGGTGGCGCCCAGCTGGGCGTCGATGTGGGCGGTGTCCGCCGCGGAGAGCGACGGCGTGGGGGAGACCGCCATCGCTCAGCCCACCAGTTCGTAGGCCGGGGTGGTGAGGAAGTCCGTGTAGTCCTCGGACAGGCAGATGTCAGCGATCAGGTCGCTGGCCGGCTTGTAGTAACGGCGGAAGGCCTCGTCACCGAACTCGGTGCGGAGCCGCTCCGTTTCCTCACCCAGGATCCGCTCCACCAGTTCCCGGGTGACCGTGTTTCCGGTGTCGGCGAGGACTGACTTGTTGCGGATCTGCTGCCACACCTGCGAGCGGGAGATTTCCGCCGTGGCGGCGTCCTCCATCAGGTTGTGGATGGCCACGGCACCGTTGCCCGACAGCCACACCGCGGTGTAGGCGACGGCGACGTACAGGTTCAGGCGCAGCCCGCCTTCGGTGACCTGGCCTTCCGCGGAAGCGATGTCCAGCAGCTGGTCAGCGGTGACCGAAACCTCGGGCCGCTGCTTGTCCAGCTGGTTGGGGCGCTCGCCCAGGACGGCGTCGAAGACCTCGCGGCAGGTGGGGACGAGGTCCGGGTGGGCGACCCAGGAGCCGTCGAACCCGTCGTTGGCCTCACGGGTCTTGTCAGCGCGGACCTTGGCGAAGGCCGCTTCGGTGACCTCGGGGTGCCTGCGGTTGGGGATGACCGCTGCCATGCCGCCCATGGCGAAGGCGCCGCGCTGGTGGCAGGTCTTCACCAGCAGCTCGGTGTAGGCGCGCATGAACGGGGCGGTCATGACCACCGAGGCGCGGTCCGGAAGGACAAACTCCTCCCCGGCGTCGCGGAAGTACTTGATGATGCTGAACAGGTAGTCCCAGCGGCCGGCGTTCAAGCCTGAGGCGTGGTCCCGCAGCTCGTAGAGGATCTCGTCCATCTCGAAGGCCGCCGGGATGGTCTCGATCAGCACCGTGGCGCGGACCGTGCCCTGGCCCAGGCCCAGGAAGTCCTGGGCGAAGACGAAGACGTCGTTCCAAAGCCGGGCCTCGAGGTGGCTTTCCATCTTGGGCAGGTAGTAGTACGGGCCGTGGCCGTTGAGGACCAGCTGCTTGGCCACGTGGTAGAAGTGCAGGCCGAAGTCCACCAGCGCACCCACGGCAGGTTCGCCGTCGATCAGCAGGTGCTTTTCCGGCATGTGCCAGCCGCGCGGGCGGGCTACCACAACGGCCAGCGGCGCGTCGGTGCGGAGCTTGTATTCCTTGCCTTCGGCGGAGGTGTAGCTCAGGGTTCCCTGGGCGGCGTCACGGAGGTTGAGGATGGAGTCGATGACGTTGCCCCAGGTGGGTGTGCTGGCGTCCTCAAGGTCGGCCAGCCACACCTTGGCGCCGGAGTTCAGGGCGTTGATCGCCATCTTGGCCGGGCTCGCCGGGCCGGTCATCTCAACGCGGCGGTCCTGCAGGGCCGCAGGGGCCTCCGCAACTTTCCAGTCGCCGTCGCGCACGTCCTGGGTTTCCGGCAGGAAGTCCAGCTTGCCGGTGTCCGCTACCCGCTGGCGCTTGACGCCGCGGGCGGCGAGCAGCTCGTTGCGGGTGCCGGCGAAGCGTTTGTGGAGTTCCTCCAGGAACGCCAGCGCCTTGGGGGTAAGGATCTCCTCCGCGCGTTCGATCGGCCGGGGGTCTGTGACTGTGATGGCCATTTCTGGTCCTTTCGTTGGCTGCGAATCAGGCGTTGGCGAAGGCGGCGGCTTCAGTGTCAGCCGAAGCCCCTGCTGCATCCGTGGCCGTGCTGGCTGCTGCGGTTGCCGCCGCCGCGTGCGCTGCCGCTGCTACGGCGGAAGCGACGTCGGAGGCGACGTGGGGATCGAAGACGCTGGGGATAATGTAACTGGCATTCAGTTCATCATCAGCCACCCGGTTGGCGATAGCCTCAGCGGCGGCCACCAGCATCTCGGGCGTGATGTCGGACGCGCCGGCGTCCAGTAGCCCGCGGAAGAAACCGGGGAACGCCAGGACGTTGTTGATCTGGTTGGGAAAGTCGCTGCGCCCGGTGGCCACTACGGCCGCGTACTTGGACGCGATGGTGGGATCGATTTCCGGTGTCGGGTTGGCCATGGCAAAGACGATCGCCTTGTCGGCCATCGAGGCAACCTGTTCCTCGCCGATCACGTGCGGGGCGCTGACGCCGATGAACACGTCCGCTCCCTTGAGGGCCTCGTGCAGGGTGCCGGAGAAGCCTTCCTCGTTGGTGTTGGCGGCGATCCAGGCGCGGTGTTCGTCGTTGTACGTCTCGCCCGAGTGGATGGCGCCGGAACGGCCGGCGGCAACGATGTGCCGGGCGCCCTGGGCCTTGAGGAGCTGGATGATGGCGGAGCCGGCAGCGCCGACGCCTGAAACCACAATGCGGACCTCATCGAGCTTCTTGCCAACGACGCGGAGCGCGTTGACCAGGGCGGCCAGGGTGACGATGGCCGTGCCGTGCTGGTCGTCGTGGAACACCGGGATGTCGAGTTCGTCGCGGAGGCGCTTCTCGATTTCGAAACAGCGCGGGGCCGCGATGTCCTCAAGGTTGATGCCGCCGTAGACCGGGGCCATGGCCTTGGCGATCATGATGATTTCCTCGGTGTCCTGGGTGTCCAGGCAGACCGGCCAGGCGTCCACGTTGGCGAACTGCTTGAACAGGGCGGCCTTGCCCTCCATGACAGGCAGGGCCGCGGCGGGGCCGATGTTGCCCAGGCCCAGCACGGCGGAGCCGTCGGTGAGCACGGCGATGGTGTTCCGCTTGACGGTGAGGTTCCGGGCAGCGGCCGGGTCCTCGGCGATGGCTAGGCAGACGCGGGCGACACCGGGCGTGTAGGCGCGGGACAGGTCGTCGCGGTTGCGCAGGGCTACTTTCGGAACGACCTCAAGCTTGCCGCCGAGGTGCATCAGGAAGGTGCGGTCGGAGACATGCTGGACTTTGACGCCGTCGAGCGCGTTGAGGGCGTCCTTGACGCGGGCGGCGTGTTCGTCGTCGGTGGTGTTGCAGGTGACGTCCACAACCAGGGTTTCGTGGTGGGACTCGGTGACGTCCAGGGCGGTGATGGCCGCGCCGGCTGCTCCGACGGCTGCGGCCAGTTCGCTGGTTGCGGAGAAGCTTGACGGTGCTTCCACGCGCAGGGTGATCGAATTTCCGGGGCTCGGGTTCGCCATTGAATGTCCTCCTGTTAGGCCCGTAGCCGGGCTCGTTGCTGATCTAAATGTTTTCGTATTATGGATATTATTATCTACTTTGTGGAAATACAAGCCTGTATGGTTCGTCGACTGGCGTGTGGCCGTGATGTATCTTGGGAGTTCTAGGGCAATTCTTTTCACGATGCGGATAAGAGTTGTCGGAAATCGAGTCCTCAGGAGACTGGTACATGGCTGACAAAGCCTCGGGAGGCGTGCAGTCCGTAGAGCGCGTCTTCGAACTCTTGGAACTGATCACGGATGCCGGCGGAGAAGTAACGCTCAGCGAACTCTCGTCCTCCACAGATCTGCCGCTTCCCACCATCCACCGGCTGCTGCGAACCCTGGTCACACTGGGGTACATCCGCCAGCTGCCCAATCGCCGGTATGCGCTGGGGCCCCGGCTCATCCGGCTCGGCGAAGGCGCCAACAAGCAGCTGGGCGCCGTGGCCCGGCCGCAGCTGAAGACCCTGGTGGACCGGCTGGGGGAGACCTCCAACATGGCGGTGCTCGACTCCGACATGGTCATCTACGTGGCCCAGGTCCCGTCCCTGCACTCCATGCGCATGTTCACCGAAGTTGGCCGACGCGCCCACACCCACGACACCGGCGTGGGCAAGGCCATCCTGGCCCAGCTCGACGACGAGGTGGTCCGCGGCATCGTGGCCCGCACCGGCATGCCCACTCCCACGTCCAAGAGCATTGGTGACATCGAGTCGCTGCTGGCAGACCTGGGCAGGATCCGGGAACGCGGCTACTCCATCGATGAGGAAGAGCAGGAGCTGGGCGTACGCTGCTTCGCCATGGCCGTGCCTAACGCCCCGACGCCAACGGCCATATCCGTGTCCGGTCCGGTATCCCGCGTGGACCAGTCCTTCGGTGAACGCGCCGTCCCGATGCTGCGCGAGGCAGCCCAGGCGATCTCGGACGAGCTCAACCGCAACTGACCCCACCCGCAACTGACCCCAACCCACGCACACCGCTGCGTCCCGCCGTCGTGCTTTCCCCCACCACAACCAGCGCGAACTGGCAGCTAATACCCTCAAAATCCACATTTGAGGGCATCTGCTGCCAGTTCGCGCTGTTGTTGGTGGTGGTTAGTGGTCAGAATTCGACGACGACTCCACCGGGACTTCCTTGCCGTTGCAGTCGATCAGTTTGCCGCCTTCGTAGCGGTCGCCGTCGGCCAGGCACTTGAGGTCCTCCTCGCGGACCACGCGTCCGGTGCCCGCCACAAACACCGACTGGTTCTCCGAGTTCCCTGCCTTCAGGTGGTTGAAGAGCAGGTTCAGCACGATGGCCATCACCGCCGCGGAGCTGATGCCGGAGTGGAAGATGGTGCTGAACCAGGACGGGAACTGGTCGTAGAAGGCCGGCGCGGCGATGGGGATCATGCCGAAGCCGATGGACGCCGCCACAATGATCAGGTTCATGTTGTTCCGGTACTCAACCTTGGACAGCGTGCGGATGCCGCTCGCGGCTACCGTTCCAAAGAGTACGACGCCGGCACCGCCGAGGACAGGCGTCGGCACCGCTGCGACCACGCGGCCCAGCACGGGCAGCAGTCCGAGGACCACCAGGATGACGCCGCCGGCGGACACCACAAAGCGGCTCTTGATGCCGGTGATGGCCACCAGACCAACGTTCTGGGCAAAGGCGCTCTGCGTAAAGGAACCGAAGAGCGGCGAGATGGCGCTGGAGAGCATGTCTGCGCGCAGGCCGTCGCCGATGCGCCGGGAATCAACCTTGGTCCCCACGATCTCGCCCACGGCGATGATGTCCGCCGAGGTCTCGGTCAGGGTGACCAGGATGACGATCAGCATGGAGATGATGGCCGCGATGTGGAACGTGGGCGGGCCGAAGGCGAACGGCGTGGGGAAAGCGACGATTTCGCCCTGTCCCACCTTGGAGAAATCGGCCATGCCGGTGACGAACGCGATGGCCGTGCCGATGATCATGGCCAGCAGAATGGACAGCCGCGAGATGGTGGCACTGCCCACCTTGCTGAGCAGCAGCACGATGCCCATGGTCGCCGCGGCCAGGCCGATGTTGGCCATGCTGCCGTAGTTCGGTGCCTTGCTGTTGCCGCCCATGGCCCAGTTGGCTGCCACCGGCATCAGCGTCAGGCCGATGGTGGTGATGACGGTGCCCGTGACCACCGGCGGGAAGAACCGGATGATCTTGGAGAACAGCGGCGTGATGGCCAGGCCGATCAGCGAGGCAACGATCACCGAGCCGAAGACGGACTGGATGCCTCCGCCGCCGTGGACGATGGCCACCATGGTGGAGACGCCGGCGAAGGAGACGCCCTGGACGAGCGGCAGTTTTGAGCCGAAGAACGGGATGCCCACGGTCTGGAGAATGGTGGCCAGGCCGCCCACAAAGAGGCAGGCGGCGATGAGCAGGCCGATGTCCTGGGAGGACATGCCGGCTGCGGCGCCGATGATCAGCGGCGGGGCGATGATGCCGCCGTACATGGTGAGGACGTGCTGGAAACCGTAGGCGAAGCTGCTGCCAATGGAGAGGCGCTGGTCTTCGGGACGGTCAGAGGGCTGGCGGCCGGTCTTGGCGGCCGGCTTGGGGGACTTCTTCTTAAGGTTCACGGCAGACTTTCTGGTTCATGGCAGACGTCTTTGTCTGGCTAACGTGGTCTGGCTAAAGGTGTGGGGGACGTGCCCGGCGGATTTCAACGGGCTCGATCACCGGTGGTCGAGCCTGTCGAGACCCTCGGATTTCGACAGGCTCAATCACCGTTTGGCCTAGCAGAAGCCGGCGATGCCGGACCAGGCGATGTCCGCCGGGGTGGCATCGTCGCGCTGGACCGTAGCCTCGATCAGGCCGTACGGGCGGTCGGCCGCGAAGAAGACCTCGTTGGGGTTGTCGAGGCCGAACGGCGAGAGGTCCACCAGGAAGTGGTGCTTGTTGGGCATGGAGAACTTGATCTCGTCGATCTCGGCGTGGGCTTCCAGGACCTTGGTGCCCATGTCGAACAGCGTCTGCTGCAGGGCGTGGGAGTACTTCTCGGTGAAGCCTTCGAGCAGGAGGCCCTTGATGTCCTCGTAGCTCTTGTTGAAGTCCAGGGTGCTGAAGTCTGTCCCGGTCTTGAAGCGCCAGCGGGCGGAAACGTCGGTGGCCAGGATGCGGTCCGTGGTTTCCGGGAGGGTGGTGTATTTGTCCTTGGGGTAGCCCACAAAGCCGGACTGGGTGGACTTCAGGACGGTGAGGTCCTTGAGCCCGGAGATCAGGTGGGTTGCTGCCCCGTCCCGGACCAGGACGGCGGTGCGGACCTCCTGGCCGTTGCGGACGAACGAGTGGTCGTGTTCGCTGCCGTGGGCCTGGATCCGGTCCCAGCTGTAGGACTCGGCTTCCCAGCGGCCGCCGGTGACCCAGTCGAAGCTGGAGGTGAAGTGCTCGCCGAGGCGCAGGAGGAAGGCCTCCGGGGAGCCGACGCCTGCACGGGCAAACGCGTAGATGGTGTTTTTCTGGGTGTCAGTGGCCACCACATGGGCGTTGTCGCCCTCGAGGTGTGCGGCCTCGAAATCGCCGCGCAGCTGCGAGGTGACGTTCAGGTCTTCGATCTCGTGGCGGTCGGTGTCGCGGGTGATCTTGACGACCCGGACTTCGGCCTTTCCGTACTGGTTGTGGCCGAGGATGATGTTGCTGCTCATGGTCAGATTCCCAACTTCAGGTATGCGGGACAAGGTCCCACATAGAAATTAAGCGCGCGTTTCCCGCGCGTTTCTAGTACCGTCGGCCCAACAAAAAATGAGCCGACATCGATTGATGCCAGCTCATTACGACCCTGCCTGCTGCTCCCAGGTTACGTGACTTGCGCCACGAGTTGGTTCCCAGAATAGCCCAGCCGTGCGGTGGTGTACATCACAATCTGAAAAATCAGTTTGTGACTGACTGCGCTCCAGACCATTGACGAACCGGGAGATGGCCGTCTACGCTATTTCACATAGCAAAAGTTATTTTCCACTTTGCGGAATCCGTGAAGCGTCACCAACCACCTCGGAGGAGGATCAGATGTACCAGCAGGACACAACGCCGGTTGCACCGGCACAGACGGCGGCACCCTCAGTCCAGGAGTTCTACCTCCCCCTCGGAGGCGGAACGGATCCGGACTTCTACCTGCCCGCAGACCGGGAGCACGTCCCGGGCCGCTTCTCGCGCTGGGTCCATGCCCTGCCCGGCTTCGGCGGGCAGCGTTCCTGACGACGCGCATCCACGCTGTCGACCCGCAAAATGCCTGTCGATACCCATATACGGGTGTCGACAGTCATTTGGTGCGTCGACAGGCTTTTTCCGCGTCGCCGGGCACTTCGCGCGTCGCCGGCGTCAGGACCCCGGCCGCCCCGGCCACTCCCTGCCGGCCCAGGGGTCGTAGTCTGCGATGAGCTCATCCTGCGGCGGGCGGTCCGCTTCGGGGACGTGCTGCAGGTTCACCCGCACCCGGTACCAGAGCGAGCTCGATCCGCGCATTCCGTCCACGAGTACGTCGGCGGGGTGCAGGGCCGGTACGACGCCGGCATGCCGGGTCTTCCATTCGTCGAGCGCCGCGAGCGCCTCCGGTTTGGTCCTGGTGCGGGCCACCTCGATCAGCGGCATCACCGACTGCCGGCGGCCGGAACCGTCGCCGCCGCGGGGCGGCTTCTCGGCAGGGCCGAGTTTCGCCGCGAGTGCCAGGAGCCCATCAAGTGAGCCCACCGCGTCGTCGATCCCGGCGTGCGGGTCGCCAATATCGGCGAAGCGCCCGGGCACGGTGCGCACCGTGAACTGTTCCGGCCGCGTGGAGCGGACCTCGTCCCAGGTGAGCGGCGTCGAGACCCGGGCATCCGGCAGGGCCCGGATCGAGTACGCGGATGCCACTGTGCGGTCCTTTGCGTTCTGGTTGAAGTCGACGAACACACTCTCGCCGCGCTCCTCCTTCCACCACCGCGCGGTGGCGAGGCCGGGAGCGCGGTTTTCGACTTCGCGGGCGAGGGTCTCGGCGGCGAGCCGCACGTCGCGGTACGACCATTGCGGGGCGATGCGCACCAGGATGTGGAGTCCCCGTGATCCGCTCGTCTTTGGCCACCCCGCCAGCCCGACGTCGTCGAGCACCTCCCGCGCGACATACGCGACGTCGACGATCTGTGACCAGCTGACTCCCGGCATCGGATCGAGGTCCACCCGGAGTTCGTCGGGGTGTTCGAGGTCCTCGGCGCGTACGGGATGCGGGTTGAGGTCGAGGCAGCCAAGGTTCACCACCCAAGCCAGGCCCGCAGCATCCCGGATGACGGCCTCCTCGGCCGACGTCCCCGACGCGTAGTGCAGCGTCGTTGTGTCAATGAAGTCGGGGTGGTTTTCGGGCACCCGCTTCTGGAAGAACGGCTCGGCATCGATGCCCTTCGGGAAGCGCTTGAGCACCATGGGCCGGCCGCCGGCACCTCGCAGCGCACCATCCGCGACGGCGAGGTAGTAGCCCACCAGGTCGAGCTTGGTCAGCCCGGGCCCGGGGAACACCACCTTGTCCGGACTCGAGATGCGCACCTCGGTGCCGTCGATGGTGAGGATCTCGGCCGGAGTCTTGGACGGGCTCATGCGGCCACGCTAGCAGTGCCTAACGGGCCGCAACAGTGGCCTCGTTCAGCCGTTCACCAGCCGGCGTGCCGCGGCGGAGTGCTCCGCGATGAGCCCGGCGATGTCCAGTCCCGGAATCTGCCCGTCCACTACCCGCCATTCGCCGCCCACCATGACCCGGTCGGCCCGGTCCGCAGCGCACAGCAGCAGTGCGGCGATGGGGTCGTGGCTGCCCGAGAAGCGCAGGTCGTCCAGCCGGAACAGGGCTAGGTCCGCCTGCATCCCCGGCGCCAGCTGCCCCAGTCCGGCCCGGCCCAGGACGGCCGCAGAGCCGCGGGTCGCCCAGCCAAGCGCCCGCTCCACCGGCACGTCGGCCCCGTAGCGGAGCCGCTGCAGGTACAGTGCCTGCCGGGCCTCCAGGATCATGTTGGACGCGTCGTTCGACGCCGATCCGTCCACTCCCAGCCCCACGGGAACTCCCGTGTCCTCCAGTTCCAGGACGCGCGCTGTGCCGGATGCCAGCCTCATGTTCGAGGTGGGGCAATGCGCGACGCCGGTGCCCGCGGCTCCCAGCCGGGCGATCTCGGCGTCGCTGAAGTGGATGCCGTGGCCCAGCCAGGTGCGGTCCGTCAGCCAGCCCACGCTGTCCAGGTAATCGACGGTGCGCAGGCCGAACATCTCCCGGCAGAAATCCTCCTCGTCCAGGGTCTCGGCCAGGTGGGTGTGCAGCCGGACGTCCAGCCGCTCAGCCAGCAGGGCGCTTTCGGCCATGATCTCCTTGGTCACCGAGAACGGTGAGCAGGGGGCCAGGGCTATCTGGATCACCGCGTCATCGCCGCGTTCGTGGTACTGGCCGATCAGCCGTTCGCTGTCCGCCAGCACCACTTCCGGAGCCTGCACCGTCGACTGCGGCGGCAGGCCGCCGTCGTCCGTTCCCAGGGTCATGGAGCCGCGCGTCAGGGTGGCGCGCATCCCGAGCCGGCGGACCACGTCCACCTCCACGTCGATGGCGTGTTCGAGGCCGTCCGGGAAAAGGTAGTGGTGGTCGGCCGCGGTGGTACAGCCGGAGAGCAGGAGTTCGGCCAGCGCAACGGTGGTGGCCAGTTCCAGGTCCTTGGGCGTGAGCCGCGCCCACACCGGGTAGAGGTTCTGCAACCACGGGAAGAGCGGGGCGTTCGCCACCGGACCCCAGGCGCGGGTAAGGGTCTGGTAGAAGTGGTGGTGTGTGTTGATCAGGCCCGGCAGCAGGACGTGGTTGCCGGCGTCGAACGTCTCCTGGCATGGCGCCGAAGGCTGCTGGCCTGCGGCAAGGACCTCGACGATGACGCCTCCGCTGACCACCAGGCCGCCCGAGGCGTCCAGTGCGTTGGCGGTGAAGGCGGCCTGCGGGTTCCTGATCCAGAGGCGGGAAGGTGCGCCGGCGGCAGGGATAGTGTTCATGGGAATCCTTTGGCTGGAAGGGTCAATATGGCGATGCCAGCTCAGTGAAGCCCTGTCTGCTGATCCAGGTGGCCGCGGCTGCAGGCAGTGGCGGCTGGGGATCAGCGTAGGGGCGCCGCGGGCAGCCCGTCAATGGCCGCCAAATGTGACTGCCGGGCGTGAAAGCCACGAAACATGGATTTCACATTGCGAAATTAAAATTCCAGAAAACTATGGCGCAGGCCACATCACGGTGCTAATCTCAATCTTGCCAAAGGCGGGCACCCGGACTTCGGGAAGCTATCTACCAGGCGCAACTTAACCTTCACAGCACATGCTGAAGCCTGGTAACCGTCGCATCTGGTTCTACTGGTCCCGCAACGGGATACCGGCTTCCAAGCAAAGGGAGTCGCATCATGAGTACCACCGTCACGGCCGAACAGTATTTGGCCCGATCCATCCAGTTGGCCACGGCCAACGTCCTGAACAGCGGGGGCCCGTTCGGGGCCATGATCGTCACGGCTGATGGCCAGACGTTCGACGGCGTCAACCGCGTCACCGCCGACAATGATCCCACCGCGCACGCCGAGGTCACCGCGATCCGCACCGCCTGCCGGGAACTGGGAACGTTCGATCTCACCGGCGCCGTCCTTTACACCAGCTGCGAGCCATGCCCCATGTGCCTGGCGTCCGCACTCTGGGCCCGCGTCCAGCGGGTCGTCTTCGCCGCCGACCGCCACGATGCCGCCTCCGTCGGTTTCGATGACGCCGTCTTCTACGAGTACTTCGAGAACCGGGACAGGGATTCCCTGATGCCGGTGGCCAAGCTCACGCTGGACGATCCCCAGGCACCCACGCCGCTGGAGCCGTTCAACACCTGGAACACGCTCGAATCCAGGATTGACTACTAGGGCCCGGTGGCAGACATGACCATCCTGGATCATTCCCACGAGGAGCATTCGGCTCCGAAGCCCGCCCGCACTGCGGCACACACTGCAGTTGCACCCGCCCCAACGCAAGGGCCCAGCAGCCCCAAGCCGCCGGCGTCGAAAGCCCTGGACCGCTTCTTCCAGATCACCGAACGTGGCTCAACCATCGCCCGCGAGTTCCGCGGCGGCCTGGTCACCTTCTTCACTATGGCCTACATCGTGATCCTGAACCCGCTGATCCTGGGCGGGTTCGCGGCCGACAACGCCCCCACCGACGTCGCGGGCGGCTGGCTCTCCGCCGCCCAGGTGGGAGCAGTCACCGGCCTGACGGCCGGCGTGATGACCATCCTGTTCGGCCTCGTCGCCAACCTCCCGTTCGGCCTGGCCGCCGGGCTGGGCATCAACTCCTTCCTCGCCGTCTCGGTCATCCAGGAAGTCACCTGGGCCGAGGCCATGGGGCTGGTGGTCATCAACGGCATCCTGATCGTCCTGTTCGGCATCACCGGAGCCCGCACGGCCATCTTCCGGGCCGTCCCCAAGGAACTTAAAGCCGCCATCACGGTGGGTATCGGCCTGTTCATCGCCTTCATCGGCTTTGTGGACTCCGGCTTCATCCGTGCCACGGTGGCCGGCCCGCCCGTCCAACTGGGCGACGGCGGCTCCATCACCTCCATCCCCACCCTGGTGTTTGTGGTGGGCCTGCTGGCCATGGGCATCCTCGTGGCCCGCAAAGTCCAGGGCGGCCTGCTGATCGGCATCGTGGCCACCACAGTACTGGCCGCCGTCGTCGAAGCCTTCCTCAAGATCGGCCCGGCCAGCGCCACCAACCCCGGCGGCTGGCACCTGAACACCCCGGTCCTCTCCGGCCAGCTCGTCTCCGCCCCGGACCTGGGCCTGGTGGGACAGTTCGACATGTTCGGCGCGTTCGGCCGGATCGGCGGGCTCGCCGCCACCATGCTGGTGTTCACCCTGGTCTTCACCAACTTCTTCGACGCGATGGGCACCATGACGGGCCTGGCCAAGAGCGCCGGAGTGGCCCACAAGGACGGCACCTTCCCGCGGCTCAAGGCAGCCTTCATCGTCGAAGGCTTCGGGGCCGTGGCAGGCGGCGCAACGTCAGGCTCCTCCAACACCGTCTATATCGACTCCGCGGCCGGGATCGGCGAAGGCGCCCGCACCGGCCTGGCATCGGTGGTCACCGGCGTCCTGTTCCTGGGCTCCATGTTCCTCACTCCGCTGACCAGCGTTGTCCCGCTGGAAGTGGCCGCCGCTGCCCTGGTGGTGGTGGGCGCGATGATGATGGCGCAGATCCGCGAGATCAAGTTCAGCAAGTTCTCTGTCGCCCTGCCGGCCTTCCTCACCATCGTCACCATGCCGCTGAGCTACTCGATCGCCAACGGCATCGGCGTGGGCTTTGTGTCCTGGGCGATCATTGGGGCGGCGTCCGGGAAGGCAAAGAAGATCCATCCGCTCATGTGGGTGGTCAGTGCCGGCTTCCTGGTGTACTTCGCCCGCGGACCGATCAACCTGCTGCTGGGCGCCTGACCGCGGCGCAGCGCATTTCACTGCACAACCGCCGGACCGGTGCTTGGTCCGGCCCCCGATAGGAACGACAATATGGAAACCACCGCCGCGCCGGAAGAAGGAGTGCCGCCATGCTGGACCTGATACCTTCGCTCAGTTCCTGGCCGCCTGCCGTGGCCGGAGAGCGGTATGCCGTGGCCACCGTTGTTGCGGCGACCGGTTCGGTGCCGCGGCCGGTGGGCACGTCCATGCTGGTCGCCGGGTCCGGGGCCGTCCTGGGCAGCCTGTCCGGCGGTTGTGTGGAAGGCGCCGTGGTGGCGCTCGCCCTCGAGGCAATGCACGACGGCGGCACCCGCCACGGGACCTTCGGCTACAGTGCCGCGGACGCCTTCGCCGCCGGACTCACCTGCGGCGGTGAACTCGGGATCCACATCGAGCCCGCCGGCCACAGCCTGCGCGATGCCTTGGTCCGGCTGGCCACCGTCCGGCCGGGGGAGCCCGTGGCACTGGTCCGCCGGCTGGATGCCGGCGGCAGCGGCGCCGTCGTCATTCCGGACCCGGCCACGTTCAGCGTGGCGGGGTCCCGGGAAGCCGCCGCGCTGCTGGACGCAGGCGGAGACCAGACTGGTGTGGCCCACACCGGTGTGGCACAGCTCGAGTCGTTCCTGCGCGGCGGCGGCTCCGGCGTAGTCACGATGGCCGCCCCGGGCACGTGCCCCACCGGTCCCGATGCGGCAGCGCCGGACGAAGCGCGCCAACCCGTCACCCTCCTGGTGGAGACGCGGCTCGCCCCGCCCCGCATGCTCGTGTTCGGCGCGAATGACTTCGGCGCAGCAATGGTCCCTGCCGCCAAACTGCTGGGCTACCGGGTCACCCTGGTGGACGCCCGTCCCGCCTTCGCCGGCCAGGCCCGCTTCGCCTGCGCCGACGACGTCGTCACGGCCTGGCCGCACCGGTACCTCGCGGCAGAAGCCGCCGAGGGCCGGCTCGACCGGCGCACCGTCGTCTGCGTCCTGAGCCACGACCCCAAGTTCGACATCCCGCTCCTGGAGTCCGCGCTGGCCCTGGACCTTGCCTACGTCGGCGCCATGGGGTCGCGCCGCAGCCACCTCCAGCGGGTGGATGACCTCCTCAACATCGGCGTGCGGCCCGAAAAGATCGCGCAGCTCCACTCGCCGATCGGGCTGGACCTTGGCGCCGTGACCCCGGCCGAAGTGGCCGTATCCGTCACCGCCGAGCTCATCGCTTCCCGCAGCCGGAAGTCCTCGTGCACGCCGCTGCGTGAAACCTCCGGACCCATTCACGCGCCCGCGTCACAGCCGGCGCCCACTACCCTCAGCCAGCAGGAGATCGCATGGACATGAACACCATCGAGGCGGTGGTCCGCACCACGGACCCTGCCGACTGGCGCGACGGCGACGCCTGGCTGGCCGGCGGCACCGTCCTCTTCTCCTACGGCAGCTATGCCTTCGGGCCCGAACCGCTCAAGCGCCTCCTGGACCTGGGCTCCGCCGGCTGGACCTCCGTCGCCGTAACCGACGCCGGCATCGAGCTGGCCGCCACCTGCACGGTCGCGGAACTCTACGCGCTGCCGGAGTCGCCGGACCTGGCTGTCCGGGACTGGCCCGCGATGGACCTCTTCCGGCCCAGCTGCGACTCCTTCGTGGCGTCCTTCAAGGTCTGGAACATGTCGACGGTGGGCGGGAACATCTGCACGGCACTCCCGGCAGGACCGATGACCTCCCTGTGCGCCGGGCTCGACGCCGTGGCCACCATCCTGGGTCCCGGCGGCACCACCCGCACCGTGCCTGTGGCCGACTTCGTCACCGGGGACGGGACAAACTGCCTGGCACCCGGGGAGCTGCTGCGCAGTATCCACCTCCCGGCGTCGGCCCTTGCCTCCCGGGTGGCGTTCCGCCGCCTGTCGCTGAGCAACCTGGGGCGCTCCGGCGTCCTGCTCATTGGAAGGCTCGACGGCGGCACGTCCCTGGTCCTGACCGTCACCGCAGCGACCAAACGGCCCGTGCAGCTGCGCTTCCGGCACCTGCCGGAAGCAACGGAGCTGGCCGCAGCGCTGGACGACGCCATTCCGCACAACCTCTACCACAACGACATCCACGGGCTGCCGGCCTGGCGGCGGGACATGACGTACCGCCTCGCGGAGGAGATCCGCGCCGAGCTCGCCGCGCCAGGAGGGGCGCCGGACGCGGATGTGTCCGGCGACTTCTGGCCGCCGCAGGGGCGCAGTTCGCCGGCATCGCGGCAGCACACACAGCAGGAAGGGGCCTGAGCATGGCCATCGAGATCAACGGCATTCCGGCGGAAGCCGGGCCGCGCCCAGGGCAGTGCCTGCGGACGTTCCTGCGGGAGCAGGGGAACCTCGGCGTTAAGAAGGGCTGCGACGGCGGCGACTGCGGTGCCTGCACCGTGCACGTGGACGGCACTCCGGTGCACAGCTGCATCTATCCGGCCGTCCGGGCCGAGGGCCGCGCCGTCACCACCATCGAAGGACTGGCCGGGACGTCCGGCGCCGCGGGCGGGGAACTGCACCCGGTCCAGCAGCAGTTCCTGGAGCGGCAGGGCTTCCAGTGCGGCTTCTGTACCGCAGGCATGCTGATGACCGCTGCAACGTTCACTGGAGAACAAAAGGAGAACCTGCCCCGCAACCTCAAAGGCAACCTGTGCCGCTGTACGGGCTACCGCGCCATCGAGGACGCCGTCTGCGGGCACGCCGGCCACCCGGACCCCGCCGGACCGGGTTCCGGAATCGCGGGCGAAGGCCAGCCCGAACCGCGGCCCGGCGGGATGGGCGACGACGTCCCCGCCCCCGCCAGCCGTGCCATCGTCACGGGCGCCGCCCGCTACACCCTGGACGTTCCCGCAGACCAGCTGCCCGGGCTGCTGCACCTGAAGCTCCTGCGCTCACCGCACGCCCACGCCCGCGTCCTCAGCATCAACACCCAGGCAGCACTGAAAGTCCCCGGGGTCGTGGCCGTTTTTACGCACGAGGATGCCCCCGTGCAACTGTTTTCCACGGCCCAGCATGAGCTGTACACGGACGATCCCGACGACACCAGGGTGCTGGACAACGTGGTGCGGTTCCGCGGGCAGCGGGTCGCCGCCGTGGTTGCCGAATCCGTGCAGGCTGCCGAAGCCGGTGTCCGGGCGCTCGCCGTGGAGTACAAAGTCCTCGACGCCGTGTTCACCCCGCAGGACGCCATCCGCGCCGGTGCGCCCACGCTCCACGGGGAGAAGGACGCCCACGCTGCACGGATCGCCCGGCCGGAGCGGAACGTCGTGGCCGAACTCCACTCGGAACTGGGCAGCGTGGAGGAGGGCTTCGCGGCCGCGAGCTTCGTCCATGAGCAGACGTATCAGACGCAGCGGGTCCAGCACGTGGCACTGGAGACGCATGCCTCGATCGCTTCGGTGGACAGTGACGGCCGGCTGCAGGTCCGCACGTCCAGCCAGGTCCCGTTCCTGGTCCGCCGCACGCTGTGCCGGGTCTTCGGGCTGCCCGAGGAGCAGGTCCACGTGGTGGCCGGCCGGGTGGGCGGAGGTTTCGGCGGCAAGCAGGAGGTGCTGACGGAGGACATCGTGGCGCTCGCCGCTCTGAAGCTGGGCCGGCCCGTGCAGCTCGAGCTCACCCGTACGGAGCAGTTCACCGCCACCACCACCCGGCACCCGTTCACCATCAAGCTCAAGGTCGGGGCCAGCGCCGACGGCCGGCTGACCGCCCTGAAACTGGACGTCCTGACCAACACTGGCGCGTACGGCAACCACGGCCCGGGCGTGATGTTCCACGGCTGCGGCGAGTCCCTGGCCGTCTACAAATGCGACAACAAAAAAGTCGACGCCCAGGCGGTCTACACCAACACCGTTCCGTCAGGCGCCTTCCGCGGCTACGGCCTGAGCCAGATGATCTTCGCGATCGAATCCGCCATGGATGAGCTGGCCATCGGGATCGGGATGGATCCGCTGGAGTTCCGCCGCCGGAACATGGTGCGCGAAGGCGACGACATGCTCTCCACCCACCCCGAGCCGGAGGAGGACGTCCACTACGGCAGCTACGGCCTGGACCAGTGCACACGCCTGGTCCGGGACGCCCTCGACCGCGGCGCCGAGCGATACCGCAAGGCGGGGCTGGATCAGCTCGGCCCGGACTGGGTCACGGGTGAGGGCACTGCACTGTCGATGATCGACACGGTGCCGCCGCGCGGGCATTTCGCCCATTCGAAGGTCCGGCTCCTGCCGGACGGAACGTACCAGGCCGACGTCGGTACGGCCGAGTTCGGCAACGGCACCACCACGGTGCACGCCCAGCTTGCCGCCACTGCGCTGTCCACGGAGGCCGCGCGGGTTGCCGTGCGGCAGTCGGACACGGACCTGATCGAGCACGACACCGGCGCGTTCGGTTCGGCGGGCACGGTGGTGGCCGGGAAGGCGACCCTTGCGGCCGCGGAGGAACTGGCCGTCCGGATCCGGGCGTTCGCGGCCGGGATCCGGCAGGTCCAGTCCTCCGGCTGCGTCCTCGACGGCGACACTGTGGTGTGCGAGGGAACGCCCGTGCCGCTGGCGGAACTGGCCCAGGAAGCCGCGGAAGCCGGCGTCGAACTTTCCGCCGAAGGCCGCTGGGGCGGCACGCCGCGGTCCGTGGCGTTCAACGTGCACGGGTTCCGTGTCGCGGTGAACCGCGGCACGGGCGAGCTGCGGATCCTGCAGAGCGTCCAGGCCGCCGACGCCGGCGTGGTGGTCAATCCGCGGCAATGCCGCGGCCAGATCGAGGGCGGGATCGCGCAGGCCCTGGGTGCGGCGCTGTACGAGGAGGTGGTGGTGGACGACGCCGGCCGGGTCACCACGGACATCCTGCGCCAGTACCACATCCCCACCTTCGCCGACGTGCCACGGAGCGAGGTCTACTTCGCCGACACCAACGACAAACTGGGACCGCTCGGCGCCAAGTCGATGAGCGAAAGCCCCTTCAACCCGGTGGCTCCCGCCCTCGCGAACGCCATCCGGAACGCCACCGGAGTGCGCTTCGCATCGCTGCCCATCGCGCGGGACAAGATCTACCTCGGGCTCAAGTCGGCCGCCGCGTCCGCCGTCCCCGAGCTGAAGGAGGCCATATAGTCGTGGGATGGAACAGCGCAGATTAGGCAAGACCGGACGGAACGTCTCGATCGTGGGGCTGGGAACCTGGCAGCTCGGCGCTGACTGGGGCAACGTGGACCACGGACAGGCCCAGGCCATCCTGGCCGCCTCGGTGGAAGCCGGCGTCACGCTCTTCGACACGGCCGACGTCTACGGCGACGGCAAGAGCGAGCAGGCCATCGGCGCGTTCCTTAAGGACAACCCCGGGCTGGACATCACCGTGGCCACCAAAATGGGCCGCCGCATGGACCAGCAGCCGGAGAACTACACCCTGGCCAACTTCCGCCAGTGGGTGGACCGGTCGCGGAAGAACCTGGGCACTGACAGCCTGGACCTCGTCCAGCTGCACTGCCCGCCCACGTCCGTCTACAGCAGCGCCGAAGTCTACGACGCGCTGGACACCTTGGTCTCCGACGGGGCCATCCGCAACTACGGCGTCAGCGTGGAACGGACCGACGAAGCGCTCGAAGCCATCCGGCACGAAGGCACGGCATCCGTCCAGATCATCCTCAATGCCTTCCGGCTCAAGCCCCTTGACGAGGTCCTGCCGGCGGCGAAGGCGGCAGGCGTGGGCATCATCGCCCGCGTTCCGCTCGCCTCCGGCCTGCTCTCGGGCAAGTACACCAAGGACACGTCCTTCGCGGACAACGACCACCGCAATTACAACCGCACTGGCGAATCGTTCGACGTCGGCGAGACCTTCTCAGGTGTGGACTACGAGCTGGGGCTGAAGGCCGTGGCCGAGTTCGAGCAGCTGGTCCCGGACGGCGTGGGCACCGCACAGGCGGCCATCGCCTGGATCGCCGCGCAGGACGGCGTCACCACCGTCATCCCCGGCGCACGGAACGTGGACCAGGCAACCGCGAATGCTGCCGCAGCCGGCGTTTCCCTCAACGGCGAATTCGACGAGGGCGTCCGCTGGATCTACGACCACTACTTCCGCGAGGCCATCCACCCCCGCTGGTAGCCCTGTCCCCTTGGCGCGAACTGGCAGGTAATGACTCCAAACTCCGCGTTTGACGTCATTAGCTGCCGGTTCGCGCTTCGAATTTAACCCAGCAGGTGGAGGTGCTCCGGGGTGTCGATGTCCGCCCCGGTGGACTGGTCGCTGCAGTCCACCTCGTCCACCAGCTCCGGGTGGGCCTGCAGGAAGCCGCGTGCGCCGGCGTCCCCCGTTACGGTAGCGGCCACCGCGTCCCGGAGTCCGACGTCGATGAGCAGCGGATGCCCGCGGCGCACCGTGCCGTCCGCACCGCCGTCGCCGTAAGCGGCCGAGGTGATGCGGCCCGGACGGTGGGCGGCCAGCAGGCGCCCCACCGTCCGGAGGGTCAGGCCGGGCTGGTCCACCAGGGCAATCAGCAGATGGTCCTGGGGGTCCGCCGCGGCGTTGCCCAGCAGGAACGAGCTGCCCATGCCGGACTGCCAGTCGTTGTTGACCACCGTCCTGTAGCGGTCCAGCTCGGCGATGGCCGCGACGTCGGGGGCACCTGCGCCGAGCACCACCACCACCTCACGGCAGCCGCCGTCGAGCAGGGCTCCTGCGATGGACTCCACCAGCGGCCGGCCGCGGTAGGGGAGCAGGGCTTTGGGCCCCTTCCCCAGCCGCCTGCCGGCTCCGGCCGCAAGGACAACAGCGGTGGTCCTGGTCTCAGAAATGTTCCCCATAGCCACACCCTAGCCGCCCGGGTCAGTGATTCGTCGGGGACAACTCAGGCGTCGCCGCCCGCTCCTCCGGTGGTGCCGGCGTTGACGTCCAGGAGCTTGTAGCGGTCCATGGCGTATTGCGGTGCGCCTTCCTCCACGTCGCCCCGCGCCGCAAGCAGCTGCAGCGTCTTCACCACGATGGAGTGGGTGTCGTTCTTGAAGAAGCGGCGTGCTGCTGCCCGGGTGTCGGAGAAGCCGAAGCCGTCGGCGCCGAGCGAGGCGAACTTGTGCGGGAGGAACTGGCGGATCTGGTCCGGGACGGCTTTCATGTAGTCCGAGACCGCCACGACGGGACCCTGCGCATCGGCCAATTGACTGGCCACGAACGGGACCCTGGCAGGTTCGCCTGGGTTCAGAAACGCGTCTTCCTCCGCAGCGAGGCCGTCGCGGCGCAGTTCGTTCCAGGACGTCACGGACCAGACGTCGGCGGAGACACCCCAGTCCTCGGCCAGGATCCGCTGGGCGTCCAGCGCCCAGGGCACCGAGACACCGGACGCCAGAATCTGGCTCTTGGGACCCTGAACGTCCGACGCCGATACGCGGTAGATGCCCTTCAGCACACCTTCAACGTCAAGCTCTTCGGGTTCGGCGGGCTGGCTGATCGGCTCGTTGTAGACGGTGATGTAGTACATCAGGTTCCGGTCTCCGTTGTCTCCTTCGGAGGCTGGTCCGTACATCCGTTCGATGCCGTCGCGGATGATGTGTCCCATTTCGTAGCCGTAGGCGGGGTCGTAGGTGACTACTGCCGGGTTGGTGGCGGCGAGGATGGGGGAGTGGCCGTCGGCGTGCTGGAGTCCTTCGCCGGTGAGGGTGGTCCGTCCTGCGGTGGCGCCGATGATGAAGCCGCGGGTCATTTGGTCCGCGGCTGCCCAGAAGGCGTCGCCGGTGCGCTGGAATCCGAACATGGAGTAGAACACGTAGACCGGGATCAGGGGTACGCCGTGGGTGGCGTAGGCGGTGCCGGCGGCGGTGAAGGCTGCGACGGCGCCGGCTTCGTTGATGCCGGGGTGGATCAGCTGGCCCTGGGCGGATTCCTTGTAGGCCAGGACCAGGTCCCGGTCCACGGACAGGTAGTTCTGGCCGCCAGGGTTGTAGATCTTGGCCGTGGGGAAGAAGGCGTCCATGCCGAAGGTCCGGGATTCGTCGGGCACGATGGGCACAACCCGGTGCCCGAACTTCTTGTCGCGGAGCAGGTCCTTGAGCAGCCGGACAAACGCCATGGTGGTGGCCGCCTGCTGCTTGCCCGTGCCCCGCTTGGCGACGTCGAAGGTCTTTGCCTCGGGCAGTTCAATGGTTTGGTGGTTCGGCCGACGTTCGGGGACGGCGCCGCCCAGCACCCTTCTCCGCTCGAGGAGATAGGCGATCTCGGGGGCATCCGCGCCGGGGTGGTAGTACGGCGGGCTGTAGGGGTCCTCTTCCAGCCTGGCATCCGAAATGGGGATCCGGAGGTAGTCGCGGAATTCCTTCAGGTCATCCAGGGTCAGTTTCTTCATCTGGTGGGTGGCGTTGCGGCCTTCGAAGTGGGGTCCGAGTCCGTAGCCCTTGACCGTTTTGGCCAGGATCACGGTGGGTTTGCCCTTGAATTCGGTGGCTGCCTTGTACGCGGCGTAGACCTTGCGGTAGTCGTGGCCGCCGCGTTTGAGGTTCCAGATCTGGTCATCGGTGAGGTCCGCGACGAGGTCCTTGGTGGCGGGGTCCTTGCCGAAGAAGTGTTCGCGGACGAACCCGCCGGATTCGGCCTTGTAGGTCTGGTAGTCCCCGTCGGGGGTTTCGTTCATGATCTTCACCAGGGAGCCGTCGGCGTCCTTGGTGAGCAGGTCATCCCATTCCCGGCCCCAGACGACCTTGATCACGTTCCAGCCCGCGCCGCGGAAGAACGCTTCGAGTTCCTGCATGATCTTGCCGTTGCCGCGGACCGGGCCGTCGAGGCGCTGGAGGTTGCAGTTGATGACGAAGTTCAGGTTGTCCAGGTTCTCGTTCGCGGCGAGCTGGAGCAGGCCGCGGGACTCGGGCTCGTCCATTTCGCCGTCGCCCAGGAACGCCCAGACCTGCTGGTCCGAGGTGTCTTTCAGTCCCCGGTTGTGCAGGTACCGGTTGGACTGGGCCTGGTAGATCGCGTTCATCGGGCCGATGCCCATGGACACGGTGGGGAATTCCCAGAAGTGCGGCATCAGCCGCGGGTGCGGGTAGGAGGAGAGGGCGTGGCCTTCGCGGGACTTTTCCTGCCGGAACCCGTCCAGGTCCTCCTCGGTCAGCCGGCCTTCCATGAACGCCCTCGCGTACATGCCGGGGGAGGCGTGGCCCTGGAAGAAGACCTGGTCACCGCCGCCGGGGTGGTCCTTGCCGCGGAAGAAATGGTTGAAACCCACCTCGTACAGCGTCGCCGCTCCCGCGTAGGTGGAGATGTGCCCGCCCACGCCGATGTTCGGCCGCTGGGACCGGTGCACCATCACCGCGGCGTTCCAGCGCATGTACGCCCGGTACCGGCGCTCGAACTCCTCGTTCCCGGGGAACTCGGCTTCCTGGTCCACCGGGATCGTGTTCACGTAATCCGTGGTGGTCACCATCGGCACCCCGACGCTCTGCGCACCGGCACGCTGCAACAGGCTCCGCATGATGTATTGGGCACGCTCGGTGCCCTGTTCCCTGATCAGCGAATCCAGGGACTCAACCCACTCGGCGGTCTCTTCCGGATCACGATCAGGCAGCTGGTTAGTCAACCCGCTGAGGATATGGGAGGTATCTTCTCCTGCAGCCACGTCAGCCTCGTTTCATCTTTGAATGTTGGGCTCTTGTTTTCGTATTGTGAGAAAACAATTTTGCCATTCGAGATTATCGAGCCGGTGGGGCTGTGGTCAACACGATCCGGCCTGCTCGGGCCAACCCGTGTCACGGGCGGCGCTGCGGACGGTTTGTGACCGCCACCCGGGCTGCCGGACCTTGACCTGGGGTGATCCAGCTCATACCCTTATTTCACTATTCAATAACTTCATTTCGCGATGTGGAATAACAGCAGAGAATGTTTGATCAGGCTCACCACCGCGGAAATCCCAGAACTGGAGATCCAGATGCATACGACTCCACCAGTCGGCGTCGAACCGGCTCCCGCCCCGACAGTGCTGTCAGGCAAGCCGACCCACCCCGCCTCGGGCATCGACGCCCTGTGCGAAACAGCTAGCACCGCCGCCGGCCAGGCCATCAGCCCCAGCCTTTACAACGTGGACCTCGCCCCGACGAAGCGGCAGGGCCGCCGCTGGACCGGGTACAGCATCTTCACCCTGTGGGCGAATGACGTGCACAGCCTCGGCAACTACGCGTTCGCCGTCGGCCTCTTCTCGTTGGGCCTTGGCGGCTGGCAGATCCTCGCAGCCCTCGCGATCGGCGCCGTCCTGCTCTTTGCGCTGCTCAGCTTCTCCGGCTTTATGGGCCAAAAGACCGGAGTGCCGTTCCCGGTCATGAGCCGGATCAGCTTCGGCATCCGGGGAGCCCAGCTTGCCAGCCTGCTGCGCGGGGCAGTGGCCGTGGCCTGGTTCGGCATCCAGACCTTCCTTGCCTCGGTGGTGCTGCGGGTCATGCTGGTGGCCATGGTTCCCTCACTGCATGAAATGGACACCAACGCCATCCTCGGGCTGTCCACGCTGGGCTGGATAGCCTTCGTGTCACTCTGGATCGTGCAACTGGTGATCGTCAGCTTCGGGATGGAAATGATCCGCCAGTACGAGGCGTTCGCCGGACCCGTCATTCTCATCACCATGGTGCTGCTCGCAGCCTGGGTTTTCATCGAGGCCAAGGGCGCCATCCAGTGGACCGGCATCCGCGGGCTCGAAGGCGGCGAAATGTGGCGGACCATCTTCGCCGGTGGCGCGCTGTGGGTATCCATCTACGGCACGTTCGTGCTGAACTTCTGCGACTTCACCCGCTCGGCCGTGTCCAAAAAGTCGATCGTCCGCGGCAACTTCTGGGGCATCCCCATCAACATGCTGCTGTTCGGCGCCATCGTTGTGGTCCTCGCCGGCGGGCAGTACAAGATCAACGGCACCATCATCGAAACGCCGTCGGACATCGTGGAGAGCATCCCGAACACGCTGTTCCTGGTGCTCGCATGCCTGGCCATCCTCATCCTGACGATCGCCGTGAACCTGATGGCCAATTTCGTGGCTCCTGTCTACGCCCTGACCAACCTGTTCCCCAAGCGCCTCGACTTCCGGAAAGCCGCCTGGGTCAGCGGCACCATTGGCCTGGTCATCCTGCCGTGGAACCTCTACAACAACCCGCTGGTCATTGTGTACTTCCTCGGCGGGCTCGGCGCCCTGCTGGGGCCGCTGTTCGGCGTGGTGATGGCCGACTACTGGCTGCTCCGCCGCGGCAAGGTCAACGTCCCGGAGCTGTACAGCGAAAGCCCGGCCGGAGCGTACTTCTACAAAAAGGGAGTCAATCCCAAGGCGATCATCGCGCTGCTGCCCGCGTCCGCCGTCGCGATCCTCATCGCCTTCGTCCCGGCCCTGGAACCTGCGGCGCCGTTTGCCTGGTTCTTCGGCGCCGGCCTGGCCGCCCTGACCTACTACCTGATCGCCGACCGCGCACAGCAGTTCGACGACGTCGACGGCGAGGCCATCGCCGTGGCCAGCACGCACTGACACGCACCCACGCCACGAACCACGGAGAGATTATGCGCATCCTCGTTGCCAACGTGAACACCACCCAGTCCATGACCGATTCCATCGCTGCCCAGGCCCGGAGCATCGCCGCGCCCGGGACGGAGATTGTGGGGCTCACGCCCAGGTTCGGCGCGGATTCCTGCGAGGGAAACTTCGAAAGCTACCTGGCAGCGATCGCCGTGATGGACCGGGTGGCCACGTACCCGGAACCGTTCGACGCCGTCATCCAGGCGGGCTACGGCGAACACGGCCGGGAGGGCCTGCAGGAGCTCCTGGACGTGCCCGTCGTCGACATTACCGAGGCGGCCGCAAGCACGGCCATGTTCCTGGGCCACAAATACTCGGTCATCACCACCCTGGACCGGGCGGTGCCGCTGATCGAGGACCGGCTGAAGCTGGCAGGCCTCGACGCGAGATGTGCGTCCGTACGGGCGAGCGGGATGGCGGTGCTGGAACTCGAGGAGGAGCCGGAGCGGGCCGTCGAAGCCATCATCGAGCAGGCGCTGATCGCGGTCCGCGACGACAAGGCGGAGGTCATTGTCCTGGGCTGCGGCGGCATGGCCGGGCTGGACGAGGAGATCCGGCGGCGGGCCGGCGTCCCGGTGGTGGACGGCGTGGCCTCGGCGGTGACCATCGCCGAAGGCCTGGTCCGGATGGGGCTGTCCACCTCCAAGGTCCGCACGTACGCGGCACCGCGGCCGAAGACCGTCATAGGCTGGCCCTTGTCCGCCGCGGCTGCGGTACCCGAGGGTGCGCGCTGACGGCAACCCCATGTTGAAAGGCACGTCCATGACTGACTCCAGCCCGTCCGCAGACTCCCGGGTCGCCGTCGTCACCGGGGCCGGATCCGGCATCGGCCGGGCGGTGGCCCGGCTGATGCTGGCCGACGGCTACCGGGTGGCCCTGGCCGGACGGCGGGAAGCGCAGCTTGTTGAGACGGCGGACGGACACCCGAACGCGCTGGCGGTGCCCTGCGACGTCACGGAGCCCGACGACGTCGAGCGGCTTTTTGAGGCCGCCCGCCGGCGGTGGGGGAGAGTGGATGTGCTCTTCAACAATGCCGGCGTCTTCGGGCCCGCCGCCTCTGTCGATGAGATCAGCCTGGCCGACTGGAACGCCACATTGGCGGTGAATCTCACAGGCTCCATGCTTTGCGCTGCAGCCGCCGTCCGGGCCATGAAAGCCCAGCAGCCGCCGGGCGGCCGGATCATCAACAACGGCTCCATTTCGGCGCACTCACCCCGGCCGCGGACCGTGGCCTACGCCGTGACCAAACATGCCATGACCGGGCTGACCAAGAGCATCGAGCTGGACGGCCGCGGTTTTGGCATTACCTGCGGCCAGATCGACATCGGCAACACCGCCACGGAAATCATGGACACCATCGGGGTGGGCACGGGAGCCCTCCAGGCCGACGGCAGCCGCCTGGTTGAGCCCATGTTCCCCGTGGAGGACGCCGCCCGCGCCGTCCTGCTGATGGCCGGCATGCCGGCGTCCGCCAGCGTGGGTTCGGTGGTCATCACGGCCGCCGGCATGCCCTTCATCGGCCGCGGCTAGCGGCAGCACCCCTGACTTTCCGCTGCGTTTCCGGACGTCCGCCCGGGGGTTCCCCCTGGCGGATGTCCGAATCCGCAGCGGCTTTTGGCGTGCCTCCGCGGTTCCCACAAATTTCGCAATGTGGAAATTGATTTTCCTCTTGCGGAATTGTGTGACCGGGGTTACGTTGGAAACAGACCCCGATCTCCGGGGCTGTTCCCGATTGATAGGTACAGATCAATGAAGATCCCAGATTCCGCGGCGCTGAAGGCGAGTTCGGCCCCGCAGAAGAAGAAGCCCCTGTATAGGTCGCTCTTCTTCCAAATTCTGATCGCCGTCGTGGCAGGTGTTCTTATCGGACATTTCTGGCCGGACCTCGGCTCGCAGCTGAGGCCGCTCGGTGATGGATTCATCCAGCTCATTAAAATGATCATCGCGCCGCTGATTTTCCTGGTGATCGTCACCGGCATCTCAGCCGTAGGCGACGTCAAGGCGGTCGGAAGGGTCGGAGTCAAAGCCCTTCTCTACTTCACCGCGGCCACGCTCTTCGCGCTGGTCTTCGGCCTGATCGTAGGCAACATCGTCCAGCCCGGTGCCGGGCTGAACATCGATCCCAACACCCTCTCCCAGGAAGCGCTGACCGCGAAGACCGGCACCACGCCCCCCAAGGACGCGGCCCACTTCATCCTGGACATCATCCCCACCAGCGTCATCGGGGCCTTCGCGAGCAACAGCCTGCTGCAGGTCCTGTTCTTCTCGGTGTTCTTCGGTGCGGCCATCGTCGTCATCGGCCGCGAGCGCTGCATGCCGGTCATCAGCCTCATGGACACCATCCTGGAGCTCATCTTCAAGATCATGTCGTGGATCATGAAGGTGGCCCCGATCGGCGCTTTCGGCGCCATGGCGTTCATCATCGGCCAGTACGGCCTCGGAACCCTCAGCACGTATGCGAAGCTCATCGCGGCCTGCTATGGCGCGGCCATCGTCTTCATCGCCCTGCTGTTCCTGGTGGCCTGGAGCTTCGCCCGGGTTCCGCTGTGGCAGTTCCTGAAGTACACCCGCGAGGAATTCCTGCTGGCCCTCGGCACCGCCTCCACGGAGGCCGTGATGCCGCGCATCATGACCAAGCTGACCAACGCCGGCTGCTCCCGTGCAACAACGGGCCTCGTGGTCCCCACCGGCTACTCCTTCAACCTCGACGGCGCCGCGATCTACCTTTCCATCTCCCTGCTCTTCCTGGCCCAGGCCTTCGGGCACAACCTGGACCTCGGCCAGCAGCTGGCCGCACTCGGTGTGCTGCTGCTGACGTCCAAGGGCATGGCCGGCGTTCCCGGTTCATCGTTCCTGGCACTCTCCGCCACCGCCGCAGCCCTCGGTATCTTCCCGGTAGCCGGCGTCGCCCTCCTCCTCGGCGCTGACCGGCTCATGGACTCCATGCGCGTGGTGGTCAACCTGCTGGGCAACTGCGTCGCCACCTTCGTGGTCTCCAAGTGGGAAGGCCAGTTCGACCGCAGCGTGATGGTCCGTGCCTTCCGCGGCGAAATCACCAACCACGACTCCGCCATCATGCTCGGCGTGGAGGACGACTTCGAGGACCAGGAGCTGGAACGGATCAGCGGCGGCCAGGAGCCGTCCCCCAAATTCCGCGGCGGCCCCAACCCCGGCGATATCCCCGGTTTCCAGATGAGCCGGCCTGCCGGCCCGCACGCCGCCCCGGCGCAGGAGAGCCCTGCACCCGCAGTCCACGATTAGCGGCGGCGCCAGGCACCCCAGCCAGCCACCGCCCACCGCGCAGGCCCCGTCCCGGAACACACCGGGGGCGGGGCCTGCCGCATTGGGCGCCACGTCCCCTGGGGTCACATAGGATCGCCCCATGACTGCAAACAGGGGACTTGCGCTTTTTCGGTTTTTCTTCGCGGCGTTGTGCCTGCTGGCCCTGGTGGTCCAGTACACCTCCAACGCCCTGACGATCGAGAATTACCGGTCGTTGAATTTCTTCAGTTTCTTCACGGTTGAGTCCAACATCCTTGCCACCGCCACCTTCGCCGTCGCCGGCTGGTACGCCTGGCAGGGGACGAACTCCCGCTGGCTGGAACTCCTCCGCGGTGCGGCCGTGATGTACATGACCGTGACCGGGATCACGTACAGCCTGCTCCTGAGCGACATCGAAGTGGACACCGCCATCGGCTGGGTGAACGTGGTGCTCCACTACACGATGCCCACGGTCATCGTGATCGACTGGCTCGTGGACCTGCCGCGAACACGGATCACGCTCAAGGAATCACTGATCTGGCTCGCCTTCCCGCTGGCCTACCTCGTGTACAGCCTGATCCGGGGTCCCATCGCCGACTGGTATCCCTACCCGTTCCTTGATCCCCGCATCAGCGGCTACGGGCAGGTTGCGGTGATGTCACTCGTCATCGCCGTCCTGGCCTTTGCCCTGGCGGTCATCATCGCGTTGTCCACCAAACTCCAGAACACCGTCCCTCACCCTGCCACGGCGCCAGCCACGGGACGGCGCAAAGTTACGAGCGAAAAGGCCTAAGGGCCGGCAGGTCAGAGCGGCAGGAGGGCGGACAAATCCGCCCGCAGGCCGGACGCCTCCACCCGGCCCGCCGCGACGGCGTCTGCCCAGCTCAACTGTCCGGTGACCATGCCCAGCCAGGTGGCGGCGTCGCACTCAATCACATTGGGCGGCGTCCCGCGCGTGTGCCGCGGGCCTTCCACACACTGGGTGACGCCGAACGGCGGCACCCGCACTTCCACCGAGTTGCCCGGCGCGCGGGCGGTGACTTCCTCCAGCGTGTACCGCACGGCGGTGGCGGTAACGGTGCGGGGGACAGGAACGCCCGACGGCGCGGCCGCACCTTCGCGCCATGCGGCCAGTGCCGCCGTGCCTTCTTCGATGCCAATACGACGGCGCGCTACAGCCATGCGGCCGGCCTCCTTCAGAGCGGGATGTGGAAAAGGGTCAGTCCAGGAGCGCCGAGACGGCCGGCCCCAGCCGGATCCGGCCGACGGGCCGGCCACCGCCCAGTACGGGTTCGACTACTTTTTCCAGGACGCTGGAGACGCCAGGGATGTCCACCGCCCCGGCGGCGGCGAGCATCGTCAGGCCCACCAGGGACGTGGCCCTCAGGTTTCCGTCCAGCATTTTGAGAGCCACCGCAACACCCTGCGGGGTGGCCATCACCAGCACGCCTTCCGCGCCGATCTTGGCGATGATCCCCAGTTCGTCCATCACGATGGTGTTTGCCTCGCCCCGGCCCTGCACGGCCCACGGGTAGTCGAGCATGGAGGTGGCAACGGTGGCAGCCCGGGCATTGGAGTTCTTGTCACCGGGTGCCTTGGCCAGCAGGGAAAAGGCGCGGGCCAGGCCGGTCAGCGAGACGGCGGCCACCGGAGCCCCGCAGCCATCGATCCCCAGATGGGCGATCTGCTCGCCAGTGTATTCCTCGATCACGCTGCGGACGCGCTGCTGCAGCGGATGGTTGGGTTCGAGGTAGCTGTGCGTGTCCCAGCCGTTTTCCGTGCAGGCCCACAGGAATGCGGCGTGTTTTCCGGAGCAGTTGAAGGCGAGCCTGGACTTGCCGCGCTCGGAGCGGACCAGCCAGTTGCGGGCGGTCTCGTCCTGCGGCCACGCGGCCGGGCACTGGAGCTCGTCCTCCCGGACGCCTGCGGCCTTGAGCATCCCCTCCACCACGTCCATGTGGTCCAGGGACCCCACATGGCTGGCGCAGGCAAGCGCCACCTGCGCGCCGCGCAGCGGGACGCCTGCCTGCATGGACGCCAGGGCCTGCAATGGCTTGAGCGCTGACCGTGCGTAGATGGGGGTGGTGATATCCCCAAGCTCGGTCACCACGGTGCCGTCGGCCGCCAGGAGGACGGCCGAGCCGATGTGCCGGGACTCCACAAAGCCGCTTCGTTCGACGACGGCCAGTTCGACGGCGGAGTCCACTGTGAAGGTGGCATGCGGGTTGTGCGGCATAGTGCCAGTCTAGGGGCCGGGCAGGGGATTGCCGGGCTACTCCACGGTGACCATGACCGACTGCCAGCCGGACGCGCCGTCGGGTACAGGCTCGGCGCGCTGGTCCGTCTGGACCTCGCCGTTGCCGTCAGTGGCGCGGACTTTGATGTAGTGCGGGCCGGGCGTGGCGTCCCATTCGAAGGACCACTGCCGCCACGTGATGACGGAAGCCTCCGCGGAAAGCGTGGCCTCGGCCCAGTCCGCGTTGTCGATCTGGACCTCCACCTTGGTGATGCCGCGGGTCTGTGCCCAGGCGGTGCCTCCGATGGCCGTCCGGCCGGCGGGAACCTTGGCGAACGACTTGGGGACCTCAACCCGGGCCATAGTCTTGATGGGGCCGCGCTCGGACCAGCCGCGCTGGGTCCAGTAGGCCTTGCTGTCAGCAAAACGCGTGACCTCGAGGTCCACCACCCACTTGGTGGCGGAGACGAATCCGTACAGGCCCGGGACCACCATGCGCACCGGATAGCCGTGCTCCAGCGGCAGCGGCTCACCGTTCATGCCGATCGCCAGCATCGCGTCGCGGTCGTCTTGGAGTACCTCCAGCGGCGTGGAGGCACTGAAGCCGTCGATCGAGGTGGACAGCACCATGTCCGCGCCTTCCTTGGGGCGCGCCCGCTTGAGGACCTCGCGCATGGGCAGCCCCAGCCATTTGGCGTTGCCGGCGAGGTTTCCGCCCACGGGATTGGAGACGCAGGTGAGCGTGACGTGCGATTCGATCAGGTCGGCGTCGAGCAGGTCCTGGAACGTGAGTCGGACTTCTTCCTCGACCAGGCCATGGACCCGGAGTTCCCAGTCGTCGGCGTTGAGTTCCGGAACGCTGAGGGCGGTGTCAATCCGGTAGAAGTCGCCGTTGGGGGTGACCCAAGGGGTCACGCCGGCCACGGGTGACTGGACGCCGCCAGGCACGGCCGCGGCAGCCTTGACCGGCGAGGGCAGCGTGAGGGATCCGCGGGCCTGCGCGATGTTGCTGCGGGCGACGCTGAGGAGACGGCCGCCGGTGGCTGCGATTCCTGCGGCCGCCGCAGTGATGCCCGCCGCGGCGAAGAACCTGCGGCGGCTGGTCGCGGGACGCTCAGGTTCCTTCGCCGCGGTGTCTGCCGGGGCATCGGGCCAGGCCCTGGTCCGCCACAGCGGAGCTATCAGGAGGCGCAGCACCACCAGCCCGGCCAGCGTTCCGAGGACGGTGGGAATGGCGTCCAGGGGCTTGACGCTTGCCCGTGTGACCACGCTGGCCACGATCACCGTCCCCATCAGCAGCACCCCGGCCACGCCGAGGGCCCATCTGCGGAAGGCCACCACACCCAGCACGCAGGCGAGCAGGGAGATGGTCAGGCCCATCCCTACAAACAGCGCGGCCTTGTCATTGGTGCCGAACGTGGCGATGGCAAAGTCCTTCATCCACGGCGGCGTGAAGTCGATGAACGTGGACCCCAGGGCAATCACCGGGGTGGCCCGCGCCGTAAAGAACGCACCGATCAGTTCTGCGACGGCAAGCACGACGGCGGCCGCCACCACACCGGCCAGCGCGGCCATGGCGGTTGGACCCTTGAGCCACTTCATCAGCTTCTTCATGCCATTGGTTCGTAGCGGACGGCCGGGGGGATTGTTCCGGGGCCGGCCGGGGGCCGAGACAGCTTAGGAGCCAGCCGGGTTCACAAAGTACCCTTGGAGACTGTGAAGGTACTCGTCATCGGCCCCGGAGGCCGCGAACACGCCATTGTCCGCTCCCTGCTCGCCGACCCCAACGTGTCCGAGGTCCACGCAGCTCCCGGCAATGCCGGCATCAGCAAGCTGGTCCCCACCCACAACATCAACGGCAATGATCCAGACGCGGTCGCGGCGCTGGCAATCAAGCTGGCCGTCGACCTGGTGGTGGTGGGCCCCGAAGCGCCCCTCGCCGCCGGCGTGTCTGACGCCGTCCGGGAAGCCGGTATTCCGGTGTTCGGTCCCAGCAAGGCCGCAGCCCAGCTGGAGGCCTCCAAGGCGTTCGCCAAGGAGATCATGGCTGAGGCCGGCGTGCCCACTGCCATGGCCATGGTGGCCACCAACGCCGAGGAAGCAGCGTCCGCCCTGGACACCTTCGGGGCACCCTACGTGGTGAAGGACGACGGCCTCGCCGCCGGCAAGGGCGTGGTGGTCACCAAGAACCGCGACGAAGCCCTCGCGCATGCCCAGACCTGCTTCGACGCAGGCGGCACCGTGGTGATCGAGGAATTCCTTGACGGCCCCGAGGTTTCCCTCTTTGTCCTGTGCGACGGCCGCAACACGGTGGCGCTGTCCCCGGCGCAGGACTTCAAGCGCATCTTCGACAACGACGAAGGCCCCAACACCGGCGGCATGGGCGCGTACACCCCGCTGGAGTGGGCACCCGAAGGCCTGGTGCAGGAAGTCATCGACCGCGTGGCCCAGCCCACGGTCAACGAGATGGCGCACCGCGGCACCCCGTTTGTGGGTGTGCTGTTTGTGGGCCTGGCCCTGACGTCCCGCGGAACCCGCGTCATCGAATTCAACGTCCGCTTCGGCGATCCCGAAACCCAGGCCGTCCTGGCCCGGCTCAAGACCCCCCTCGGCGCGCTGCTCCTGGCAGCCGCCAAGGGCGAACTGGACAAGGCGGAAGAGCTGCGCTGGTCCAAGGACACCGCTGTCGCCGTCGTCGTGGCCTCCGAGAACTACCCGGACACGCCCCGCACCGGCGACCGCATCCGGGGACTGAAGAAGGTGGACGAGCTCGACGGCGTACACGTGATCCACGCCGGCACCACGTTCGACGACGAAGGCAAGGTGGTCTCCGCTGGCGGCCGCGTGCTCGCCGTGGTTGCCCTCGGCAGCGACCTCGTGGAGGCCCGCGAGAGGGCGTACGACGGCGTGGAGCTGGTTCAGCTGGAAGGCTCCCAGTTCCGGACCGACATCGGCCGCAAGGCCGCCCGCGGCGAGATCAAGGTGTCCTCCAGCGCCACCGGATCCCTGCCCGTGACGAAGGCGAAGGCATAGCATGACCGAGAATTCACCGCAGGAAGCGGACCAGAAGCGCGGCCTGAGCACGGCCACCCTGGATCTGCCGGGCTGGACGCACGTGTACTCCGGCAAGGTTCGTGACCTGTACGAGCCCGCCGACGAGTCCATCCGCGAACAGGTGGGCCAGGACTGCGTCCTGGTGGTGGCCAGCGACCGCATCAGCGCCTACGACCACGTCCTGACCAGCGAGATCCCGGACAAGGGCCGCATCCTCACCCAGCTCAGCCTGTGGTGGTTCGGCCAGCTGGGCGTGGAGCACCACGTCCTGGCGTCCACCGTGGAAGGCGGGGTTCCCGCTGCGGTGGAGGGCCGCGCCATGATCTGCAAGAAGCTGGATATGTTCCCGGTGGAATGCATCGCCCGCGGCTACCTCACCGGGTCCGGGCTGCTCGAGTACAAGGCGTCCGGCACGGTGTGCGCCATCCCGCTGCCGGAGGGCCTGGTGGACGGCTCGCGCCTGGAGCACGCCATCTTCACGCCGTCGGCCAAAGCCGAGGTGGGCGAACACGACGAGAACATCACCTACGACGCCGTTGTGGGCATGGTGGGCGACGACATCGCGGGCCGGCTGAGCGAGCTGACCCTGAAGATCTACACCGCCGCGGAGAAGATCGCCCGCGAACGCGGCATCATCCTGGCTGACACGAAGGTGGAGTTCGGCTACGACGTCGTGTCCGGAGGCATCGTCCTCGGTGACGAGGTCCTCACCCCGGATTCGTCCCGTTTCTGGGATGCGGCCACGTACCAGCCCGGCCAGGCGCAGCCATCCTACGACAAGCAGTACGTCCGGGATTGGCTCACGTCGGCCGAATCGGGCTGGGACCGCGCCTCGGACATGCCGCCGCCCGCGCTGCCGGCCGACGTTGTCGACCGGACGCGCAGCCGCTACGTCGAGGCCTATGAGAAGCTCACTGGCCTGACCTTCGCCTAGCACTTAGTGGTGGGCCCGGCTCCCGGCCGGGCCCGCTGCTGTTTAACGGGCCTTTGGCTAGCTGGCCTGGGCCTTGCTGGCTTTGGCGGCCCGCTGCTGCGCCAACCTGATCTCCAGCACCGCATCGAGTGCCTGCTGGACGCGGTCCGAGGCGCCGGCCGCGCTGAATGCCTTCTGCGCTTCCTCCAGGTAGACCAGGGCTTCCTCGGACTCGCCGGCTGCCTTCAGCGACTTGCCCAGGAGCAGGGAAACCTCGCCTGCGGTGTGCTTGGCCAGCGCGTCTGATTCTGCGTGGATCTCCTGGAGCTTACTGATGGCGGCCACGATGTCGCCAGTGAGGTAGAGCCAGCGGGCGCGGATGAAGGCGACTTCCAGCTGGTCCGTTTTGTTGCCGCCCACGATGGACAGTGCCAGTTCGGCACGTTCAATGGAGGAAAGCGTTTCCGGCTCAACGATCCCCGAGGACAGGCGCACCGCGGCGGAAGCCTTGTTGAACCGCGCCCAGAGCTCGATGTCGTTGGCGGGGGAGAGCATCCTGGCCGCGCGTTCGTGGTACTTGATGCCCTCTGCGTAGTCATGCCGCATAAACGCCACGTTGCCGATCACCCATGCCACCTCACCCGCGAGCTGGGACATCGAGTGCTCGTCCACCTGGTCGTTCATGTCCTGGCAGAACTTCCAGGCCTCGTCCAGCCGTCCGCTCTCCGCCAGGGCTCCGATCAGGGCCCGGTGGGCGCCGATAATCAGCGTGGATCCCTTGGGCAGCTTGGCGCAGAGCTTCACGGCCTCCATCGCGTGATCCACGGCGGTGCTCAGCTGGCCCTGTCCCTGGCAGATGCCGGCGAGCATCTGGCGGGCGCGCACGCCCAGGCCGACGGACTCGGTGGCCATGGGGTGCTCCAGCAAGTGCTGCATGATCTTCTGGCATTCCTGCCAGTTGCCCTGCTTGATCAGGCACTCGGCCTGCATATAAGTCATGTTCCACCAGGCGCTGGTGTTTTTGCCTTCAAGGGCTATCTGCGCGGCCGTGGCAGCATGTGTGGCGGCGAGCGGGTAATCCCGAAGGTCCCAGGCCTGGCGTGCGTAGAGTCCGGCGAGGACGTACTCGGCGTCGCTGACCGAGATGGGTTGGCTCCAGGCTTCCAGCGCCTTGGGCGCCAGTTCCAGCCTGCGGGCCAGCTCCTCGATGACTTCGGCCGTGGGTTCCCTCCGGCCGGTCTCAAGGAGGGAGATATAGCTGGGGGAATACAGGTCCTTGCCCAGTTCAGCCTGTGTCAGCCCACGTTCGAGACGCTCCGCCCGGAGCTTCTCCCCGAATCCGTTGCCCACGGGATTTCCTCCTAATTCCGGACAGTCTTTGTACTCAATGCTTGACAGTCCCTGTGGAAAACATTTTACAATGTATGTCAACAAGGACAGTGCTGACTTTGTAACGAATCCGACTCGTATTGAGGAACTTATATGTTGAAGAAGATTGCAGCCGCAGCCGTTCTGGCTGGGGCCCTGGCGTTTTCTGCGGCGGCTCCGGCCGTCCTGTCTGCAGGTTCCATCGCTGATACCACCGGTGTATCTGTAGCCGTAGGTAACTGGCCCGATCCCATGTCCAAGAAAGTCAAGGACACCAAGGACAGTGACACCACTTACACCACGTACGTTGGCAACTGGCCAGACCCGATGTAATCACTCCTCACCAAAGGAGGCGAGGCCCCGGATCATGCGAACTATGGTCCGGGGCCATTCCTTTGCCCGGATGACGGCGTCACCGTTGCCAAAATGTTACCTGCCCTGTGGTCCGCTTAAATGGGGAGGCTCCTGCAGTCCTGATTTTTGTGACAGGCGGCCGCAATTGCTGTCATGCGGAAACACAAAAGAGGGCCTCCCCTGGGGGAGACCCTCTTTGTTTGGTCGGGATGACAGGATTTGAACCTGCGACCTCTTCGTCCCGAACGAAGCGCGCTACCAAGCTGCGCTACATCCCGATCCGCTGCAAAAGCAACTTTACAAGAATAGCCGATCCGGGGTCCGGATGCGAAATCGGGCCGCAGGCTGCCCTCTCAGCGTCCGCGGCGGCGGCGTCGTGTGGAGGCGTCCGCGCTGGCGGGGAGGCGCTCTGCCAGGACCGGCAACGAATCGTGGCGGCCCCGCTCCACGTGCGCGGAGGCCAGGGCGGCGGCCAGGGCGGGCTGGCCTTCGGCGATGGCCTGCACCAGTTCGGCGTGCTCCTCCCACATCTTTGGGGTGTCGCGCTCCGGCGTCAGGCGGAAGAGCCAGCGAACGCGCCCGTTCATCAGGCCTGTCATGCGCCGGAGCAGATGGTGGTCCGCGAGCTTGACGATTTCCTCGTGCAGGTCCGAGTTGCGGCCTGATGCGTGGACCCCGGTCACACTGGTGCGGGCAGACTCCAGGGCCTCCAGGAGGGCGGCCGGGTCGGCGCCTTCGGCTACCCGCCGCGCGGCGAATGACGCGGCCAGGGGTTCGAGCTGGAGCCGGAGGTCAAAGACCTCCTGGGCGTCCCGGTAGGTGAAGGAATGGACGACGGCGCCGCGGCGCGGCTCCGTGGAGATGAAGCCTTCGGCCTCCAGCAGCGGCAGTGCTTCGCGCAGGGGAATGCGGGACACTTCCAGGTCTGCGGCAAGTTCCCGCTCGTTGAGCTTTCCGCCGGCCGGGAGCTGGCCGGAGATGATCCTCTCGCGCAGTACCTCCGCGACGCGCTCGGACAACGGCTCCGCGGGGAGTTCAGTTGCGCCGTTTTCCATCTCGTCTGCCATGGTGTTCAGGCTATCCCAGCCGTGATCACCGGAATGCCCGCGCACCGCGGCGGGCTTTCGGTGCGGCTCAGACCAGGGAGTCCTTCCAAGCCCCGTGCAGTTCGGCGAACCGCCCGCCGCCGCCGATCAGGTCCGCCGGGGTGCCGTCCTCCACGACGCGGCCGTCGTGGACCACCAGCACGCGGTCGGCGGTTTCAACGGTGGAGAGCCGGTGCGCGATGATCAGCGCCGTGCGGCCCCCGCCTGCCGCAGCGGAACCAGGGGCACCTGCGGCGTTGCCGGCGTCGGCCGTTGCCTGCAGGAGCCGCGCCAGGCCGTTCTGGACAAGCCGCTCGGACGGGATGTCCAGCGAGGAGGTGGCCTCGTCCAGGATCAGCACCGCCGGGCGGGCCAGGAACGCCCGGGCGAAGCTGATGAGCTGGCGCTGGCCGGAGGAGACACGGCCGCCGCGCTTGTTGACGTCGGTGTCGTAGCCTTCGGGGAGTTCGGTAATGAACTCGTGGGCTCCGACGGCCTTGGCGGCTTCTTCAATCTCCTCACGGGAGGCCTCGGGCCGGCCCAGGGCAATGTTGTCCGCCACGGAGCCGCTGAACAGGAATGCCTCCTGGGTGACCATCACGATGTTCCGGCGCAGGTCCGTGGTGCTGAGGCTGCGGAGGTCCACGCCGTCCAGGGTGAGTGAACCGGCGGAGACGTCGTAGAAGCGGGCGATCAGCTTGGCCAGGGTGGACTTGCCGGCACCCGTCTGGCCCACGAGCGCCACGGTCTGGCCGGCGGGGATGTGCAGGTCCATGGTGGGGATGACCACGGGGCCGTCGCCATAGCGGAACTCCACGCCCGTGAAGTCGACCGCGCCCCTGGCGTCCCGCAGCGCCACCGCGTTTTTGGGCGGGCGGACGGTGGGGATCTCCTCCAGCAGGCCGGACACCTTTTCCAGGGCGGCCTGGGCGCTCTGGAAGGAGTTGTAGAACATGGCCATCTGGTCCACCGGCTGGAAGAAGCGCTTGGTGGACAGGATGAGTGCCAGGAGCACACCCACGGCGAGGTCTCCGTCCAGGACCCGGAACCCGCCGAACAGCAGGACCGCCGCCACGCAGATGTTGCCGATCAGCACCAGGCCGGGCTGGAAGATGCCGTTCAGGTTAATGGAGCGGACGGTGACCCGCCGGTAGTCCTCGGAGAGCTGGCCGTACTGGTCAGCGTTTTCGCGTTCCTTGCGGAAGGCCTTCACGGCGCGGATCCCGGTCATGGTCTCCACGAAGTGCACGATCAGCCGGGCCGACACCACCCGGGATTCACGGAACGCGATCTGGGAATGCTTCTGGTACCAGCGCGACAGGAAGTACATCGGCACACCGGCGGCCAGCACAATCAGCCCGCTCCGCCAGTCCAGCGCGAACACCGTGGCAGCGGTGAACACCATAAAGAGCATGCCCGAGGCCAAGGAACTCACGCCCGAATCGAGGAGTTCGCGCAGCGCCTCCAGGTCCGAGGTCTGCCGGGCGATGATCCGGCCCGAGGTGTACTTTTCGTGGAATTCCAGGCTCAGCCGCTGCGTGTGCCGGAAGACCCGCACCCGGAGGTCCAGGAGCATCGCCTGGCTCAGCCGGGCGGTGGAGGTGACATACAGCGCCGTCAGCCCGGCCGTGGCGACGGCTGCGGCCAGGTAGCCGACGCCGGTGAGCACCAGCGGGAGGTTGTCGCCTGCCTGCAGGGCCGGAAGGGCGTGGTCGATCCCGAACGCGATCAGCGCCGGCCCGGCCACCCGCGCGGCCTGGGACAGGACCACGGTGGCGATGGTCAGCCAGAACCTGAGCCGCACCGGACGGATCAGGGACCCGAGCAGGGCGAGCGACCGCCGTCGTACGGCTTTGCTGTCGCTCTTGCTGAGGTGGGCGTTGTCCTCGTTGGCCGTGCCGAAGGTTGCGGTGCTCATCGGATGGTTTCCTTTGCCTCGGCGTCGGCCGCTTCCTCGAGCTCCGACAGTTCCGAATCCAGGTCCCGGGGTTCCTGGTCCAGGCTGGCGATGACGTAGCGGTAGTGCGGGTTTTCCGCCAGCAGCTCCGTGTGGGTTCCGACGGCGGTGATGTGGCCGTCCTCGAGCAGGGCCACCCGGTCCGCCAGTGCCACGGTGGACGGCCGGTGCGCCACGATCAGGGTGGTGGTGTCCTTCAGCACCGCACGGAGCCGGTTTTCCACGAGCTCCTCCGTGTGCACGTCCAGGGCGGACAGCGGATCGTCGAGCACCAGGACGCGGGGCCGGGCGGCAATGGCCCGGGCGAGGGCAATCCGCTGGCGTTGTCCGCCGGACAGGCTCAGGCCTTCTTCGCCGATCAGGGTTTCCACTCCTTCGGGAAGTGAATAGGCGAAGTGGGCCTGGGCCACGTCCAGGGCCTCATCCAACGCTTCCTCGGTCCGGTCCTGCGCGCCGAGCAGGACGTTGTCCCGGACGGAATTGGAGAACAGGGTGGTGTCCTCGAAAGCGACACCCACCACGCGCCGGAGCTCCTCGACGTCGAACTCGCGCAGGTCCACGCCGTCGATGGTGATGGAGCCGGCAGTGACGTCGTACAGCCGGGGGACCAGCTGGATGAGCGCGCTCTTGCCGCTTCCCGTGATGCCCACCAGGGCCATGGTTTCGCCCGGCAGGACCTCCAGGCTGATCTCCTTGAGGATGGGCTTGTCCGGCGCGTCTTCGAACGCGAAGGTGGCGTTGTCGAACCGCAAGGTACCGCGCAGCTGGGAGGGCCGGCGGGGCTCCGGGGGACTGGTGATGGTGTTGGCCGAGTCCATGACTTCGAAGTGACGGTCGACGGCGGTCTTGGCCGTGAGTGCCATCGCCAGCAGCATGCCGGAGAACTCCACCGGCGATGCGATGACGGCAGCGGTGGCGAAGAAGGCCACCAGGGCGCCGATGCTCAGCTGGCCGCTGGCGCACAGCATCACGCCCACCACCAGGCCTGCGCCCAGGGCGAGCTCGGGCAATAGGGTGACCACCATGGTGAACGTGGCCTGGTGCCGGGCCTTGGAGATCTCTGTCTGGCGGAGTTCCTCCGCCTGCTCATTGAAGTTCTCGAGGGCCTCGCGGCTGCGGCCGAACGCCTTCAGGACGCGGATGCCGTGGACCGATTCCTCCACGGTGGTGGCGAGGTCGCCGGCCTGGTCCTGGCTGCGCCGGGCCACCTTGCTGAAGCGGGTCCGGAACCGGAAGCCGTAGGCCATGATGGGTACCGCCGCGGCGAGGAAGATCAGGGCCAGCTGCCAGCTCATCGAGAACATGACTGCGATGCCGATGACCACGGTGAGGGTGGTGACCACCAGCATGATGGCGCCGAAGGCCATCCAGCGGCGCAGGAAGTTCAGGTCGGTCATGGCGCGGGAGAGCAGCTGGCCGGAGCCCCACCGGTCGTGGAAGGACACGGTCAGGTCCTGGAGGTGCCCGTACAGGGAGACGCGCATCCGGGTTTCCACGGTGGTGGCCGGGTTGATGACAAACTGCCGGCGGAGGGCCACGAGCACCGCCTCGGCGATGCCCAAGATCAGGATGACGACGGCGGCAATCCAGACGGAGTCCGTGGCGCCGCCGGCCTGGAGCGAGTCATTGATCAGGACCCGGAGCACCTGGGGGATGGTCAGTGCAACGACGCTGGCAAAAAGTGCACAGAGGAGCCCCATGATAAGCCGGGGGATGATCGGCCTGACGTGAGGATAAAGACGGCTGATGGATCTGAAAAATGAAGTCTGCTTGGCCATGCCCGCTTCTCAAGCTCTAAAACGAATGTAGTTTCCCGTAGCAACTACCTTATGCCATGGGGTGATTCGATTCACAGCATTCCGCGGCGCCGGGCGTGATTGTCCAGTTATCGCGATCCGCAATGAGCAGGAGGGGCCGGAGAAGCTATTCCCTGGCGGTGAGCGTCAGCAGGACAGCCTCGGGCTTGCAGGCGATCCGGACCGGGGCGAAGCGGGAGGTGCCGATGCCGCCGGAGACGTTCACCGGCGTCGTGGATCCGTTGCTCTCCCAGTTGTTGAGGCCCTTGGCCCGCCATGTTGGGAGGTCGCAGTTGGAAATCAGGGCCCCGTAGCCGGGGATGCAGAGCTGTCCGCCGTGGGTATGTCCGGCGAGGAGCAGGTCTGCGCCGTCTTCGGTGAAGTGGTCCAGGACCCGCTGGTAGGGGGCGTGGATGACGGCCACGCGGAGGTGCGGGTTCTCGTCCTGGCCCTTGGTTCCGCGGGGCCAGCCGGCGTAGCGTTCACGGTTCAGGTGCGGATCGTCCACGCCGGAGAAGTCGAACCGCATCCCCCGCAGGACCACTGACTGGTTGCGGTTGGTCAGGTCCACCCAGCCGCCCATGCCGAAGCCGGCACGCAGCCGCGGCCAGTCCAGTTCGGTGGCTTCACGCTTCAGTTTGGACGGGCCCAGCAGGTACGTTGCCGGGTTCTTGAAGCTGGGTCCGTAGTAGTCGTTGGAGCCGGGGACAAAAACGCCGGGAAATTCCAGCAGCGGCCGGAGCGCCGCCAGCAGCGGCTCAACGGCCTTGACGTGGCTGAGGTTATCGCCGGTGTTGACCACGAGGTCCGGCTTCAGCGAGGCCAGGGACTGCAGCCACGCCGCCTTGGTGTCCTGGCCGGGAACGAAGTGGATGTCGCTCAGGTGCAGGATGGTGAACGGCCGCTGTCCGGGAGGGAGGATGGGCAGGGTTTCCTCGCGCAGGACAAACTGGTTCTTCTCCCACAAACCGTATCCGACGGCGGCAAGTCCGGCCGCCGCTCCGGCGGCAGCGGTGACGGCGAAGCCGCGCCCGATGTTCCGGACGCGGCTGGCCACTGCAGGGCTGACTGCCATCGGTAGCTAGCCCTTCTTATCGCTGTTGCCGGGTGCAGGGTCGGTGGACGGCTGGCTGGACGGCTGCGGTGCGGGGGCCGCCGTGGCCGGCGAAGTGGGCGTCGTCTTGGCCGGTGTGCCGTTCACCATGTTGGTGGGCGGGGCCGTGAACGGGGCGGTGCCGTAGGCCGGGGCGACCTGGGCCATGTACTTGGAGAACATGGGCCCGGCGATCATGTAGCCGTCGATGGCCTGGTAGAACTTGCCGTTTACCGTCAGGTTCCGGCCCGGGCGGAGCTGGTCACCCAGCGGGTCGCCGAACCAGGCGGCCGTGGCCAGGCCGGTGGTGTAGCCCACCACCCAGGTGGAGCCGTTGGTGTCGTTGGTGCCGGTCTTGGCAGCCACCGGGAAGTTTGTCTTGGTTGACAGGCGGGGCACGATCAGGGAACCGGAGCCTGCGTTCAGGACTTCCTGCATGGCGTAGGCAACGCCTCGGGCCACCTCGGGTTTGACGGCGTCCTTGCAGTTGGAGGACTGTGCGGGAAGCTGGGCGCCGGTCTGGTCCGTCACGGAGGTGATGGCGATGGGCTCGCAGTACTTGCCGTCGTTGGCGAACGTGGCAAACGCGGAGGCCATGGTCAGCGGGGCCGTCTGGGTGGAACCAATCAGGTTGCCCAGGGTGGTCATCTTGACCTGCGGGTTGGGATCTTCAGCCGTGGGCAGGCCGCCGTGGATGCCCACGGCGTCGACGATCTTCTGGATGCCGCAGAGGTCAACCTGGGCCGCGGAGGCGAACGTGGCCGTGTTGATGGAGTTCATCAGGCCGTACAGGACCGTCATGCTCCGGTAGTAGCCCTCGTCCGAGTTCTGCAGGTCAAAGCTGCCTGGAACCCTGGCGTCATACCAGCCGACAGTGGGGTCCGGGCAGGTGTTCTTCCAGGGGAAGTTCTGCGGATACTTCCGCGTGGCCGCGTTGATGTTCGTGTTCATGGACTTGCCCTCATTGAGCCATTCCGCGAACGTGAACGGTTTCATGGTGGAACCGGGCTGGAACCCGCCCATGCCGTTGAGGTCGTTGCCGTCCTTGTCCAGCTTGTCCACGTTGAAGTTGACCTGGGAGTCGAACTTGCCGTCCGCGGGCAGGAACGAGGTGTTCTGGGCCATGTTGATGATCTTGCCCGTGTTCGGCTGCACCGAGACGATGGCAGAGCCCCACTTGTCCGGGTTGGCGCCGGCCGCCGCATCGGACTCAGCCTGGGCCACGATCTGGGCGTTGGGATCAAGGGTGGTGGTGATGGTCAGGCCGCCGCGGAAGACATTGTTGATGCGCTCCTGGGCGTCCGCACCGTAGGCGGGGTTGTTCAGCAACAGGTGCAGCACGTAGTCACAGAAGTACGGCGCCGTGGAGGCATAGGCGCAACCCTGGCGTGCTGGTGTGACCTTCGGTTCCACCGGGGTGGCAACGGCGGCGTCATGCTCTGCCTGGGTAATTTTGTGCTGGCTCAGCATCAGGCCCAGGACCAGGTCGCGGCGCTGCTTGGAGTTCTCGGGGTTGCTGATGGGGTCAAAAGCAGAAGGGCTGTTGACGAGGCCGGCGAGGAGGGCGGCCTGCGGAAGCGTCAGGTCCTTGGCAGTGGTACTGAAGAAAAGCTTCGATGCGGCTTCAATGCCGTAGGCGTCGCGGTTGAAGAACACGATGTTGAGGTAGCCCTCAAGGATCTGCTCCTTGGTGAATTCCTTCTCCAGGGCGATAGCGAGCTTCATTTCGCGGAGCTTGTCGCCCACGCCCTTGTTCACGCCGTTGAGTTTGATCTGGTCCTCGTTGCCCTCGGCGGCGAGGTTGGCGTTGAGGACGTTGTTGACGTACTGCTGGGTGATGGTGGAGGCACCCTGCTTGTTGCCGCGGGCTGTGCTTACCAGGGCCCGGAGGATACCGGTGGTGTCCACGCCGCCGTGGTCGTAGAACCGGCTGTCCTCAACGGCGATGACAGCTTCCTTCATGAAGGGGGAGATCTGGTCCAGGGAGACCTTGGTCCGGTTCTCTTCATACAGGTTGGCGATGAGGCTGCCGTCCGCGGCCAGGATCTTTGTCGACTGGCTGGGCGGGTCCACCTTCAGCTCCGCCGGGAGGGTGTCGAAGAACTCGATCGAACCGCTTGCCGCGCTGCCCGAGACGGCGGCAGCGGGGACCAGCAGGCCAGCAACCAGGACACCGCAAATAGCGCTCACGCCAAGGAAACCTAAAATCTTTCCGAGGGTAGTGGCTGTGTCGAAAATGGGGTTCTTACGAGTCACCATGTTTTCCACTTTACCGGCAAGGACTAGTCTTTCTCTCATGACCAAATGGGAGTACGCGACGATTCCGCTCATTATTCACGCCACCAAGCAGATCCTGGACCAGTGGGGAGAGGACGGCTGGGAGCTTGTCCAGGTTGTCACCGGACCGGACGGCAACGGACTTGTTGCCTACCTCAAGAGGGAGAAGCAGTAACCGTGAGCACCCCCGCAGACACCACGTCCGGCGCGGAAACCGCGCCGATTTCAGCCGTTGAGCAGCGCCTCGCCGAGCTCGGACTGACCCTTCCCGAAGTGGCCGCCCCCGTGGCCAGCTACGTGCCGGCCATCATCTCCGGCAACCACGTTTACACCTCCGGCCAGCTGCCGTTTATTAACGGCAAACTCGAAGCTACGGGCAAAGTGTCCACCGGCACCGAAGGCTACGCAGACGAGCCCAAGGTGTCCCCGGAGGACGCCCAGCGGTTCGCAGCCGTCTGCGCAGTCAACGCCCTGGCTGCCGTCAAGAGCGTCATCGGCGACCTTGACCGCATCACACGGATCGTGAAGGTTGTGGGCTTCGTGGCCTCGGACCCGTCCTTCACCGGCCAGCCGGGTGTCATCAACGGTGCTTCTGACCTGCTGGGACGCGTCCTGGGTGACGCGGGCCAGCACGCCCGCTCCGCCGTCGGGGTTTCAGTCCTGCCGCTCGACTCTCCCGTAGAAGTCGAACTGATCGCTGAATTCAGCTAAGGACCGGTCACCTCTTTGCCTCACCTCGCCCGACGCCTGTTTGTCCTTCCCCCCGATCTTGAAGGGGCGGCACAAAGCTGGCTCGACCACGGCGAGCGGACGCCCCGCGCTGCCCGCCTCGCCTCGTCCGTCGTCCTGCTGCGCGATTCCCCCACCGGCCTGGAGACCTGGCTCGGATACCGTCCGGGTTCCTCGCCGCTGGGGGTCCTCGCCTTCCCGGGAGGTTCCCTGGACGCGTCCGACGACGACGCGCTGGGCTGGCTGGGCCCCTCGCCCCAGCATTGGGCCGAGCAGATGGGGACGGACGACGTCGGGCTGGCGCGGCGGCACGTGGTGGGCGCCATCCGGGAACTGTTTGAGGAAACCGGGGTGCTCCTGGCGGGCCCGGACCTTTCCAGCACCGTGGAGGGCACGTCCACGCCGGAATGGATGCGGGCCCGCGAACTGGTGGCCAACCAGGAGAAGTCCTTCACTGAGGTCCTGGCCAAACGCGGGCTCTCGGTGCGGACCGACCTGCTCAAACCCCTGGTGAACTGGCGCAGCCCGGACTTCGCGCACCGCCGGTTCGACACCCGCTACTTCGCGGCAACCGTGCCGATGAACCAGCAGCCCACGCTCCTGGAAAGCAAAGGTGTGTGGGGCCGATGGGTGAACGCTTCCAAGGTCATCGCCGACCGGGACACCACAGCGCTGGGCGACGAAGTGGGCGTGGAGAACACCGCAGGCCTCACCCTCGGCCAGCTCCTGGTGCCCGGTTCGGAGATCATGCTCGAAAAGATGGCCGCGGCCAACGGCTGCATCGCCTACCTGAGCTACAAGCGCAAGGCCCACGTGTACCAGCCGCGGCTCGTGGAGGAAGATGGCAAGCTCATGCTCGAAGTCGAAGCCGCCAAGACCGTAGCCGGAGACCCCCAGCGCGAGCGCTAGCTCCGCGGACCTGGGTCCGTGGTTGATGCCGCTGTGCGGCAGCCTTTCGCCGTCGCTTAGACACGACGCATTAGGAAACCTCCGGTCGCTGGGCGACCTCCAGTTCCCGATGCGCCGCGATGCGCTCCTACGCGAAAGCCCGCCGCCCAGCTCAGACGCTCGTTACCTTTTTCGTAGCCCCTTTCTGGTGCAGGATGTGGGTGTGCTGGCCTGCCGGTCCCGGCATGATTGTGACGCTCTGTTTTTTGATGATCCGAGAGTGGTGTCACCGGGGTTGG